>JAKCDM010000020.1:3102-36891 GCA_021841865.1 Pseudomonadota bacterium
TCGGGGCCTTCGGCAGCGAGGCGACGTCCGAGTTGTTCACGCGCCTGATGGGCAAGGGCGAGGCACAGGCCCGACGCGAACTGATGGAAGCCTTCGGCGACAGCGTCGAGGTCGACGTCTGAGATGTACGCCCCCACTATCGCTAGGTTGATTCGATGACAGCAACTCCCTCGGACACGCCCGGCGCCACGCCGGCGGATACCACTCCCGACCTGTTCGCCACCGCCGCGGTGGCGGACGGCGACGCGCTTGCGCTGGCCGACTATGCGCGCCAGGCCTATCTCGACTACGCCATCTCGGTGGTCAAGGGGCGCGCGCTGCCCGATGTTTGCGACGGCCTCAAGCCGGTGCAGCGGCGCATCCTGTACGCGATGGACCGCATGGACCTGGGGGCCGGTGCGCGTCCGGTGAAGTCGGCGCGCGTGGTCGGCGACGTGCTCGGCAAGTTCCACCCCCACGGCGACCAGGCGGCATACGACGCGCTGGTGCGCCTGGCGCAGGACTTCGCACAGCGCTATCCACTGATCGACGGCCAGGGCAACTTCGGTTCGCGCGACGGCGACGGCGCAGCTGCCATGCGCTACACCGAGGCCCGGCTGACTCCGATCGCCCGCCTGCTGCTCGAGGAGATCGACCAGGGAACGGTGGACTTCCAGCTCAACTACGACGGCTCCACGCAGGAGCCGCGCCTGCTGCCGGCGCGCCTGCCGATGCTGCTGCTCAACGGCGCCAGCGGAATCGCCGTGGGAATGGCCACCGAGATTCCGTCGCACAACCTGCAGGAGGTCGCTCAGGCCTGCGTGGCCTTGCTGAAAAAGCCGTCGATCACGCTGGATGAAGTGCTGGAACTCATTCCGGGGCCCGACTTCGCCACCGCCGGACAGGTGATCAGCAGCGCCGCCGACATCCGCGCCGCGTACGCGTCGGGGCGCGGCAGCCTGAAGGTGCGCGCACGCTGGACGGTGGAGGAGCTGGCGCGCGGACAATGGCAGCTGGTGGTCACCGAGCTGCCGCCGGGCAGCTCCGCGCAGCGGGTGCTGCAGGAGATCGAGGAGCTCACCGACCCCAAGCCGAAGGCCGGCAAGAAGGCGCTCAGCGCCGAGCAGCAGCAGCTGCGGCAGACCGTGCTGGCGGTGCTCGACGGCGTGCGTGACGAGTCCGGGCGCGAAGCCGCGGTGCGCCTGGTGTTCGAGCCCAAGAGCTCGCGCGTGCCGGTGCAGGAACTCGTCTCGGTGCTGCTGTCGACCACGTCGCTCGAGGTCAGCGTGGCGTTGAACCTGGTCATGATCGGGGCCGACGGCAAGCCGCGCCAGAAGAACCTGCTCGACATGCTGCGCGAGTGGACCGAGTTCCGTCTGCTCACGGTTCGGCGGCGCAGCGCCCATCGCCTGCAGCAGGTGCTCGATCGCCTGCACATCCTGGAGGGGCGCCGAGCGGTGCTCCTCAACATCGACGAGGTCATCCGGATCATCCGCGACAGCGACGAGCCCAGGCCCGCGCTGATGCAGCACTTTCGCCTGAGCGAGCGCCAGGCGGAGGACATCCTGGAAATCCGCCTGCGCCAGCTGGCCCGTCTGGAGGCCATTCGCATCGACCAGGAAATCGCGCGCCTGCAGGACGAACGCAAGGAACTGCAGACCCTGCTGGACGACGACAAGGCCCTGCGCCGCAGGGTGGTCAAGGAGATCGAGGCCGATGCGCGCCAGCACGGCGATGCGCGCCGGACCTTGCTGCAGGCGGAAAGCCGCGCGTCGCTGGAGTTGCGCGTGCCCGACGAGCCGGTCAGCGTGGTGGTGTCGCGAATGGGCTGGCTGCGCGCGCTCAAGGGGCACGGACTGGACGCCGCCGCGCTGAGCTTCAAGCCGGGCGATGCGCTGCTCGACGTGTTCGCCTGCCGCAGCACCGACACGCTGTGGGTGCTGGGCAGCGATGGCCGCGCCTACAGCCTGGCCGTCTCGCAACTTCCCGGCGGGCGCGGCGACGGCCTGCCGGTGACGCGGTTCATCGACCCTCCCGCCGGCACGACCGCCGCGCACTACTGGTGCGGCGCGCCCGACACGCCGCTGCTGCTGGCCGGTTCCGGGGGATACGGATTCATCGCGGCCGCCGACAACCTCGGCAGTCGGCAGCGCGCCGGCAAGACCTTCGTCAGCCTCGAGGCGGGCGAGACCCTGCTGCCGCCGCAGGCGCTGCGCCGCAGCGATGCGCAGGGCGCCGTGCTGCAGGCAAGCCAGCTCGCGGTGCTCGACAGCGACGGGCGGCTGCTGGTGTTCGCCGCCGACGAGGTGCGCGAACTGCCGCGCGGCGGACGCGGCGTGCAGCTGATGGCGCTGCAGCCGGGTCAGCAGCTGCTGGCCGCGCTCGCGCTGTGCGATGGCGACGCGATCGAGCTGTCCGGCCCGGGGCGCGGCGGCAAGACGCGCAGCCAGGTGCTGGGCGCGCGCGCGTTGCAGGAGTTTGTCGGGCGCCGCGCGCGGCGCGGCAAGGCCGCCGGGTTCCAGGCCGACGCGATGCGCCTGGTCAATCCTGCAGCTGCGCGATGAGTTCGATTTCCACCGCGGCGCCCATCGGCAGCTGCGCCACGCCGAACGCGCTGCGCGCATGCTGGCCGGCGGGGCCGAAGACCTCGCCGAACAGTTCCGACGCACCGTTGATCACCAGGTGCTGCTCGGTGTAGTCGGGCGTGGAGTTGACCAGCCCCAGCAGCTTGACGATTCGTCGCACGCGTCGCAGGTCGCCGCAGGCCGCATGCAGCGTGCCCATGAGGTCGATGGCCACGCCGCGCGCGGCCTGGCGGCCCTGGGCGGTGTCGAGCTCGCGCCCGAGCTGGCCGGCGAGCACGCGGCCGTCGCGCTTGCTGATGTGGCCGGAGACGAACAGCAGGTCGCCGCTCTGCACGAACGGCAGGTAGGCGGCGGCCGGGGTGGCGGCCTCGGGCAGCGTGATGCCGAGGCTTTGCAGGGTGGTGTAGATGCTCATGATTTCTCGGGGTCCGGGTTGCGGGAAGTCGGGGGGCGGGCAGGGGCCGGGGCCGCGCGCAGGCGCGGCGGGTGGCGAAGGCGGGTAGCGAAGGCGGGTGGCGAAGGCGGGTGGCGAAGGCGGGTAGCGAAGGCGGGTAGCGGCGTGCCGCGTGGAGCCTCGCGCCCGGCGCGCGCCCCGGCACTCCAGCATAGCCAATGCTCGGGGCACGGCGTGGGTCGCCGCGGGCTCCTGCCCTCCTGCTCATGGGCGCAAGGGCCGGCCAGGGCTTTCGCGCTCGGCATGCGTGCTAGAATTCGAGTCTTGTCGGCGTGCTTACAGTTTGCGGCGCCGGCTGTCGAATCCGACTCCTGCTGGCGCCTTGCCGGCTGTTCGCCTCGGTGACAAACTGGCGTTTCGTTCCGGACATTCCGGAACCCATGCGGCGGCCTTCGGCCGGCCTGCACGGGTCGTCGAGACGGTCATCGTGGTTTCTCGCGCGTCTCGTCACGACACTCGTCCTCGGCGCGCGGGCCTCGAAAGACTCCATGACTTTTGCATCCCTTGGGCTCAGCGAGCCCATCCTGCGCGCCGTGGGCGAGCAGGGCTATTCCACGCCCACCCCGATCCAGGCGCAGGCCATCCCGGCGGTGCTCGCCGGCGGCGACCTGCTGGCCGCCGCGCAGACCGGCACCGGCAAGACGGCCGCGTTCACCCTTCCGCTGTTGCACCGCCTCAGCCAGGCGGAACCGGCGCGCAACTCCCGTGGCCAGGTCATCCCCCGCGTGCTGGTGCTGGTGCCCACGCGCGAACTCGCCGCGCAGGTGGCCGAGAACGTGCGCGACTACGGCAAGCACCTGAAGCTGCGCTGCATGGTCATGTACGGCGGCGTGGGCATGCAGCCGCAGGTCGACGCGCTGCGCCGCGGCGTCGACATCGTCGTCGCCACCCCGGGCCGCATGCTCGACCACCATGGCCAGCGCACGCTGGACCTGTCGGGCGTCGACACCCTGGTGCTCGACGAGGCCGACCGCATGCTCGACATGGGCTTCATCCACGACATCCGCAAGGTGCTCGGCCTGCTGCCGCCGAAGCGCCAGAACCTGCTGTTCTCGGCCACCTTCTCGGACGAGATCAAGTCGCTGGCCAACAGCCTGCTGGATCGCCCCAAGGTGATCGAAGTGGCGCGCCGCAACACCGCGGCCACCACCGTGCTGCAGACCGTGCATCCCGTGGGCCGCGACCGCAAGCGCGAGCTGCTGACCCATCTGGTGCGCGAGAACAACTGGTTCCAGGTGCTGGTGTTCATGCGCACCAAGCACGGCGCCAACCGCCTGGCCGAGCAGCTGCGCGGCGACGGCATCGGAGCCGATGCCATCCACGGCAACAAGAGCCAGGGCGCGCGCACGCGCGCGCTGGCCGATTTCAAGAGCGGCAAGCTGCAGGTGCTGGTGGCCACCGACATCGCCGCGCGCGGCATCGACATCGACCAGCTGCCGCTGGTCGTCAACTTCGAGTTGCCCAACGTGCCCGAGGATTACGTGCACCGCATCGGTCGCACCGGGCGTGCCGGAGCCGAGGGGCGTGCGATTTCGCTGGTGTGCGTCGACGAGCTGCGTTTCCTGCGCGACATCGAGAACCTCATCGGGCGCCCGATCGAACGCAGCCTGGTGGCGGGTTTCGAGCCCGATCCGCAGGAACGCGCGCAGCCGATTCGCGTCGGGCGCACGGTGATCGGCGGCGGCAAGGCCTCCGGCCCGCGCCGTGGCGATGCCCCGCGCGGGAGCGGCGCCGGGCATGGGCGCGGCGACTCGAATGGGCAGTCGCGCGGTGGCGCCGGTCGTCGTGACGGCCAGCAGGCGCGACGCGACGGCGGACGCGGCCAGGGCCGCGGCGCGGCACCGGTGCGGCGCAACGGCACCACAGGCTGATCGGGAAGTTGCTCCCGGGCGGCGCATCCGCCGCCCAGGCGCCGCGGCTCAGGGCGCCATGCCGTGCCACGCCAGCATGAGCCCGCGAAGCACGCTCCAGGCCCACTCCGGGTCGAGCGCGTGCAGGCAGTTGCCGTGGCCCAGCGGGCACTGTCTCGCGAAGCACGGACTGCACGGCAGGTGCAGCCAGAGCGTGGAGCTGTGGCGCGCCGCCGGCGGCGTGTGGCGCGGGTCGGTCGAGCCGTAGATTCCGACGGTGGGGCGGCCGAGCGCGGCCGCCACGTGCATCAGTCCCGAGTCGTTGCTGACCACGCCGGCCGCGGCGCCGAGCAGCGCCAGCGCCTGCGCCATCGACGTGCGTCCGCACAGGTCCAGCACCTGGGCCTGCCCCGTGCCGCCGGCGCCGCGCACGATGGCCTGCGCGAACGCGTGGTCGCGCGCGGTTCCCAGCACGGCCACGCGCAGCCCGGTGTCGAGTGCCATGCGGGCCAGCGCCGCGTAGTGCTGCGCAGGCCACTGCTTGGCGGGGCCGAACTCGGCTCCCGGGCACAGCGCGATGAAGGCCTGCTCCAGGCCGAAGTCGGCTGCCGCGCGAGTCGAATGCCGCGCTGACACCTCGAGCACAGGCTCCGGCGCGGCCCGCCAGCACGCATCGGCGCAGCCGGACAGCCCGGCCGCGCCGGGCGAGCGCGCAGGCACTGCGCCAGCCAGGCGTGCGTAATGCTCGCGCATGTCGGGGCGTGTGCCGCCGCCGTCCCCAGCCGCCAGCGCATGGGTCAGCAGCGCGCCTGCCGCCTCGCCGTTCCAGCCTATGCGAACCGGGATTCCCGCCAGCCACGGAACGAGCCGTGCCTTGACGTTGTTGCCCAGCACGTAGGCCCGGGCGAATCCCTGGTCGCGCAGCTCGGCCGCCAGGCGCAGCCGCGCCCGCAGGTCGAGGCGGCCGTGCGCGAAGCCGGTCTGCACCACCTGCGCGACGCCCGGCATCGCGCGCAGCACGTCGGCCACTCCCGGCAGCGCCAGCGCAGTGAGCTGCTCGCCACGCGCGTGCAGCAGCCCCACCAGCGGCTGCGCCATCACGGCGTCGCCGATCCACTGCGGCGCAACCAGCAGGCTGCGGTTGCCCGCGTCGCCCCGCGGTCCGTGGGCGGCGGGGCTCGCCGGCCGGCCCGGTGCGCTCAATGCCCGTGCACGACTTCGCCGTCGGCCAGGCGATAACGCGTGCCGCAATACGGACAGGCGGTCTCGCCGTGGCTGACCTCCAGGAACACGCGCGGATGCGTGCTCCACACCGGCATCGCCGGGTTGGGGCAGAACGCGGGCAGGTCGGAGGCCTTGAGTTCGACCACCGGCATCTCGGGCTTGGGAATGGCGCTCATGACGTACGGATCTCCATGCGGGGGGCGGGCTGCTGCGAGCCGGCGTCAGACGCGGGCAAGCCAGTCCGCGTATTTCGGGTTGCGCCCGCCGACAATGTCGAAGAAGGCGTTCTGGATGCGCTCGGTGACCGGGCCGCGCTGGCCGGCACCGATGGTCACGCCGTCGAGTTCGCGGATCGGCGTGATCTCGGCGGCCGTGCCGCTGAAGAAGGCCTCGTCCGAGATGTAGATCTCGTCGCGCGGGATGCGCTTGGCCTCCACCCGCAGGCCCAGGTCCTCGCAGATCGAGAACACGGTACGCCGGGTGATGCCGTTGAGCGCGCCCGACGACGCGTCGGGCGTGTAGACCACGCCGTCGCGCACGACGAAGATGTTCTCGCCGGCGCCCTCGCTGACGAAGCCCTGCGGGTCGAGCAGCAGCGCCTCGTCGTATCCGTCGGCCGTGACCTCGAGGTTGGCCAGGATGCTGTTGGTGTAGTTGCTCACCGTCTTGGCATTGCACATGGTGATGTTCACGTGGTGCCGGGTGTAGCTGCTGGTCTTCACGCGGATGCCCTTGGCCAGGCCTTCCTCGCCCAGGTACGCGCCCCACGGCCATGCCGCGACCATCAGGTGGATGGTGTTGCCGCGCGGGGAAACGCCCAGCTTCTTGTCACCGATCCACACCAGCGGGCGGATGTAGCAGGAGCTGAAACCGTTGGCGCGCACCACGTCGATCTGCGCCTGCATGGCCTGCTCGAGCGTGAAGGGAATCTGCATGCGCAGGATCTTGGCGCTGTCGAACAGGCGCTGGGTGTGCTCGCGCAGGCGGAAGATGGCCGTGCCCTGGCTGGTCTCGTAGGCGCGCACGCCCTCGAAGGCTCCGCAGCCATAGTGCAGGGTGTGGGTCAGCACGTGGATCTTGGCATCGCGCCACTCGACGAGCTGGCCGTCCATCCAGATTTTCCCGTCGCGATCGGACATCGACGTGGGCGTCGGCAAAGCCATGTGAGTCTCCAGGGTCGGATATGAAAATCGCATTTTAAGGGCGGCGCCTGCGCGCCATGAAACGGCACGATGCGGGCACAATGTCGGCTGCCGGCGAGGCGCATCCCAGCTCCCGTCGCCGCGCAGCCACCCGTTTCCCATCCGCGTCCGCCTCATGTCCCGTCCAGATCCCGTCAGTCGGCCCTACCGCTTCTCGATGCGCCAGTTCCTGGAAATCGCCAAGCCCTACTGGGTCTCGGAGGACTGGCGAATGGGCTGGCTGCTGCTGGGCACCGTGCTGGCGATGAACCTGGCGCTGATCTGGATCAACGTGCGCCTGAACTTCTGGAACCGGGACTTCTTCAACGCGCTGCAGGCGCATGCCTATCCGCAGTTCAAGCACCTGCTGCTGGTGTTCACGATCCTGGCCTTCATCTACATCGTGCTGGCCGTGTACTCCCAGTACCTGCAGCAGATGCTGCAGATCCGCTGGCGCCGCTGGGTCACCGAGGTGTTCCTGCGCGACTGGCTGGAAGGCGGCACCCACTACCGCATGGCGTTGCGCCGCGGCCAGGAGGACAACCCGGACCAGCGGATTTCCGACGACATCAACAGCTTCGTCAGCAGCACGCTGAACCTGTTCTTCGGCGTCATCTCGTCGGTGGTCACGCTGTTCTCCTTCCTGTTCGTGTTGTGGGAGCTTTCCGGCGCCTTCACGCTGTGGGGAGTGCACATCCCCGGCTACATGGTGTGGGCGGCGCTCGTGTACTCCGGCGTCGGCAGCTGGCTGGCGCACGTGGTGGGCAAGCCGCTGATCCGCCTGAACTTCGACCAGCAGCGCTACGAGGCCGATTTCCGCTTCGGGCTGGCGCGCACGCGCGAGCACAACGAGGGCATCGCGCTGTACCGCGGCGAGCCGCGCGAGCTCGAGGGGCACCGCGCGCGGTTCGCGAACATCTGGAACAACTGGTGGGGCATCATGAAGCGCCAGAAGCTGTTCACGTGGTACACGTCGTTCTACGGCCAGCTGGCGATCATCTTTCCGATCCTGGTGGCGGCGCCGCGCTACTTCGCCGGCAAGATCCACCTCGGCGGCCTGACGCAGACCACCAACGCCTTCGGCCAGGTACAGGGCGCCCTGTCCTGGTTCATCTCCTCCTACGGCAGCATCGTCAGCTGGCTGGCCACGCTGCAGCGTCTGGCGACTTTCCTGGAATCGGTGGAGCAGGTGCGCGCGCAGCAGATGGCGCCTGCCGCGGCGCTGCCGCGGCAGGCCGCGCCTTCCGACGCGGCGCCGCGCCAGGGCGTGGAACTTGGCGTGGAACTGGGCGACCTGCGCATCGACACCCCCGACGGGAGGCCGCTGCTGCAGGCCGCCGGCCAGCGCATCGAGCCCGGCCAGCACACGCTGATCATGGGCCCGTCGGGCCTGGGCAAGAGCACGCTGATGCGCTGGCTCGCCGGCATCTGGCCCTACGCGCAGGGCCGCGGCCAGCGCCTGCCGGCCGGGCGCGTGCTGTTCCTGCCTCAAAAGCCCTACCTGCCGATGGGCACGCTGCGCGAGGTGCTGACCTACCCGATGCCCAGCGAGGCCTTCGACGACGCGCGCCTGCGCCAGGTGCTGGACAGCGCGCGGCTGCCGCACCTGGTGCCGCTGCTCGACGTCGACGACGGCTGGATGCAGCGCCTGTCCCCCGGCGAGCAGCAGCGCCTGGCCATCGCCCGCGCGCTGCTGGCGGCGCCCGACTGGCTGTTCCTCGACGAGGCCACCAGCGCGCTCGACGCCTCGCTGGAGACGGCGATGTACGAGCTGCTGCGCCGCGAGCTGCCGCACGCCACGCTGGTCAGCGTGGCGCACCGTGCCGGCGTGCTGCCGTTCCACGTGCAGGTGTTCGAGCTGCGCCCCGGCGCCGACGGCGAGCCCGCGCAGTTGGCGCCCCCTCCGTCGCCGGGCGCGAGCCCGGCTCCGTCCCCCCAAGGGGGACACACCCCGCCTTGAGGCGGCTCTGCGGCGGGAGTGCCCTGGACAGCGGAGGGAGTTGCGGTGGCTGGCGGCGTCAGGTGGCGGTGGATAGCCGCCTGCGGCGGCCTGAGGCCCCAGGCGCTGTAGTGTTCGTCTTGGGCCGCCGCAGGCGGCTATCCAGCCCGCCTGAAAACCCCACGCCCACGTGAGACCCGTCGCTGCCAAGGAACCTCCTGCCGCAGGGCCGCCCCAAGGCAGGGGTTGTCCCCCTCGGGGGGACGGAGCGGGGGTCGCCCCCCGCGACGGAGGGGGCCCACACCCCTAGGGGCTCACAACAACTCTAGCGCCTGGTCGATTCGTTGCACCGGGTGCAGGCGCATGCCGTCGAGCTGCTCGGGGTTGTGGCGCGGAGCGTTGGCGGCCGGGATGATGGCGGCCGAGAACCCGAGCTTGGCGGCCTCGCGCAGGCGCTCCTGTCCGCGCGGGGCAGGGCGGATCTCGCCGGCCAGCCCGACTTCGCCGAAGGCCACGAGTCCGCGCGGCAGCGCGCGGTTGCGCAGCGAGGACTGGATCGCCAGCAGCACCGGCAGGTCCGCCGCCGGCTCGCCCACGCGGACCCCGCCGACGGCGTTGACGAACACGTCCTGATCCGCGCAGGACACGCCGGCGTGGCGGTGCAGCACCGCCAGCAGCATCGCCAGTCGCGCCGGGTCGAGTCCCACGCTGAGCCGGCGCGGGCTCGGCGCCGCGGCGCTGTCGGCCAAGGCCTGGATTTCGACCAGCAGCGGGCGGCTTCCCTCGAGCGTGGCCATCACGCACGAGCCCGGCACCGGCGCTCCGTGGTGCGACAGGAAGATGGCCGAGGGGTTGGCCACCCCCTTGAGCCCGCGCTCGGTCATCGCGAACACGCCGAGTTCGCCGACGCCGCCGAAGCGGTTCTTGATGGCGCGGATGAGCCGGAAGCTGCTGTGCGTGTCGCCCTCGAAATACAGCACCGTGTCGACCATGTGCTCGAGCACCCTGGGCCCGGCCAGCGCGCCTTCCTTGGTGACGTGGCCGACCAGCACGATGCAGGTTCCATGCGACTTGGCGTGGCGCGTGAGTTGCGCGGCGCATTCGCGCACCTGGGCCACCGAGCCGGGGGCCGATGACAGCTGCTCGGTGTAGACCGTCTGGATGGAGTCGATCACGCACACCGTGGGCTGTTCGGCGGCGAGCGCGTCGCCGATGCGTTCGAGCTGGATCTCGGCCATCAGGCGCACCGGCGCATCGTGCAATCCCAGGCGCTGCGCGCGCAGCCCGATCTGCGCGGCCGACTCCTCGCCGCTGACATACAGCACGCGCGTGTCGGGCGCCAGCGCGGCCAGCACCTGCAGCAACAGCGTGGACTTGCCGATTCCCGGATCGCCTCCGAGCAGCACGACGCTGCCGGCGACCAGTCCGCCACCCAGTGCGCGGTCGAGTTCGCCGATGCCGCTGGGCATGTGGCGCTGCGCCGCCGCCTGCACCTGCGCCAGGTCCTGCACCGCGGAGCCGGGAGCCAGCGCCGCCGGGCCGGGGCGCGCGGCGGCGCTGCCCAGCGCGGACGCGCGCGAGCCCGGCGCCGTGCGCGTTTCCACCAGCGTGTTCCAGGCGCCGCAATGCGGGCAACGGCCGAGCCACTGCGCGGACTGGCCGCCACAGTCGCTGCACACGAAGGTGGAGCCCGAGCGGGCCATCAAAGCACCTGCACGGGAACCCGTCGCGCCAATGCGCACATCAGTTCGTAGCCCAGCGTGCCGCAGGACTCGGCGACTTCATCGATGCCGAGTTCGTCCTGCTGATGGCGTCCCCAGCACAGCACGGGGCTGCCGACCTCGGCGGCGCGCCCGGCGGCACGCACCGGGTCGAGGTCGACGGTGACCATGTCCATCGACACCCGTCCCACGATGCGCGTGCGCACACCGTCGACCACGATCGGCGTCCCGGTCGGCGCGTGGCGCGGATAGCCGTCGGCATAGCCCAGCGCGGCGACTCCGACGCGCATGGCGCGTTCGGCGCGGAACCCCGCGCCGTAGCCCACCGCTTCGCCGGCGGCGACCGCCTGCACACCGATGATGCGCGTGACCAGGCTCATCGCCGGGCGCAATTGCCAGTGGCCGGCGTCGGGCACCGTGCCGGTCGGAGACGCTCCGTACAGCATGATGCCAGGGCGCACCCAGTCGCCGAGCACCGCGTCGGCATCGGCGCGCGCCGGTAGCGAGCCATGCCCGTAGCGCAGCAGCGCCGCCGAATTGCACAGGCTGCGCTCGCCGGGCAGGCCGTCGGCCTCGGCGCCGAATACCTCGAGCGCGCCGTCGATTCCCTGCGCGCCGTCGGCGGTGGCGAAATGGGTCATGTGCGAGATCGCGCCGACTGCGGGGATTTCCCGCAGGCGCTGCCAGGCCGCGCGATACTGCCCCGGCGTGAAGCCCAGCCGGTTCATGCCGCTGTTGAGCTTGAGGAACACGCGGTGCGCGCGCGCCTTGCGCCGCGACGCCAGCCAGTGGATCTGCATCGGGTCGTGCACCACGTGCCACAGGTTGAGGCGTTCGCAGGTGGCGAGGTCGTCGAGGCCGAAGCAGCCCTCGAGCAGCAGGATCGGGCCACCCCAGCCCAGCGCGCGCAGGGTTTCCGCCTCGGCCAGGTCGAGCAGCGCGAAGCCGTCGGCCCCGCGCAGCGCCGGGAACACGCGTTCGATGCCGTGACCGTAGGCATTGGCCTTGACCACCGCCCAGACCCTGGCGCGGCCCGCGGCTGCGCGCGCCCGCGCCAGGTTGTGGCGCAGGGCATCGAGCGAAATGGTGGCCTGGATCGGGCGTGACATGGCGTGCACCAGTGTAGTGCCTTCGCCCCCTGCGCCCGGCGGGTGCTGTGCTATAAAGATCCGTTCCCGCACAGGCCAGCAGCGCCGCCGCGGCTGCGCTGTTCGCATCACGGAATGAAAAAAGGCTTTTACTGGATCATGGCGGCGCAGTTCTTCTCGTCGCTGGCCGACAATGCCCTGCTCATCGCGGCCATCGCGCTGCTGGTCCAGTTGAAGTCCCCGGGCTGGATGACCCCGCTGCTGAAGTTCTTCTTCACGGTGTCCTACGTGCTGCTGGCGCCGTTCGTCGGCGGTTTCGCGGACTCGCTGCGCAAGGGCCAGGTCATGCTGATCACCAACCTGGTCAAGCTGCTCGGTCTGCTGCTGATGCTGTTCGGCACGCATCCGCTGTGGTCCTACGCGGTGGTCGGCCTGGGAGCTGCCGCGTATTCACCTGCCAAGTACGGCATTCTCACCGAGCTGCTGCCGCCGCAGCAGCTGGTCGCGGCCAACGGCTGGATCGAAGGCACCACGGTCGGTTCGATCATTCTCGGTACCGTGCTGGGAGGCTTCCTGGTCAGCCAGCAGGCGGCCGCGTGGCTGCTCGGCATCGCGCCGGCGCACGCGCTGGGCATGCATGACGCGGCCGACGCCGCGCTGGTCGTGATCGCCGTGGTCTACGTGGTCGCCGCGCTTTGCAACCTTCGCATTCCCGACACCGGTGCTCGCTATCCGCACCAGACCATCAATCCCCTGCGGCAGATGGCCGAATTCGTGCATTGCACGCGCGTGCTGTGGAGCGACCGGCTCGGCCAGATCTCGATGGCGGTGACCACGTTGTTCTGGGGGGCTGGCGCAACCCTGCAGTTCATCGTGATCAAATGGTCCGAGGCGGCGTTGGGCCTGAACCTCAGCAACGCGGCCGTACTGCAGGCCACCGTGGCTTTCGGAATCGCGCTCGGCGCGATGTTCGCCGCCACGCGCGTACCGCTGAAGAACAGCCTGCGCGTGCTCCCGGTGGGACTCGGCATGGGCGTGGTGTGCATGGTGGTGGCGCTGTACTCGCGCGACGTGGTTCCGGACCTGCAATTTTCGATCGGCAACCTGCACCTGCCGCTGTACCTTCTGCTGGCGGGGATGTTCATGGTGCTCATCGGAGCCATGGCCGGCTATTTCGTCGTGCCGATGAACGCTCTGCTGCAGCACCGAGGGTACGTGCTGCTTTCCGCCGGGCATTCGATCGCGGTGCAGAACTTCAATGAAAACGTCAGCGTGCTGGCCATGCTCGGGCTGTACTCGCTGCTCATCAGCCTGGATCTTTCGGTGCGCTCGACCATGATGCTGTTCGGGGTGTTCATGGTCGGCAGCATGTGGCTGGTGATGCGCTGGAACGCCTGGAACATGCGTCAGCGCGACTGGACCCAGCTCATCGGCGAGTCGCGCCATCCGGCGTCGCACCAGTCCTGATCCCGTCGGGCATCGCCGTGAATTCCTTTCGCCTGGGCCCGCTGTTGCTGCCATTGACCCCGCTGCTGTTGCTGCTGGCGTGGTGGCTGGCCGACCTGCTGGCGGGCGCCGTCGCGCGTCGCGATGCTCCAGGTGCCGACGCCCGCCCGGGGCCGGCGCTGCTGGTCGCCGCGCTGTGCGGGCTGCTGGTGGCGCGCGCGGTGTTCGTCGTGCGCTGGCTTGCGCAGATGCACGGCGCGCTCGCGATGCTCGACCTGCGCGACGGCGGCTTCGACGCCACCGCCGGCTGGCTGGCGGCCGGGTTGGTGCTCGTGCTGTGGGGGCTGCGCCGCGCCCGCCTGCGGCGCGCGCTGGGTGCGGGCTTCGCCGCAGCGCTGCTGGTCACGCTGGCCGGGCAGGCGCTGATGCGTGCGCTGCAGCCGGCGCCGCGACCGCTGCCGGTGCTGGCGCTGCGCGACCTGCAGGGCAGGCGGCTGGCGCTGGACAGCCTGCGAGGGCGTCCGCTTGTGATCAACCTGTGGGCGACCTGGTGCCCGCCCTGCAGGCGCGAGCTTCCGATGCTGCTGCAACGCGCAGCGACCGAGCGCGATGCTCGCATCGTGCTGGCCGACCAGGGCGAATCGCCGCAGGCCGTGCGTGCGTTGCTGGGCGAGCTCGGCCATGCCGACGCCCCGCAGGTCGTGCTCGACACCCGGCGCGCGCTGGCCGCCTACTACGACGCCCCCGGATATCCGACGACGCTGTTCATCCGCCCCGACGGAAACCTCGACCGCATGTACGTCGGCGAGATGTCGGCGGCGACGCTGCAGCAGGGCATCGCGCGCCTGCGCGCGCAGGCGCGATGACGACGACGGATTCGCGTGCCACGCCGTGGCTGGCGGTCGCCGGGCTGGCGCTGAGCGCGCTGGTGTGGGGCCTGTCGTGGTGGCCCGTGCGCCACGCGCACGCGCTGGGCGTGCAGCCGCTGTGGACCACCGCGCTGGTGTACGTGCCGGGCACGCTCGCCGTCGTGCTGGCGCGCCCCGCCGCGCTGGTGCGCGTGCTGCGCAGCCGCCAGCTGTGGCTGGTGGCGCTGTCCGCGGGGGGCGCCAACGTCTGCTTCAACCTCGGCGTCGCGCTCGGCGATGTCGTGCGCGTGGTGTTGCTGTTCTACCTGATGCCGGTGTGGGCCACGCTGCTGGCGCGCCCGCTTCTCGGCGAGCGAGTCGGCCCTGCCGGCTGGCTGCGACTGGCGGTGGCGCTGTGCGGCGCGCTGGTCGTGCTGTGGCCGCACGACGGCGGCTTGCCGCTGCCGCGCCAATCCGCGGATTGGCTCGGCCTGTGCGGCGGAGCGTTTTTCGCGCTGAACAACGTGCTGCTGCGGCGCTGCGCGGACGAGGCGGCGCCGCCTCGCATGCTGGCCATGTTCTGCGGCGGCCTGCTCTGCGGCGCCGCGCTGGCCTGGCTGTCGCAGCGCCTGGGCTGGGCGCCGGCTCTTCCCGCGCCCGACGCTTCGTGGCTGCTGCCGGTGGGCCTGCTCGGGCTGGCCATGCTCGCCGGCAGTTTCGGACTGCAGTACGGCGCGGCGCGCCTGCCGGCCGCGCTGACGGCGGTGATCATGATGCTGGAGATCGTGTTCGCGAGCCTGAGCTCGGCGTTGCTGGGCGCCAGCCATCCGGGCCCGCAGGCCCTGGCCGGCGGCCTGCTGATCGCGCTCGGCGTGGTGTTCGGCGCGCTCGCCGAGGCGCGTGCCGAGCGTCGCGCCGGGGCCGCGTCGCGGCCCGGCGAGGAGCACAATGACGGCGTGCACGGCGCGGCGCATGCCGCGCGGAGGAGACCACGATGACGGCCTGGACCCCGGCCCCCGAAGGCACGGTCGGCGATGCCCCCGGCGCGCCCGCCGGCACCACGCTGTTCGATTTCAGCGCGCGCGACATCCACGGGCAGCAGCAGCCGCTGTCGCGTTGGCGCTCGCAGGTGCTGCTGGTGGTCAACACGGCGAGCGCCTGCGGCTACACGCCGCAGTACGCCGGACTGCAGGCACTGCAGCACGCCTACCGCGCGCGCGGCTTCAGCGTGCTGGCCTTTCCCTGCAACCAGTTCGGCGCCCAGGAGCCCGGCTCGGCCGCGCAGATCGAGGCCTTTTGCGAAAGCAACTACGGCGTGGAGTTCCCGCTGTTCGACAAGATCGACGTCAACGGCGCCCACGCCCACCCGTTGTGGCGCTGGCTGAAGGCGCAGGCCAGCGGGGTGCTGGGCACCGAAGCCATCAAGTGGAATTTCACCAAGTTCCTGGTCGGGCGCGACGGGCAGGTGATCCGGCGCTACGCGCCGCAGACCCAGCCGGACGCGCTGCGCGCCGACATCGAGATGGCGCTCGACGCCGACGCCGCCTGAGCGGCGCGGCGATCGGACACGGCCCGGGGGCGCCGGGTCCGCGCCTTCAACCGGCTTCGGCCCCGTCTCGCTCGCGCAGCGCCACCAGCGGCTGCACTTGCGGCGCTCGCAGCCGAGCGCGCTGTGCCGGCATCTCGCGCAGCGGCTCGACCTCGTGCAGGCTTTGAAGGCAGCGCACGGCGAGGTCCTGGTAGGTACGCGTGCCTTCGTCCTTCCAGGCCATTTCCTGCTCCGTCAGCGCGCGCCTGATGCGCGCCGGCACGCCCGCCACCAGCGTGCGCGGCGGGATCACCATCGCCGCCGGCACGAAGGCGCAGGCGGCGACGATGGAACGCTCGCCGACCTCGGCATCGTCCATGACCACGGCGTTCATGCCGACCAGCGCGTCGCGATGCACGATGCAGCTGTGCAGCACGGCTCCATGGCCGATGTGTCCTCCGGCGTGCACGATGGTGTCGTGCCCGGGAAAGCCGTGCATGACGCAGGAGTCCTGCACGTTGCTGCCTTCGTGCAGCACGATGCGCCCGAAATCGCCGCGCAGGCTGGCGCATGGGCCGACGTAGCAGCCGGGGCCGACCTCTACGTCGCCGATCAGCACCGCGGTGGGGTGCACGTAGGCGCTGGGGTGGACCACGGGTACGACGCCGTCGATGGAATAGCAGGGCATGGGTTCGCGGCCTGGGTCAGGGTTTGTACGGAGGGGGCACGGACTTGTCGCGGCCAAAGGTTCGAGCCTAGTATTGACCGACCGGTTGGTCAATATTGCGCTGCGGGGTCCGCGCCCGGCGGCGGCGCATGCGAGGGCCGCCGGGCCCGCTTCGTCGTATTCCGGCCGAGGGCGTCGCTTGCGCCGCGGCCTGCCTTGCATCGTCCCGTCGAGTCCGTCCCATTCGAGTCCGCCCCATCCATGACTGCCAGTGCTGTTCCCGTGTTGCTCAGCGAGCGCGATGGCGCCGTGCTCACGCTGCGCCTGAATCGCCCCGAGGCGCTGAACGCGCTCGATGCGCGGACCTGCGAGGCGCTGCTGCTGGCGCTCGACGCGGCGGCGGTCGACCCGCAGGTGCGCTGCGTGGTGCTGGCCGCGTCGGGGCGCGCGTTCTGTGCCGGCCAGGATCTGCGCGATCCGGCGGTTTCTCCCGAAGGCGGGCCGAAGGACCTGGGCGCCGTGGTGTCCGAGCGCTACAGGCCGCTGGTGTTGCGCCTGCGCTCCATGCCGGTGCCCACGCTGGCCGCGGTGGGTGGCGTGGCGGCGGGTGCCGGCGCGGCGCTGGCGCTGATGTGCGATGTCGTGCTGGCGCGGCGCCAGGCCTCGTTCCTGCAGGCCTTCGCGGCCATCGCGCTGATTCCCGACAGCGGCAGCACCTGGGTGCTGCCGCGGCTGGTCGGGCGCGCGCGAGCGCTGGGCATGTGCCTGCTGGGCGACAAGCTGTCGGCGGCGCAGGCCGAGCAATACGGGCTGATCTGGAAATGCGTCGACGACGAGGCCTTCGAGTCCGAGGTGGCGGCGCTGGCGCGGCGCCTGGCGGCGCAGCCGTCGCGAGCGCTGGCGCGCACGCGCGAATTGCTCGACGCCGGGGCGGCGAGCGGTCTCGAACAGGCGCTGGATGCCGAGGCGGCGGCGCAGCGCGAGCTGGGCTTCGCCGCCGATTTCACCGAGGGCGTGACGGCATTCGCGCAGAAGCGTCCGCCGCGCTTCGTCGATCGCTGAGCACCGCGCCGTGCCGGCCCGCCCGGCACGGCGCGCGTGCAGCCCGACCCCAGGCGCGCTCGCGCGCGCCTGCCCGCCTCTTCCTGCCGGAGAAACACCCTTGTCCTCATCCCCATCCCCCGCAGATGCGCAAGCCCAGCGAGTCGCCGAACGCGTGCGCGAGGTCATGCTGGCCGAAGACCACGCCACGCGCGCGCTGGGCATCGAGATCGCCGAGGTCGGTCCGGGGCACGCGCTGGCGCGCATGCAGGTGCGCCGCGACATGCTCAACGGCTTCGGCATCTGCCACGGCGGGCTGATCACCACGCTGGCCGATACGGCGTTCGCGTACGCCTGCAATTCGGCCAACCACGTCACCGTGGCGGCCGGCGTCAGCGTGGACTTCGTCGCCCCCGCGCACGAGGGAGACCTGCTCAGCGCGCATTGCGAACAACGCACGCAGCAGGCTCGCACCGGGGTGTACGACGTGCTGGTGCGCAACCAGCATGGCCACACGGTCGCGCTGATGCGCGGGCGATCGCACCGCCTGAAGTCGCGCCAGGTGTTCCCCGACGAGACCGCGGGCGGCGCCGGGCAGGGCGCGCTGCGGGCCTGACCCAGCACCCCGAACGAACCACGAGGAGACACAGCCATGAACCAGGCCCGAAGCGCCGCCGGCGTTGCGCTCGACCCGATCGAGACGGCGAGCCGCGACGAGATCGGCGCGCTGCAGTTGCAGCGCCTGCGCCAGACCCTGCGGCACGCCTACGACAACGTGCCGCACTATCGCCGGGCCTTCGACGCGCGCGGCGTGCACCCGGACGACCTGCGCAGCCTCGACGATCTGTCGCGCTTTCCGTTCACGACCAAGTCCGACCTGCGCGACAACTACCCCTTCGGCATGTTCGCCGTGCCGCGCGAGCAGATCGTTCGCGTGCACGCGTCGTCCGGCACCACCGGAAAGCCCACGGTGGTCGGCTACACGCGGCGCGACATCGATACCTGGGCCGATCTGGTGGCACGTTCCATTCGCGCGGCGGGCGGCAAGCCGGGGGACATCGTGCACGTGGCCTACGGCTACGGGCTGTTCACCGGCGGGCTCGGAGCGCATTACGGGGCCGAGCGCCTGGGCTGCACCGTGGTGCCGATGTCGGGCGGCCAGACCGAGAAGCAGGTGCAGCTGATCCGCGATTTCCGCCCGGACATCATCATGGTCACGCCGAGCTACATGCAGGTGATCGTCGAGGAGTTCGCGCGCCAGGGGCTCGACGCCCGCGAATGCTCGCTGCGCGTGGGCATTTTCGGCGCCGAGCCGTGGACCGAGGCCATGCGCGCCGAGATCGAGCACAAGGCCGGCATCAAGGCCGCCGACATCTACGGGCTCAGCGAGGTCATGGGCCCTGGCGTGGCCAGCGAATGCGTGGAGACGCAGGACGGCCCGGTGATCTGGGAAGACCATTTCTACCCCGAGATCATCGACCCCGTCAGCGGAGAGCCGTTGCCCGAGGGCAGCGAGGGCGAGCTGGTATTCACCAGCCTGACCAAGGAGGGACTGCCGATCATCCGCTACCGAACGCGCGACCTCACGCGCCTGCTGCCGCCGACGGCACGCGCGTTCCGGCGCATGGGCAAGATCGTCGGTCGCAGCGACGACATGCTGATCGTGCGCGGGGTCAACATGTTCCCGACCCAGGTCGAGGAGATCGTGCTGCAGCACGAGATGCTGTCCGGCCAGTACCAGATCCACCTCAGCCGCGACGGTCACCTCGACCGCGTGGAGATCCACTGCGAGGTGCAGCCCGAGCATGCGCAGGCCACCGAGGCGCAGCGCGAGCAGGTCGCGCAATGGGTGGCGCATCGAATCAAGACCCTGGTCGGCCTGAGCACGCGCGTGGTCGTGCTGCCTCCCGATTCCCTCGAGCGCACGCTGACCGGCAAGGCGCGCCGCGTGTTCGACCACCGCCCGCGCACGGCCTGACCTCCATGGCACGTGGACGAGCCCCGCAGTACGACGAGCAGCGCGCGCTGATCCTGGCGCAGGCGGCGCGCCTGTTCGCCCAGCAAGGCTTCATGGCGACGTCGATGAACCAGGTCGCCGAGGCCTGCGGCCTGTCGAAGGCCGCGCTGTACCACTACTTCCGCGACAAGTACGCGCTGGCCGCGCATATCGCCGAGACCCACGTGCGCCAGCTGCTCGACGTGGTGGTTCGCGTGCAGGCGGGCTGCGAAGATCCGCAGCGCCTGCTGCCGGCGCTGATCGAGCACTTCGTGCGCGAGTACGCCAGCGCGCAGGACGCGCATCGCGTGCTCACCGAGGACGTGCGCTTCCTGGCCGACGAGGATCGCCAGCGCATCCTGCAGGTCGAGCGCGAGGTGGTCGAGCGCTTCGCGCAGGCCATGCACGCGCTGCGCCCGCAGTTGCGCGAGCGCCAGGTCGACAAGGCGCTGGCCATGCTGCTGTTCGGAATGATCAACTGGCTGTTCACCTGGTTCAAGGCCGGGCGCGGGCTCGACTACGAGCAACTGGCACCGATGGTCGCCGACCTGTTCCTGCACGGCATGATCGACATGGACCTGCCGCCGCCGGGGCTCGGCGGCGGCCCGCACGACATATCCGAAGAACCCCTTTCGACGAGGAAAACATCATGAGTACTCTTGCCCAGGCCTGGATCATCGATGCCTGCCGAACGCCCTTCGGGCGCTACGGCGGCGCGTTGTCGAGCGTGCGCGCCGACGACCTCGGCGCGGCGCCGATCCGCGCGTTGATGCAACGCCACGCCAGCGTCGACTGGGGCGCGCTCGACGAGGTGGTGTACGGCTGCGCCAACCAGGCCGGCGAGGACAACCGCAACGTCGCGCGCATGGTGGCGCTGCTCGCCGGACTGCCGGTGCAGGTGGCCGGGCACACCGTGAACCGGCTGTGCGCCTCCGGCATGGAGGCGGTGTCGCAGGCGGCGCGCGCGATTCGTTGCGGCGAGGCCGACCTGGTGATCGCCGGCGGCGTCGAAAGCATGTCGCGCGCGCCCTTCGTGATGGGCAAGGCCGACACCGCGTTCTCGCGCAGCGCGCGAGTCGAGGACACGACCATCGGCTGGCGCTTCATCAACCCTGCGATGAAGCGCATGTACGGGGTCGACTCGATGCCGGAGACGGCCGAGAACGTCGCCGTCGACTTCCAGGTCTCGCGCGCCGACCAGGACGCCTTCGCATTGCGCTCGCAGCAGCGCTGCCAGGCCGCGCAGCAGGCCGGGTTCTTCGACTCCGAGATCATCCCGGTGGCCGCGCCGCGCGGGCGCGGCGAGCCCGTCGAGGTGCGGGTCGACGAGCACCCGCGCCCGGAAACCACGCTGGAACAGCTGGCACGCCTCAAGCCGGTGGTGCGCGAAGGCGGCAGCGTCACCGCGGGCAACGCCTCCGGTGTCAACGACGGCTCCTGCGCGCTGCTGCTGGCCTCCGACGCCGCCGTGCGGCGCTACGGCCTCGTGCCGCGTGCGCGGGTGGTCGGCGCGGCGGCCGCCGGGGTGGAGCCGCGCATCATGGGGATCGGCCCGGTGCCGGCGGTGCGCAAGCTGCTGGGGCGCATCGGCTGGGAGCTGGGGCAGGTCGACGCCATCGAGCTCAACGAGGCCTTCGCGTCGCAGTCGCTGGCGGTGCTGCGCCAGCTCGGGCTGGCCGACGACGAGGCCCGCGTCAATCCCAACGGCGGGGCCATCGCGCTCGGCCATCCGCTGGGCGCCTCCGGCGCGCGCCTGATCCTGACGGCGCTGAACCAGCTCGAACGCATCGGGGCCAGGCGCGCGCTGGCCACGATGTGCGTCGGCGTCGGCCAGGGCGGCGCGCTGGCCATCGAACGCGACTGAACCAGGAGCCCCGACATGCATCCTCCCGTTCTGCAAAGCTATCTCGCCGGCCACTGGTTCGGCGCCGAGCCCGGCCAGGCGCTGCACGATGCGGCCAGCGGCGCCGTGGTCGCGCATACCCACGCCGGGCTGGGCGATTTCGACGCCGCGCTGCAATACGGCCGTGGCACCGGCGTGCGCGCGCTGCTCGAACTCGATTTCCAGCAGCGCGCGGCGCGCCTGAAGGCGCTGGCCAAGTATCTGGCCGAGCACAAGGAGACGCTGTACGAGTGGTCGCTGTACACCGGCGCCACGCGCAACGACGGCTGGATCGACATCGAGGGCGGCATCGGCACGCTGTTCTCGTACGCCAGCATGGGCTCGCAGGAGCTTCCCGCCGGCAACGTGGTGCACGAGGGCCCGGTGGTCACGCTGGGCAAGCAGGGGCAGTTCGTCGGCAGCCATATCCTGGTGCCGCGCGAAGGCGTCGCGGTGCACATCGACGCGTTCAACTTTCCGGTCTGGGGGCTGCTGGAGAAATTCGCGCCGAGTTTTCTCGCCGGCATGCCCTGCATCGCCAAGCCCGCCACGTCCACCGGTTACCTGACCTGGGCGCTGGTGCGCCTGATGCTGGAGTCGGGGCTGCTGCCCGATGGGTGCCTGCAACTGGTCATCGGCTCCACCGGCGACCTGCTCGACCGCCTCGGCGGACAGGACGCGGTGACCTTCACCGGCTCGGCCGCCACCGCGGCCAGGCTGCGCGCCAACCCCAATCTGCTGGCGCGCGGAGTGCCCTTCAACGCCGAGGCCGATTCGCTCAACAGCGCGATCCTGGCTCCCGACGTGCAGGCCTCCGACCCCGAGTTCGAACTGTTCGTGCGCGAGGTGGTGCGCGAGATGCGGGTCAAGGCCGGGCAGAAATGCACCGCGATCCGGCGCATCCTGGTGCCGCGCCGGCACCTGGACGCGCTCGGCGCCAGCCTCGCCGCCAAGCTCGCGGCGCTGCGCATCGGCGACCCGCGGCTGCCCGAGGTGCAGATGGGCCCGCTGGCCAGCAAGGATCAGCAACGCGACGTCGGCGACGCGCTGCAGCGCCTGCGCGCGTGCTGCGACACCGTGTTCGACGGCAGCACGCAGCCGGCATGGGCGGGCGTGGGCGCCGAGCAGGGCGCGTTCTTCGCGCCCACGCTGCTGGCCTGCTCGCGACCGGCGCAGGTCGCGGCGGTGCACGAGGTCGAGGTGTTCGGCCCGGTCAGCACCCTGATGCCCTACGACGATCTCGACGAGGCGCTGGAACTGGCCGCCCGCGGGCAGGGCAGCCTGGTGGCCACGGTGGCCACGCGCGACCCGGTGCTGGCGGCGCGCGCCGTGCGCCGCGCCGCCGTGCACCACGGGCGCATCCTGGTGCTCGACGAGCAGGCGGCGAAGGAGTCGACCGGACACGGCTCGCCGCTGCCGGCGCTCAAGCATGGCGGCCCGGGGCGTGCCGGCGGCGGCGAGGAACTCGGCGGCATGCGCGCGGTGGCCCACTACCTGCAGCGTGCCGCGGTGCAGGGCTCGCCGACCATGCTCGGCGCGGTGGTCGGCGAGTACGTGCGCGGGGGCCAGCGCATCGAGGGCGAGGTGCATCCCTTCAGGCGCCATTTCGAGGAATTGCGCATCGGAGAGTCCCTGCTCAGCCACCGGCGCACGGTGACCGAGGCCGACATCGTCAACTTCGGCTGCCTGTCCGGGGATTATTTCTACATGCATTTCGACGACATCGCGGCACGCGAGTCGGCGTTCGGCCAGCGTATCGCCCACGGTTATTTCGTGTTGTCGGCGGCCGCCGGGCTGTTCGTGTCCCCGGCTCCGGGTCCGGTGCTGGCCAACTACGGCATGGACAACCTGCGCTTCGTCAAGCCCGTGCGGATCGGCGACACCATCCAGGCGCGACTGACCTGCAAGCGCAAGATCGACCGTCGCAAGACCGACGCGCAAGGCCGTGGCCAGGGCGTCGTGGCATGGGATGTCGAGGTGCGCAACCAGGAAGGCGAACTGGTGGCCAGCTACGACATCCTGACCCTGGTGGCCAAGCGCGAAACACCCGGGCAGTCAAGCTGAGCGGCGGCCGGGACTTTGGCGGGGCCGGCCTGCGCCGGTCCGGTATTTGCGCCACAATCCATGTAGTCTGGGGCGGCGCTGGCCGGCCCGCCGATTCCTGGAGAGGCCACGCATGGGAAACCGACTCAGCGCCATCACCACACGCACCGGCGACGCCGGCACCACCGGGCTGGGTGACGGCTCGCGCTGCTCGAAGGCCGCTCCGCGCATCGAGGCGCTGGGTGACGTGGACGAACTCAATGCCCATCTCGGGCTGCTGCTGTGCGAAAGCCTTCCGCAGCCGGCGCGGGAACTGCTGGTGCGCGTGCAGCACGACCTGTTCGACCTCGGCGGCGAACTGGCCGTGCCGGGGATGAGCGTGCTCGCCGAGTCGGCGCTGGCGCGGCTCGACGACGCCATCGCCCGCATCAATGCCGGCCTGCCGCCGCTGCGCGAGTTCATCCTGCCCGGAGGCACGCGCGCGGCCAGCCAGGCCCATGTCTGCCGCACGGTGGCCCGGCGCGCCGAGCGCGCGGTGGTGCGCCTGGCCGAAGCCGGCGCCGAAGCCGACGGCGGCGCCGACGCCGCCGGCCCCGCGCTGGCGTTGCGCTACCTGAACCGCCTGTCGGACCTGCTGTTCGTGCTGGCGCGCGAGCTCAACGGTCCCGGCACCGAGACCTTCTGGGACCACGAGCGCGGCGCCGCGCATGACGCCACGCATGGCGCCGGCCCCGACGCGCAGCCCGCGCAGCCCATCGATCCGTAACATTTCGTCATCCGCCCTGCATGCTGCGTACACAAGCCGCATGCATCATCGGCGGGTGGCGTGGCGCTGCGCGCCCGCTTCCGCGGTCGCCATGCGGCGCCCCCCGTCGACCCCGATGCCCGCGCCCGGCTGCGCCAGCCGGGAACCAGCAACCCTTGCGCGCCCTGCCTGAAGATGCCCGATCCGACCCCCGAGTCCGCTCCCGTAGTTCCCGCGGCGCGCAGGCGCTGGCCCTGGCTGGTCGTGCTGCTCGCGCTGCTGGCGGCCGGCGGAGCCATCTGGTGGTACAGCGCGCGTCACGGTGCCGCCGGCAGTCCCGGCATGGGGCGCCGCGGCTTCGCTGCTGCGGCACAGGCTCCGGTGACCGCGGCCGTCGCGCGTGAGCAGACCCTGCCGGTGTGGCTCACCGCGCTCGGCACCGTGACGCCCCACACGCTGGCCAGCGTGATGCCGCGTGTTTCCGGGCTGCTGCTCAGCGTCGACTTCCACCAGGGCCAGAAGGTTCGCGCCGGGCAGCTGCTGGCGACCATCGACCCGCGTCCGTTTCGCATCGCAGTCGAGCAGGCCACCGCGCAGCGCGAGCAGACCGCGGCGCAACTCGCCGGGGCGCGCCGCGACCTGAAGCGATACGAGACCCTGCTGGCGCAGGATTCGGTGTCGGCGCAGCAGGTTTCGGACCAGCGCGCCACCGTGGCGCAGCTGCAGGCCCAGCTCGACGCAAACACCGCGGCGCTGGACAACGCGCGCCTGCAATTGCAATGGACCCGCATCACCGCGCCGGTGTCGGGAATCGCCGGGCTGCGCCAGGTCGACCCCGGCAACATGGTCGGCACCTCGGGCGCCGTCGGAGTTTCGTCGACCACGTCGACCAGCTCCGCGCAGGGCGGCGGCTCGACCGGTCCCACGCCGATCGTCACCATCGCCCAGGTGCAGCCGATCGAGGTGACCTTCGCGCTGCCGCAGGCGCAGGTCGCGCGACTGCTCCAGCAACTGGGCGCGGGGCAGCATGCGCTGGTGCAGGCGTGGGATGCCTCCGATTCCCGCATGCTGGCGCAGGGCACGCTGCTGGCGGCGGACAACCAGATCTCCACCAGCACCGGCACGCTGGCACTGCGCGCCCGCTTCGACAACACCGGGCTGACCCTGTACCCGAACCAGTTCGTCAACGTGCGCGTGCTGGAGCAAAGCATCCCGCACGCCGTGGTGGTGCCCAGCACCGCGCTGGCCGTGGGGGCGGGGGGCGACTACGTCTACGTCATCGGCGCCGGCGACAAGGTGCAGCTGCGCCATGTGCGCGCCGGCGTGGCCTGGCAGGGCATGACGCAGGTGGTCTCCGGCCTGCGGCCGGGCGAGCGCGTGGTCACCGCCGGGCTCGACCACCTGCGCGACGGGGCCAGCGTGCGCGTGGTGCCGGCGCAGCCGGCTTCCGGGCCGGCCGCGCCGGCCTCGCGTGCGGCCGCGCGTGCGCCCTCGCGTCCGGCTTCGCGTGCGGCCTCGCGCGCCTCGGCGCGCGCGACATCGAGCGCACGCTGACATGGCTGTCGAGTCCCCGCGCGAGCAGCCGCCGGCGCCGGCCGACGGACTGGAACGGCCGAGTCCGTCGCGCCTGTTCATCCTGCGCCCGATCGCCACGTCGCTGCTGATGGTGGCGGTGCTGGTGGCCGGCCTGATCGGACTGCGCCTGCTGCCCCAGGCTCCGCTGCCGGAGGTCGACTACCCGACCATCCAGGTCACCACGCTGTATCCGGGCGCCAGCCCCGATGTCATGTCGTCGTCGGTCACCGCGCCGCTGGAGCGCCAGTTCGGGCAGATGCCGGGGCTGGCGCAGATGTGGTCGGTGAGCTCCGGCGGCGCTTCGGTGATCACGCTGCGCTTCGACCTTTCGCTGCGCCTGGACATCGCCGAGCAGGAGGTGCAGGCGGCGATCAACGCGGCCGGCTCGATGCTGCCCGCCGACCTGCCTCAGCCGCCCGTGTACGCCAAGGTCAACCCGGCCGACGCGCCGGTGATCACGCTCGGGCTGACGTCTCGCTCGCTGCCGCTGACCACGCTGTACGACCTGGCCGACACGCGGCTTTCGCAAAAGCTCTCGCAGGTCCCGGGGGTCGGGCTGGTCACGCTGTCGGGCGGCAACAAGCCGGCGGTGCGCGTGCGCGTCGACGCGCGCGCGCTGGCCGCGCTGGGCATCGGTCTCGACGCCGTGCGCACGGTGATCGGCGCGGCCAACGTGCACACGCCGAAGGGCAGCATCGACGGCACGCAGCAGGCCTTCACCATCGACGCCGACGACCAGCTGCGCTCGCCGCAGGCCTATCGCGACCTGATCATCGGCTACAGCCGCGGCGCCGCGGTGCGCCTGGGCGACGTCGCCCGCATCGACACCGGCGCGGAAAACGCGTGGCAGGCGGCGCTGGTCGACGGGCGTCCGGGCATTGTCATCAACGTGCAGCGCCAGCCGGGAGCCAACGTGATCCAGGTGGTGGACCAGATCCACGCGCTGCTGCCCGAACTGCGCCGCCAGCTGCCGGCGGCGGCCGGCTTGCAGGTGCTGTCCGACCGCACCGTGACCATTCGCGCGGCCATCTCCGACGTCAGTTTCGAGCTGCTGCTGTCGGTGCTGCTGGTGGTGCTGGTGATCTTCGCCTTCCTGCGCGACCTGCGCGCCACCTTCATCCCCGCCACCGCGGTGCCGCTGGCGCTGATCGGCACCTTCGGCGCCATGTACCTGCTGGGTTTCTCGGTCAACACGCTGACCCTGATGGCCCTGACCGTGGCGACGGGCTTCGTGGTCGACGACGCCATCGTGATGATCGAGAACGTGGCGCGCTACATCGAGGCCGGCGAGCCGCCGCTGCAGGCGGCGCTGAAAGGGGCGGGGCAGATCGGCTTCACGATCATCTCGCTGACCTTCTCGCTGATCGCGGTGCTGATTCCGCTGCTGTTCATGGGCGACGTCGTCGGGCGCCTGTTCCGCGAGTTCGCCATCACGCTGGCGGTTGCCATCGTGATCTCGGCCGCGGTGTCGCTGAGCTTCACGCCGATGCTGTGCGCGCGCCTGCTGCGCCGAGTGCCCGAGCAGAGCCACGGGCGCCTGTGGCATGCCTCGGGCGAGGTGTTCGAGCGCCTGGCGGCAGGCTATGCGCGAAGCCTGGGCTGGGTGCTGGGGCACCGGCGCGCCGTGCTGCTGGGCACGCTGGCGCTGGTGCTGTTCACCGGCGCCTTGTATGCGGTGGTTCCCAAGGGCTTTTTCCCGACCCAGGACACCGGCCTGATCCAGGGCACCACGCTGGCGCCGCAGGACGTGTCCTTTTCCGCCATGCAGCAACGCCAGCGCGCGCTCGTGCTGGCGCTGCTGCGCGACCCGGCGGTGGCCAGCGTGTCGGCGATCGCCGGCATCGATGGCGTCAACACCACGATGAACAGTTCGCGCCTGCTGATCAGCCTGGTGCCGCTGGCACAGCGCGGCGAGCGCGTGGGGCCGGTCATGCAGCGCCTGCAGCGCCTGGCGGCCAGGGTGCCGGGAATCGAGCTGTTCCTGCAGCCGGTGCAGGACCTGAGCATCGACGACCTGCGCAGCCGCTACACCTACCAGTTCAGCCTCTCGGCCACCAGCCGAGACGCACTGGGCTCGGCGCTGCACGCGCTGTTGCCGCGCCTGCGCGCACTGCCGCAACTCGCCGGAGTCAGCGACGACTTCCAGGATGCCGGGCTGCAGGCCTATGTCCGCGTCGACCGCGCCAGCGCCGCGCGCCTGGGCGTGACCATGAGCGCGATCGACGCCGCGCTGTACGACGCCTTCGGCCAGCGCCTGATCTCCACCATCTTCACGCAGTCGGCGCAGTACCGCGTCGTGCTCGACGTGCGCGTGCCGCCGGGCGCCGGGCTCGCCGCGTTCGACCAGGTCTACGTGAGCACCGCCACCGGCCAGCAGGTGCCGCTGCGCACCGTGGCCAGCATCGAGCAGCGCACGACTGCGCTGGCGCAGGACCACCTGGGCCAGTTCCCGGCCACGCTGGTGTCCTTCGACGCCGCGCCGTCGGTGTCGCTGGGCGCGGCGGTGAGCGCGATCCGCCAGGCGGCCGCGCAGGCCGGCCTGCCGGCCTCGGTGAGCCTGAGCTTCCAGGGCGCGGCCAGCGCCTTCCAGGCCGCGCTGGCCAACGAACTGTGGCTGCTGCTGGCGGCGGTGGCCACCATGTACATCGTGCTGGGCGTGCTGTACGAGAGCTACGTGCACCCGGTGACCATCCTGTCGACCCTGCCGTCGGCCGGCATCGGCGCGTTGCTGGCGCTGATGGCCAGCGGGCACGACCTGAGCGTGATCGCGATCATCGGCATCGTGCTGCTCATCGGCATCGTGCAGAAGAACGCCATCCTGATGGTCGACTTCGCGCTCGACGCCCAGCGCAACCAGGGCATGCCGGCCGAGCAGGCCATGCTGCAGGCCGCGCGCCTGCGCCTGCGACCGATTCTGATGACCACCTTCGCCGCGCTGTTCGGCGCGGTGCCCCTGGTGGTCGGCGGGGGCATGGGCGCCGAACTGCGCCAGCCGCTGGGCATCTCGCTGATCGGCGGCCTGCTGCTGTCGCAGGTGCTGACCCTCTACACCACGCCGGTGATCTACCTCGGCTTCGACGCGCTCGCCGCGCGCCTGCGGGCGCGCCGCGGCGCGCCCTCCGCGGTGGAGGGGCGGGCGTGAACCTGAGCGCGCCGTTCGTGCGGCGCAGCGTGGCCACCACGCTGCTGGCGCTGGCCGTGGTGCTGGCCGGGATCATCGCGTTTCGCCAGCTTCCGGTGGCGCCGCTGCCGCAGGTCGATTTCCCGACCATCGTGGTCAGCGCCAACCTGGCCGGAGCCAGCCCGGAGGTGATGGCCGCGACGGTGGCCACGCCGCTCGAGCGCGCGCTGGGAACCATCGCCGGCATCACGCAGATGACCTCGACCAGCGACCTCGGCTCGACCCGAGTGGTGCTGCAGTTCGAGCTGTCCAAGAACATCGACGATGCGGCACGCGAGGTGCAGGCGGCGCTGAACGCGTCGCGCCCGCTGCTGCCCAGCGGGCTGACCGGCAATCCGACCTATCGCAAGGTCAATCCCGCCGACTCGCCGATCATGATCATCGCGCTGACCTCCAGGGCGCTGTCGCGCGGACAGATGTACGACGCGGCGTCGACCATCCTGGCGCAGAAGATCTCCCAGCTGCCTGGAATCGGCCAGGTCAATGTCGGCGGCTCGGCGCTGCCGGCCGTTCGCGTCGACGTCGACGTGCCGCGCCTGGACGCCATGGGCATCGGCCTGGAGCAGCTGCGCCAGGCCATCGTCGATGCCAATGTCGACGGCCCCAAGGGAGCCATCGACAGCGGCGGGCAGCGCTGGCAGGTCGGCGCCAACGACCAGTTGCGCACGCCGCAGCAGTACCGCAAGGTCGTCGTCGCCTGGCGCAACGGCGTGGCGGTGCCCCTGTCGCAGGTGGCCTCGGTGACCGAGAGCCAGGAGAACCTGCGCAACATGGGCCTGGCCGACGGCCAGCCCGCGGTGCTGCTGATCGTGTTCCGCCAGCCCGGCGCCAACATCATCCAGGCGGTCGACGGCGTGAAGGCGGCGTTGCCGCAGCTGCGGGCGTCGATCCCGGCGTCGATCGACGTGCGCGTGCTGTCGGACCGCACGACGACCATCCGCGCGTCGCTGCACGAGGTCGAGACCACGCTGGTGCTGGCCGTGCTGCTGGTGGTGCTGGTGGTCTGGCTGTTCCTGCGCGACTGGCGCGCCACCTTCATTCCCGCGCTGGCCGTGCCGATCTCGCTGGTCGGCACCTTCGCCGCCATGTGGGCCCTCGGCTATTCGCTGGACAACCTCTCGCTGATGGCGCTGATCGTCGCCACCGGCTTCGTCGTCGACGACGCGATCGTGGTGACCGAGAACATCTCGCGCCACATCGAGCTCGGCGCCTCGCCGATGCAGGCCGCGCTGCTCGGCTCGCGCGAGGTCGGCTTCACGGTGCTTTCGATGAGCGTGTCGCTGGTCGCGGTGTTCCTGCCGGTGCTGTTCATGGGGGGCATCATCGGGCGCCTGTTCCACGAGTTCGCGATGACCCTGGCGGTGGCGATTGGCATCTCGCTGCTGGTGTCGCTGACCGTCACGCCGATGCTGGCATCGCGCTGGCTGCGTCGCCGCGAGCCCGACCGTGCGCCGGGGCGGGCCTCGCTGGCGCTGCAGCGCCTGTGGGACGGGGTGCACGACGCCTATGCGCACAGCCTGCGCGCGGCGCTGCGCCACCCGGTGCTGATGCTGCTGGTGTTCGGCTCCAGCATCGTGCTGTCCGGGTACCTGTACGCGGTGGTGCCCAAGGGCTTCTTCCCGACCCAGGACACCGGCCTGCTGCTGGGCTCGGTGCAGGCCGACCAGTCGACGTCGTTCCAGCAGATGAGCCGCAACATGCAGCGCATCGTCGGCATCGTGCGCCGCAATCCGGCCGTGCAGGACGTCATGGCCTTCGCCAGCGGCGGCAGCGGTGGCTTCCTGTACATGCAGCTCAAGCCGATCTCCGAGCGCGTCGGAGTGCAGCAGGTGATGATGCAGATGCACCGCTCGCTGGCCCACCTCGGCGGCGTGCGCGTGTTCATGTTCCCGGGACAGGACATCCATGTCGGCGGGCGCGCGTCGGCGGCGCTGTACCAGTACACGCTGCAGTCGGGCGACCTGCAGCAGCTGCTGCAGTGGGAGCCGCGCGTGCTCGCGGCGTTCCAGCACATCCCCGGGCTCAGCGACGTCAACAGCGACCAGCAGGCGGCCGGCCTGGAGCTGCGCCTGGTCATCGACCGCGGCGCGGCCGCGCGCCTGGGAGTGCCGGTGGCCAGCATCGACGCGGCGCTGAACGACGCCTTCGGGCAGCGCCTGGTCTCGACCATCTACATGCCGCTGAACCAGTACCACGTGGTCATGGAGGCGGCGCCCGACTGGCAGCGCAACCGCGACGCGCTGCAGCGCCTGCACGTGGTCTCGGCGTCCGGAGCGGTGGTGCCGCTGTCGCAGCTCGCGCACTACGAGCTGGCCAACACGCCGCTGGCCGTGAACCACCAGGGGCTGTTCGCGGCGTCCACCATCTCCTTCGACCTCGGCCCGGGCGTGTCGCTGGGACAGGCCCAGTCGCGCATCCAGCAGGCGATGGCCGAGATCGGGCTGCCGCCCGACATCCACGCCGGCTTCGAGGGCACGGCCAAGGTGTTCGCGCAGACCCTGAACAACCAGCTGCTGTTCATCGTCGCGGCGATCTTCGCCATCTACATCGTGCTGGGCATGCTGTACGAGAGCACGCTGCATCCGCTGACCATCCTGTCCACGCTGCCGCCGGCCGGCGTCGGCGCGGTGCTGGCGCTGCTGCTGTTCCACACCGAGTTCTCGATCATCGCGCTGATCGGCGTGTTCCTGCTCATCGGCATCGTCAAGAAGAACGCCATCCTGATGGTCGACTTCGCGCTGGCCGCAGAACGCCAGCAGGCGATGTCTCCGCGCGACGCGATCTACCTTGCCGCCACGCTGCGCCTGCGCCCGATCCTGATGACCACCATGGCCGCGCTGTTCACGGCGCTTCCGCTGGCGCTGATCACCGGCAACGGCGCCGAGCTGCGCCAGCCGCTGGGAATCTCCATCGCCGGAGGCCTGCTGGTCAGCCAGGTGCTGACCCTCTACACGACCCCGGTGATCTACCTCGAGCTCGACCGCCTGCGCCAGTGGACCCTGCGCCGCTTCGGGCGCAGCGACCACCCGCTTCCACTGGATTCGCGCCCATGACGACCTTCGTCCGCCTCGTCCGCTCGCCGGCCTCGTCGCTCGCGCGTGCCACCCCGGTCGCCGCGCTGGCGCTGCTGCTGGGCGCCTGCTCGGCCACGCCGCCGATGCCGCGGCCACGGGCCGAGCTGCCCGCGTCGTATTCGGCCCGGCAGGGCTGGCACCCGGTGACTGCGGCAGCGGCGATGCCCACAGGCGGTGCCTGGTGGAAAGTGTTCGGCGACGCCGAGCTCGATGCGCTGCAGCGCGGGCTGCTGGCCCACAACCAGAGCCTGGCCGCGCAGCTCGCGGTGTACGACCAGGCGCGCGCCGCGTTGTCGCAGGCACGCGCGGCCTACGCCCCGGTGCTTTCCGGCACGGCCGGCTTCACGCGCGCCGAGAGCCCCGGCGGGCTGGCGGGCCCGGCTGACCAGGCCAGCGCGCAGCTCAAGGCCAGCTGGGAGCCCGACCTGTGGGGCAGCGTTCGCCTGCAGGTACAGCAGGGCGAGGCCAACCTGCGCGCCAGCGCCGACACGCTGCGCTACACCCGCCTGAGCCTGCAGGCCAACCTGGCGCTGAGCTACCTGCAACTGCGCACCGTGGACGCGCAGGTGCGCCTGGCCGACGACACCGTGCGCGACTACCTGCACGCGCTGCAGCTCACGCAGGGCCGCTACGCCGCCGGCGTGGCCACCGCCGCCGACGTGGCCCAGGCGCGCACGCAGTGGCTGCAGGCGCAGACCGCGCGCACCGACCTGGACGTCACGCGCAGGCAGCTGCTCGACGCCATCGCCGTGCTGGCCGGGCAGCCGGCGCCTGGCTTCGAGCTGCCGCCGCAGCCGGGGCTGCCCGAGGTGCCGCGAATTCCCGCCGGGGTGCCTGCCGAGCTGCTGCTGCGCCGCCCGGACCTGGCCGCGGCGCTGCAGCGCGTGCAGGCGGCCAACGCGCAGATCGGAATCAACCAGCGTGCCTGGCTGCCCGCGATCACCCTCGGCGTGTCCGGCGGCAGCCAGGCCGCGACCCTGGCCGGGCTGTTCAGCGCGCCCAGCCTGTACTGGTCGCTGGGGCCGAGCCTGGCCGCCACGCTGTTCGACGGCGGGCTGCGCAGCGCCCAGCTCGCCAGCAGCCGCGCCGCCTACCGCCAGGCGGTGGCCGCCTACCGCCTGGCCGTGCTGCAGGCCATGCAGCAGGTCGAGGACAACCTGGCCGGGCAGCGGGTGCTGCAGCACGAGGCGGCACAGCAGGACGAGGTCGTGCAAGCCGCCGAGGTGTCGCTGCGCCTGGCCACCAACCAGTACAAGGCGGGCACCGCCAGCTACCTGGGCGTGCTGAGCGCGCAGACCACCGCGACCCAGGCACGCAACGCCACGCTGAGCCTGCTGAATCGGCGCTACGCCGCCGCGGTGAACCTGATCGCCGCGCTGGGCGGCTCGTGGGGCAAGGCGCCGCCGGCGCCAGCGGCGTCGCGGCCGGGGCAGTAGACTGGCGCGCTGACGGCGGCGCTCCATCGCGCCGTCGCGCCACGTTCATGTCGTCCGCACCGGCTCCCGTTCCATCCGCTCCGGCCCACGAAGCTCCCCCCGCAGACACCGAACTGGTCAGCGTGCGGCGCTTCGCGCAGCTGTTCACCGCGGTGATGCTGCCGATTTTCCTGGCCGCGATCGACCAGACCCTGCTGGCCACGGCCACGCCGGCCATCGCGCGCGACTTCAGCAACCTGCACGACAGCACCTGGATCGCGGTCGGCTACCTGCTGGCCTCGACCATCATGGCGCCGCTGTACGGCC
>JAKCDM010000125.1 GCA_021841865.1 Pseudomonadota bacterium
ACCGGGATGCCCTCGGTGATGCAGATGGCCAGGTCGAGGTCGGCCTCCACGGCCTCCCAGATGGCCGCGGCGGCGCCCGCCGGCGGCACGTAGATCACCGACACCGTGGCGCCCGTGGCGGCCTTGGCCTCGGCGACCGTGGCATGGATGGGAATGCCCTCGAAGTCCTCGCCGGCCTTCTTGGGATTGACCCCGGCGACGAAGCAAGCCTTGCCGTTGGCGTATTCGCGACACATGCGCGTGTGGAACTGGCCGGTCTTGCCGGTGATGCCTTGGGTGATGACCTTGGTGTTCTTGTCGATCAGGATGGACATGGAAGATTCCTTGGCTGGGCCTGGGCCCCGGGCGCGGCGGCGACCCCTCGCGGGGCCGGCGGCGGCGCGCCCGCGGCGCCGGCGCAACGAATGTGGGACGGGGTTCAGGCGGCTGCGGAAACGACCTTCTGCGCGGCCTCGGCCAGGGTCTCTGCGCTGAGGATGGGCAGGCCCGAGTCGGCCAGCATGCGCTTGCCCAGGTCCTCGTTGGTTCCCTTCATGCGCACCACCAGCGGCACCTTCAGCGCGACGGCGCGGCTGGCGGCGATCAGGCCCTCGGCGATCACGTCGCAGCGCATGATCCCGCCGAAGATGTTGACCAGGATTGCCTTGACCTGCGGGTTGTGCAGCATGATCTTGAATGCCGCAGTGACCTTCTCGGCCGTGGCGCCACCGCCAACGTCGAGGAAGTTGGCCGGCTCGCCGCCGAACAGCTTGATCGTGTCCATCGTCGCCATGGCCAGGCCCGCGCCGTTGACCAGGCAGGCGATGTTGCCGTCGAGCTGGATGTAGGACAGGCCGTACTTCGACGCCTCGATTTCCGCCGGATCCTCCTCGTCGAGGTCGCGCATGGCGACGATTTCCTCGTGACGGAACAGCGCGTTGTCGTCGAAATTGAACTTGGCGTCGAGCGCCACGACCGAGCCGTCGCCCTGCAGGATCAGCGGGTTGATCTCGGCCAGCGACGCGTCCTTGTCCCAGAACGCGCGGTACAGCGCCTGCAAGGCCTGCGCGCCCTGCTTGCGGCTGCCCTCGGGCAGCCCGATCTTCTCGCACAGCGCCAGCGCATCGGCCTCGAGCAGGCCCTGCGTCGGCTCGACCCACACCTTGTGGATCTTCTCGGGGGTGCTGGCGGCGACTTCCTCGACGTCCATCCCGCCTTCGCTGGAGGCCATCACCACCACCTTCTGCGCCGCGCGGTCGATCACCAGGCCGGCGTAGTACTCCTTGCGGATGTCGGCGCCATCCTCGACCAGCAGGCGGCGCACGGTCTGGCCCTCGGGGCCGGTCTGGTGGGTCACCAGCTGCATGCCCAGCATCTGCCCGGCGAGCTGGCGCACCTCGTCGACGGAACGGGCGAGCTTGACCCCGCCGCCCTTGCCGCGGCCGCCGGCATGGATCTGTGCCTTGACCACCCACACCGGGCCTCCGATCTGCTCGGCCGCACGCACCGCCTCGTCGACCGTGAAGGCCGGGATGCCGCGCGGCACCGGCACGCCGAACTCGCGCAGGATCTGCTTGCCCTGGTACTCGTGGATTTTCATTGGCTGTTCTCCAAAGGATTTCGCAATGGCCCGGACCCGCCCGGACCCCGGGCTCCCTGCCCGCCGGCCGGCGCCGACGCCAGGCCCGCCCGCGCCTGCGGACGACCCTTGCGGCACGACGCACGTGTGCCGTTGCGCAGATCCCCACCGCGCGCCCGAGGGGCGCGGCAGAGGGAAGCTGCGCAACAGCACATGGATGGCATGGGATTTTGACGGCGCGCAAATGATGCAGCGCAAAAGGCAAGTCTAGCAGCGCCGCAGGTGCCCGCGACGCAAAATGCGCCGCCCCGCGGGGCCGCGTCAGTCACATGGTGTGTCGTCTTGCGCCACATCGGCGCCGGCGCCGTGCATGCGCAAGGCGTGGCGCACCGCGTCCGTGCCGAAACCCCGGCGCTGCAGAAAGCGCATCTGGCGCGCGCGCTGGGCCATGTCGGCAGGCGGCGTCGGGTGGTGCCGGCGCAGCAACGCCAGGGCCCGCTGCGCCTCGGGCTCGAGCTCGGCCTGCGCGTCGCGCAGCGCCTGCTGCGCCATCTGCTCGTCGAGCCCGTGCTGGCGCAGCTCTCCGAGCACGCGGGCGCTGCCATGCCCGCGGGCCACGCGTCGCGCCAGCGATTGCGCGAAGCGCTGTTCATCGAGCAGCCCCTGGGACTGCAGTTCGTCGAGTACGCCTGCCAGCATGTCGGGCTGCGGCGCCTGCTGCCCTGCGCGCGGCCGGCCCAGCTTGCGCTCGAGTTCGGCGCGGCTGTGCTCGCGCCGCGCCAGCAGGCGCAACGCACGCGCGCGCAGCGTCGCGCGCGACTCGCGCGGCGCCTGGCTGTGCGGAGGGTCGCTGTCGGGCATGCTGTCGCGGCCGCGCGCTGCGCGGCCGGGCGGGGTCACTCCTCCTGGGCAGCCTCGGCGCGGGCCGCAGCGCCCTGGTCGGGCAGCGCACGCACTCCCAGCTCGGCGCGCACGGCGTTCTCGATCTCCCGGGCCAGTTCGGGGTTTTCCTTCAGGAATTCCCGTGCGTTGTCCTTGCCCTGGCCGATCTTCTCGCCCTTGTACGCGTACCACGCACCGGATTTGTCGACGATCTTGGCTGCCACGCCCAGGTCGATGATCTCTCCTTCGCGCGAAATGCCCTCGCCGTACAGGATGTCGAACTCGGCCTGCTTGAACGGCGGCGCGACCTTGTTCTTCACCACCTTGACCTTGGTCTCCGACCCGATCACCTCGTCGCCCTTCTTGATCGAGCCGATGCGGCGGATGTCCAGGCGCACCGACGCGTAGAACTTCAGCGCGTTGCCCCCGGTAGTGGTTTCCGGGTTGCCGAACATGACGCCGATCTTCATTCGGATCTGGTTGATGAAAATCACCAGGCAGTTCGTGCGCTTGATGGTTCCGGTGAGCTTGCGAAGCGCCTGACTCATCAGGCGGGCCTGCAGGCCCGGCAGCGAATCGCCCATCTCCCCCTCGATCTCGGCCTTCGGGGTCAGCGCCGCCACCGAGTCGATGACGATCAGGTCCACCGAGCCCGAGCGCACCAGCGCATCGGCGATTTCCAGCGCCTGTTCGCCGGTGTCGGGTTGCGAAATCAGCAGGTCCTGCAAGTCCACGCCGAGCTTTTGCGCGTACTGCGAATCGAGCGCGTGCTCGGCGTCGATGAAGGCGCAGACCCCGCCGAGCTTCTGCATTTGCGCAATGACCTGCAAGGTCAGCGTGGTCTTGCCCGACGACTCCGGGCCGTAGATCTCGACCACCCGCCCGCGCGGCAGACCGCCGACGCCCAGCGCGATGTCCAGGCCCAGCGAGCCGGTGGACACGACCTGCAGGTCCTCCGCCACCTCGCCCTCGCCCAGGCGCATGATCGAGCCCTTGCCGAACTGCTTTTCGATCTGCGCCAGCGCCGAAGCCAGCGCCTTGGCCTTTTCCGCGTTCACCATGGTTTTGCCTTGTTCCATTGCTGTGGATGCTCCTGCCGTCGGCCCTTGACCGCACGGGCCGAGCCCGCCGTGGTGGCCAATGTAGCACAGGACTGTATGAAAATACAGGCATCGGGCGCCGCGCGACGCGGCCGCCCGACCCGGCGACAGTGTTCCGCGCACTGTATCGCAAGCACGCGGCCAGCCCGGCGCAAGGGTGGCTCGCGCCGACTCGCGGGCGCCGGTTCAGCCCGCGCCGCAGGCACGCCGCAGGCGGTCGCGCACGGCGTCCCACGCCGGCTGCCCGGGCACGGCCTCGACCCAGATTTCGCGCAATCCCAGGGCGTCGAGCTCGCGCAGCGCCGCGTACAAGCCCTGCGCGTAGGCCTCGGGGGCGCCCGGCAAGCGGCGCCAGTTCGCATGCTGCGCGCCGGCTGGCGCGGCGCGCGGCGCCAGCACCGCGACCTGTCTCGCCTGCGCCGGCCACTGCGCATCGATCTGCGCCGCGCTGCGCTGATGCAGCGGCGTGCGCGGCGCGTAATGCGAGGCCAGCGCGCCGGGAACGCGCGGAGCTCCGGGCGCGGCGGCGGCGCGCAGCTCGTCCGGCGCCACGCCGAGCACCCGCGCCAGCTCGGCCGCCGACAAACCGCCGGGCCGCAGGATGCGTGGATTCGCGCAGCTGCAATCGACGATGGTGCTCTCGATGCCCACCGCGCATTCCCCGCCGTCGAGCACCATCGCCACCGCCGCGCCGAGCTCGGCGCGCACATGCTCGGCGCGCGTCGGGCTGATGCGCCCGAAGCGGTTGGCCGACGGCGCCGCCAGGCCTCCCTGGCCGCCGTGCAGCAGAGCCAGCACGGCCTGCGCCACCGCATGGTCGGGGCAGCGCAGCGCGATGGTGTCCTGTCCCGCCGCGCAGACTCCGGCCACTCCTTCGCGACGCGGCAGCACCAGGGTCAGCGGCCCGGGCCAGAAGGCGTCGATCAGTCGCTGCGCCGCCGGCGTGACGCGGGAAGCCCAGCGCAGCGGATCGGCATCGCGATGCAGGTGCACGATCACCGGATGGTCGGCCGGGCGGCCCTTGGCCGCGTAGATCGCGCGCACCGCGGAGTCGTTGGCGGCATCGGCCGCCAGCCCGTAGACGGTCTCGGTCGGCAGTCCGACGAGTTCGCCGGCCTCCAGGCGGCGCACGGCCTGCTGGATGTCCCGCGCGGATACGGCGGGAGCGGCCGGCGCGGCGGCGCGGGCCGTCGGGCTGCCTGCCTCGGGATTCGTCACGGCGCCAGGCCCAGCAGCTCGCAGGCGCGTCGCTGCACCCGCAGCACCTCGTCCACGGTCGGCGCCGTGAAGGTCAGGTGCCCCATCTTGCGCGCTCGCCGCGGCTGGTGCTTGCCGTACAGGTGCAGGTGCGCCCCGGGCAGCCCCAGCACCGCGGCCCAGTCGGGCTCGCGCTCGGCGCCGTGGGAGTCGAACCACAGGTCGCCGAGCAGGTTGAGCATCACCGCGGCACTGTGGCGCCGCGGCTGCGGCAGCGGCGCGCCGACCAGGCAGCGCCACTGCAGTTCGAACTGCGACACGTCGCAGGAGTCGATCGTGTGGTGTCCGGAGTTGTGGGGCCGAGGGGCCATCTCGTTGGCCACCAACGCGCCGTCGCGCGTGACGAAGAATTCCACGCAAAGCACGCCGACATAGCCGAGGCCCTCGGCGACGCCGCGCGCGGCGCGGACCGCGCGCTCGGCCAGCGCGTCGTCGATCACGCCATCGCCCACGGTGCTCGAGAACAGGATGCCGTCGCGATGCACGTTGCGCTGCGGCGGGAAATGCACCATGGCGCCGTCGGCGCCGCGCGCCAGAACCACCGACAACTCGAAATCCAGGTCCAGCCTGCGCTCGAGCACGCAATCCACGCCGCCGAGCTGGCGCCAGGCGGCGCCCAGCTCGCCGGGCGTGCGCACGCCGAGCTGGCCCTTGCCGTCGTAGCCCATGCGCGCGGTCTTCAGGATCGCCGGGTACAGGTCCTGCGACTGCGCGTCACGACATTGCTCGTCGTTGCCGACCAGCGCGTGCGGCGCGCAACCCACGCCCAGGCGCGTGAACAGGGCCTTCTCCTGCGCGCGGTCCTGGCACACCGCGACCGCCGGCGCGTGGGGCGCCAGGCGCACGTGCGCGTCCAGCCAGCGCAGCGCGGCGGCCGGGACGTTCTCGAATTCGATGGTCACGGCGCGCGCCTGGCGCGCCACTTCGTGCAGGCCGTCGGTGTCGTCGTAGGCGCTGGCGACATGCCGCGTGGTGACCAGCGCGGCCGGCGCGCCGGCCTGGGGCTCGAGCACCACCACCTCGTAGCCGGCGGCCTGCGCCGACTGCGCGAACATGCGACCGAGCTGGCCGCCGCCGAGCACCCCGAGCACGGCCCCCGGGGCGATGAAATCACGCGCCGCCGCGTCGCTCACAGCGACACCTTCATGGCCGCGGCCTGCGCGGTCTGCTCGGCGCGGAACACCTCCAGGCGCTGCAGCAGCGCGGCATCCGACGCGGCCAGCATGGCGGCGGCGAACAACGCCGCGTTGGCCGCGCCGGCCTCGCCGATGGCGAAGGTGGCGACCGGCACGCCCTTGGGCATCTGCACGATGGACAACAGCGAATCACGCCCCTGCAGGTAGCGCCCCGGCACCGGAACGCCCAGCACGGGCACCGTGGTCTTCGCCGCCAGCATGCCCGGCAGGTGGGCGGCGCCGCCGGCGCCGGCGATGATCGCCGACACCCCGCGGCTGCGCGCGGTGGCTGCGTACTCGAACATCGCGTCGGGCATGCGATGCGCCGAGACCACCTGAGCCTCGAAGGGGATCTGCAGTCGCTGCAGCATCTGCGCCGCGTGCTGCATGACGTCCCAATCGGAACTCGACCCCATGACGACGCCGACCAAGGCCATTTGCATCCCCTGCATGAAAACCCACCATTCTACCGGGGCCGGTATGCTTGCTGTTCGGCAGCTCGCTGCCTCCGCCGCGGGCCTGGAATATGGCGCCACAGCCCCCACATACTCGCGGATACTGGAGAAAAACTCACCATGATCGATGTAACCCTAGCGAATTTCGAGACCGAGGTGGTGGACGCCTCGCGCACCCTGCCGGTGCTGGTCGACCTGTGGGCACCGTGGTGCGGACCCTGCCGCACCCTCGGCCCGGTGCTGGAGAAACTCGAAGGCGCCTACGAGGGGCGCTTCAAGCTGGTGAAGATCAACACCGAGGACGAACAGGACCTGGCGGCGGCCTTCGGCGTGCGCAGCATCCCGATGGTCGTGCTGCTCAAGGACGGGCAGCCGGTGGACGGTTTCGTCGGCGCTTTGCCCGAGGGCCAGATCCGCCAGTTCCTCGACCGTCACGTTCCGCCCGCCGAGCAGACCGCTCCCGAGCCGCAGGCGGACGCCGCGGCGAGCCCGCAGGACCCGGCGGACGAGCTCCGGGGCCTGCAGCAGTCGCTGCAGGCCAACCCGGCCGATGACGCGCTGCGCATCGACGTCGTGCACCGCCTCATGCTGCTCGATCGCGTCGACGAGGCGCGCGAGCTGTTCGAACCCCTGCTGGGCAAGCTGGCCACCGACCAGCACGCCACCGCGCTGAAGGAATGGATGGACGCCATCGACGCCAGCGCGCAGGCCGCGCCCGACGAGCAGCTCGCGTCGCGCATCGCCGCCGATCGTCGCGACTTCGACGCGCGCTTCGCGCTGGCGCGCCGGCGCATGGCGCAGCGCCAGTGGACCGCGGCGATGGACGAGCTGCTGGAGATCCTGATGCGCGACAAGAACTGGAACGACCAGGCCGCGCGCAAGGCCTACGTGGCGGTGCTCGAGCTCATGGCGCCGGCGCCGCAGAAGACCCCCGACGGCCAGCCGCCGGCCAGCGATCCCACGGTGGACAGCTACCGCCGGCGCCTGAGCATGACGGTGCTCAGCTGACGCGGGCCGCGGGGGCCTGGGCCCTCGCGCCGCGTCAGGCGGCCTGCGGCCCGGTCAGGCGCTGCAGGGCCTCGCGGTAGCGGGCCGAGGTCGCCTCCACCACCTCGGCGGGCAGCGCAGGCGCCGGCGCCCGCTTGTTCCAGCCCGGGACCTGCTCCAGCCAGTCGCGCAGGTACTGCTTGTCGAAACTCGGCGGCGAGATGCCCTCGCGCCACTGATCGGCCGGCCAGAAGCGCGACGAGTCGGGAGTGAGTGCCTCGTCCATCCAGACCAGGCGGTCCTGCGTGTCGAGCCCGAACTCGAACTTGGTGTCGGCCAGGATGATGCCCCGCGACTGCGCGTGCGCGGCGGCGCGGCCGTAGATCTCCAGGCTGACGTCGCGGATCTGCGACGCGACCTCGACGCCGACCATGCGCACCATGTGGCCGAAGTCGATGTTCTCGTCGTGCTCGCCCATCTCCGCCTTCGTCGCCGGGGTGAAGATGGGATGCGGCAGGCGCGCCGCCTGCTGCATCCCCTTGGGAAGCGCGATGTCGCACACCTTGCCGCCGGCCTGGTAGTCCTTCCATCCGGAGCCGGCCAGGTAGCCGCGAACCACGGCCTCGATGGGCAGCGCACGCAGGCGCCGCACCACGAGGGCGCGTCCGCGGACCTGGTCGCGCTCGGCGGGCGCCACCACCGACTCGGGGTCGATGCTGGTGAGGTGGTTGGGAATCACGTCCTCGAGCAGGCCGAACCAGAAGCGGGAGATCTCGGTGAGGGTGCGCCCCTTTCCGGGAATGCCCTGGTCCATGATCACGTCGAAGGCGGAGATGCGATCGGTGGCGACCATCAGCAGCAGGTCGTCGCCGACGGCGTAGTTGTCGCGCACCTTGCCGCGGCCGACCAGCGGCAGGGATTGGATCGAGGTGCTGAGCAGGGGCGTTTCGGTCATGCGCGG
>JAKCDM010000126.1 GCA_021841865.1 Pseudomonadota bacterium
GAAGGTGGGGTCCGGCAGCAGGCCGGCGGCGAAGGCCTGCGCGCGAGCCACGCCTACGCGCGCGCGAACGACCTGCAGGCGCGGATCGTTGAGCACCGCCAGCGCCGCCACCTCCTGCAGGGTCAGCGGCGCACCGAGGTCGACGGACTGCGACGCCAGTGCCGGCAGTGCAATGTGCCGCGCATCCACGCGCAGCCGCGCCGGCTGCGGCCAGCTCGCCGCGTCCGGCAGCGGGCGCGGCGCATAGCCGGCGCAGGCGCCCAGGCCCGCGCACAACGCCAGCACGGCGCCGGCGCGCAGCGGCCGCGGCAGGCGTCGCCTATTCATTCCCGGGCCCTCCGGGCCGCGCTCATGCCGCGCCTGCTGTCGATGCCTGACGCGCGAGCTGCTTGCGCCGCCAGTGCAGGTACAGCGCCGGGATCAGGTTGGTCGAGCGCAGCGCACTCCACAGCAGCCCGCCGAGGATCACCACCGCCAGGCCCTGCTCGGGCGCCGCGCCCTCGCCCAGGCCGAGCGCGGTCGGCAGCATGCCGAGCATCGCGGTGGCCGCGGTCAGCACGATGGGACGGAAGCGCACCTGGATCGCCTCGCGTACCGCCTGCTCCAGCGGCATGCCCGAGTTCTCGTTGGCGCGCGCGCGGTCGAGCAGCACGATGGAGTGACGCAGGCCGATGCCCACCAGGGTCAGGAAACCGATCATGCCGGTGGCGTTGAGCCCGACTCCGCTGAGTACCAGCGCCACGGTGCCACCGGTCAGCGCCAGCGGGATCTCCAGCAGCAGGATGCCGGGAATCAGCAGCCCTTCGAACTGCAGCAGCAGGATGCCCACCATGATCGCGAAGGCCGCCAGGGTGGCCACCAGCAGGCTGAGCGCGGCCTGCTCGAGCTCGGCGACGAGCCCGCCGAAGGCGATGCGGTACCCGGCCGGAAGCTTCAGGCCTCGCAGCGCCTGCCGCGCCTGCGCCTCGGTGCTTCCCAGCGGCGCCGTGGGCGTGGCCAGGATGTCGAGCGCGCGCGCGCCCGCGATGTGTCGGATCTGGTTCGGCGTCGGCACCAGGCTCAGGCGCGCCAGCTGGCCCAGTGGAGTCCAGGCGCTGTCACCGGTGCGGATGGGAAGCGCCGCCAGCTGGCCGACCGTGCGCTGCGGTGCGTCGGCCAGGCGTATGTACAACGGCAGCGGCACGTTGCCGTCGGGAACGCGGCTGATCACCTTGCCGCCGATCAGCGCGTCGAGCTGTCGGTACAGGGAGTCCGGAGTCAGCCCGTGCAGCGCCAGCGCGGCCGCGCGCGGCTCGATGCTCAGTTGCGTGACCGGATAGCCGTCGTTGTCGAACACGTCGGCCAGCGCCGGAACCCGGCGCAGGCGCGCCGTGATCCGCTCGGCGATGGCGCGCAACTCGGGCACCTGCTGCCCGAACACGTGGATCACGAAAGGCTGCGGCAGGCCCGACAGGCTCTCGCCCAGGCGCTCGATGGTCGGCGTGTCCACCGCCAGCTGCACCCCCGGCAGCGCGGACTCGCGCTGGATGCGCTGCCCGATGGCGTCGAGCGCGTTGACGCTCACCCCGGGCTTGAGCGCCACCTGGATCTCGCCGGCGTAGGCCGGCTCGGTATAGGTGGTCGACGCCGAGGCGCCGATGCGCGCGTAGACATGCGCCACCGCGGGGTCGCGCAGCAGGCGTCGCGAGATGTGGCGCACCGCGGCACGGGTGTCGAGCAGCGAGGCCCCGGGCGGCAGCGTGAAGGATTCGAGCAGCGCGCCCTCGTTGGGCAGCGGCAGGAAGTTGATCGGCACCAGCACCAGCCCGAGCAGGCTGATCAGCAGCACGGCGAAGGTCAGCGCCAGGCTGGTGCGGGGAGCGCGGGCGACCCAGTCGAACAGGTGCTCGTTGGCTTGCTGCAGCCACTGCATCAGGCGCCGGCCACTGCCGGCCCCGCCTCCGGCACGCGCGCCGAGAAAGCCCAGCCCGAGCGGAATCAGGGTCAGCGACACGAGCAGCGAGGCCAGCAGCGCCAGGATCATCGCCAGCGAGAACGGGATGAAGAACAGCCCCACGATGCCCCCGACGAACAGCAGGGGCACGTAGATCGCCACGTTGGTCAGCGTGCCGGTGATGTCGGGCACGACGATGCCGCGCAACCCGGACCACACTCCCTGCCAGTGCGCGTCGCCAGCCTCCCAGCGATGGTGGATGCTCTCGAGCACGATGATCGCGTCGTCGGCGAGCAGCCCCACCGCCACCGTCAGCGCGCCGAAGGTCATCAGGTTCAGGCTCTGCCCGAAGGCATGCAGCGCGGCGATGGCGATGGCCAGCGACAGCGGAATGCTCAAGGCCAGCACGAACACTCCGCGCCCGGCTCCGAGCACCCAGAACAGCATGGCCACGGCCAGCAGCGCGCCGATCAGCAGGTTGCGCCCGAGATCGCTGCCGACGATTCCCACCAGGTGCCCCTGGTCGTAGGTGCGCACCCAGCGCACCCCCGGCGGCAGCTCCCGCGCGGTCTGCTGCAGCGCGGCCTGCACGGCGCGCGTGACCACGCGCGTGGAGGCGCCCGGCTGCTTGATCACGGTGACGGCCACGCTGGGGCGACCGTCCAGGCTCACCGCGTTGTGCGTGGGCATGGCCGCGCGCTCGACGCGGGCCAACGCGCGCAACGGGATCGGGCCGCGCGGCGTGCTCACCGGGATGGCCTCGAGCTGCCCGATGTGCACCGGAAGCTTGCGCGCCTCGATCAGCACGTCGTTGTGCCCCAGCGTCAGGTAGCCGGCCGGCGCCAGCAGCACCTGCGCCTTGACGGCTCGCTCGATGGCACCGACCCCCACGTCGTAGCGGCGCATCGCGGCCAGGTCGGGCTGGATCCACAGCGCCTCGTCGCCGGCGCCGTACACGTGCACGAACTGCACGCCGGGGATCGCGCGCAACGCCGGCGCGATCTCGGCCTGCACCAGGCGCTGCACCCGGGCTGGCGCGATGCCGCCGGGAATGTGCGCGGTGTAGTCGGCCACCTCGTTGATGGCGTTGCCCATGATCTGCGCCACCGGATGCGCCTGCGACGGCAGGCGCGCGCGGGCGCGGTCGATGGCGCTGCCCACTGCCAGCAGATCCGCCTGCGCGCTGCTGCCGTGGCGGAAGCGCACGTCGATCTCGACCGTGCCGTTGCCCATCACCGAGCGCACGCTGCGCAGGCCGGTGAGGGTCAGGATCCGGCCCTCCAGCGGCTGCACCACCAGATGCTCGAGCTCGGTGGCGGTGGTACCGGGAAGGTGCGCGGTGACGCTGATCTGCGGGAAGTCGAAGCTCGGCAGCACCTCCACCGGCGTGTGCACGAAGGCGTCGATCGCCCAGGCCAGCACCACGCCCAGCACCAGCAGCCACAGCACCCTGCGCCGCAGCAGGCGCGGCACGGAAACGTCGGAGGCCATCGCTCGTCAGTCCGGCGGCGTGTAGTGGCTGGCGATGCCGCGGTGATAGTCGAGGAAGGCGTCGGTCGCCACCACCTGCTGCCCCGCCGACAGGCCGGACGCGATCGCGGTCCACCAGCCCTGCGCCGGCCCCGGAACCACCCGCCGCGGCTGGTCGCCCGCCGCGGTGTGCACCAGCACCCACCAGTGCCCGCGGTCGAGGATCAAGGCCCGCGTCGGTACCAGCACCATGCGCCGCGTCGGGCCGTCGAGCACCAGCGACCCCCACTGACCGTTGGCCCACCATGACGGTGGCTTCGGGGCCGTCGGCACCAGCCCGATGCGCGTGCCGCCATCGGCGCCCAGCGCGGGGGAGATCGCCGCGACCTCGACGGCCACGGCCGCCCCTCCGCCGACAGGCCTGAAGCGCCCCGTCATGCCCACGCGCAGGCGCGTCGCATCGGCACCATAGACCTGCGCGCGAACCCACAACCCGCCGGCAGGCTGCAGCGTGGCGATGGCCTGGCCGGAGACGAGCTGTTCGCCGTTCGCGGCCTGCACCGACAGAACGCTTGCGGCCACCGGCGCGCGAACGGTCCGCAGGCTGCGCGCCTCGTGCAGCGCGGCCTGCGCCGTGCGCGCCGCGGCGCGCGCTGCCGCCAGCTGCGCACGCGCGGCGTCGAGCGCCTGCTGCGTGGCCAGCTGCGCGTCGAACTGGCGGCGCTCGATGGCCAGCACATGCCGGGCCGCCGACTCGCGCGCCCGGGCGGCTTGCACTTGCTGCTCGCGGGCGACCAGCAGGGCCCGCACGCGCGGACCCGTCATGCGCGCCACGACCTCGCCGGCGCGCAGCTCGCTGCCGGCAACGATGTGCATGCCACCGACGGTTCCGGCTTCCACCGCGCGCAGGCGAACGATGGCGATCGGCTCGACCTGGCCGTACGCGGCCAGGCTTCGCGACACCGATTGCTCGTGCACGGTGACATAGGGTCCGCCGGCCGCGTCGGCCGGCACCGAAAGGCCCGCGAGCACGAGCGCGGCGCCGAGGGCACAGGCCACGCGAGCACCGCGCGCGGGACGGCTGCGCATCAGGCGTTCCATGTCCACAACAGGAAGGGGTGAAGAATGTCGTTGCCGAACAGGGCCCCCCACACGAGCACGGCGCCCAGCAACAGCAGCAGCAGCGCCAGCGCGGCGGCGTCGCGCCCCAGCGCTCGCGGGTCCGCAGGGGGTTGCCCGGGGAGCGGCGCCAGCAGCCGCTCGACACGCGCAGCCAGCGAGCGCGCATCGCCCAGCAGCGCCGCGTGGCCACCCGGCCGGAACACGCCGAAGGCGGTGCGCGGCGCACTGCGCGCGTAGCGCGCGGTGGCGACGACCGCAGCTGCGAGGTCGTTGCCCGATGCGCCAAGGCCGCGCGCCTCCTCGTCGCGTGCATGCTCCAGGAGTTCCAGCCAGACCTGGAAATGCCGATGGGCCCAGGGCCAGGGCCATTGCAGGTCGGCGGCTACTTGCGCAATCCAGATTCGCAAAGGGTCCCGGTGCCGCGCATGCGCGCGCTCGTGTTCCAGCGCAGCGTGGATCGGCCCATGGTCCAGCGTGCGCGCGAGATGGGGATCGAACACCACGCGGGGATGCAGGAATCCGACCGTGCAGATGGGAAGTTCCACGGGTTGACGCAGCAGCACCCAGATCGCCCGCAGCCCGGCGCGAAGCGCCACCACGAGGAAAGGCAGGCTGGCACCGATGATCATGCCGTGATCGAAACGGGTCGTCACCGGGTCGGGCTCGCGCAGTGCCCAGCCGCACAGCCACGCACCGACCACCAGCATCGGCAGCACCGGCAGCCACAGGCGTCGCCACGCTCGTCGCTCCGCCACGACGGGCGACGCGTCGATCGGCGCACGCCAGGGCAACAACGCCAGCGGCTGCATCACGAGACCGCCGAACAGCACGATCAGCAGCGTCAACAGCGTCTCACGTCCCATGACCGCTCCCCTTCCTGGACTGGATGGCACGCTCGAGCGCATCGAGCAGCGCCGGGTCGATGTCGCCCGCGGCATCGACCAGCGCGGCCACCGCCGCGTGCGGCCCCGGCCCCAGGAATCGGCTGATCAACTGCCTTGCCCGGGCCCGCTCGACGATGTCGCGCTCGGCCCGAGGCGCATAGACGAAGGCCCCGCCCGCCCGGCTGCGCTCGATCAGCCCCTTGTCGCGCAGGCGGTCCACGACCTTGGCGGTGGTCGTGTAGACCAGCCCCGCGGGGGCGCCGACGCGCTCGTGCAGCTCGCGCACGCTGGCATGGCCCAGATCCCACAGCGCACGCAGCACCGCGTACTCGAGGTCGTCGGCGGGAAGTCGGAAACTCGGCATGGCCCCATCCTACGACGCAAGTCGTAGACGTGGCATGCTCGGTTTGTGAGCACATGCATCGAAGCGCTTCAGGCCCCGGGCACGACCCCGTCGGACGGGGGCAGCTCGCGGTGCGCGCGCAGCCGCTCGTCGGACTGCAGGATGTCCTCCAGTTCGGCGCCTGCCTGGCGCGACAACGCGATCAGCGCCGCCTGGTCATGGTAGACAGCCTGCTGGCGCTCGAGCAGGTGCTCGTCGTGACGCGTGAACACCTCGGCGAAGGCCTCGGCGTCGACCGCCGGTTCCAGCGCCTGCAGCGCGAGCTTGCCCATTTCCACGCTCGACCCCCAGGTCTCGCGCAGCACCTGGCGCACCCCCATCTCCCGCAGGCGCATCAGGTGGGTGCGGTTGCGCGCGCGCGCGATCACCGGAACCCGCGGGTAATGGGTGCGCATGAGTTCGGCGACGCGCACGCTGGCCTCGACGTCGTCGATCGCCAGCACGAACAGCCTGGCCTGCGCGATTCCCGCGGCACGCAACAGCGCGAGGCGCGTGGCGTCTCCGTAATAGATGGTGTTGCCGAACCTGCGCACGAAATCGACCTGCTCGGCGCTGGCGTCGAGCGCCGTGAACGGCACGCCCTGCGCGTTGAGCATGCGCCCGACCACCTGCCCGACGCGCCCGAAGCCGGCGATCACCACCGGACGGTGCGGCTCGTCGATCGGCGTGAAAGGCGGCGCCTCGCGACGCCGCGCCCACGGCAGCCACAAGCGGTCGTGGGCGATCAGCGCGAGCGGAGCCAGCGCCAGGCTCAGCGCCACCGCGCCGGTCAGCAGGTCGGCGACCGACGGCGCGAGCAGGCTGCCGCGCGCGCCGGCGAACAGCACGAACGCGAACTCGCCGCCGCAGGCCAGCAACACCGCCAGCGGACGAGCGACCGCGGCATCGCCGCCGACTGCGCGCCGCCCGACATACAGCGTGGCCGCCTTGAGCACGACGATGCCGGCGCCCAGCCCGAGCAGCAGCAGCGGGCGCGCCGCGAACAGGCTCAGCGGCATGCCCATGCCCACCGCGATGAAGAACAGCCCCAGCAGCAGGGACTCGAAAGGCTCGATGGCCGCTTCCAGCTCATGGCGGAACTCCGAATCGGCGAGCAGCACCCCGGCCAGGAACGCACCCAGCGATGCCGACAGCCCGACCGCGCTGAGCGCCACGCCGATGCCGACCGCGCACAGCAACGCGGCGGCGGCGAACAACTCGCGGTTGCCGCTGCCGAAGCGCGCCACGTAGCGGAACAGCGCGGCGAGCACCGGCCGGCCCGCCACCGCGAGCGCTGCCAGCGCCGCCAGCGCCGCCCAGCCGGGCGGCCGCTGCGTGCCGCCGACCAGCGACAGCAGCGCCAGGATCGGAATCACGCTGACATCCTGGAACAGCAGGATCGCGAAGGCCTCGCGTCCCTGGCGCGTGGTCAGTTCGCGGCGCTCGGCGAGCAACGGCAGTATGTACGCGGTCGACGACATCGCCAGCGCCACGCCCACCAGCGCCGCGCCGCCGGCGCCCAGCCCGAGCGCCGCGCCCGCGGCGGCGACCGGCAGCGCCACCGCGCCCATCTGCAGCAAACCCAACCCGAATACCTGCCGCCGCAGCGCCCACAGACGCGCCGGCTTGAGCTCCAGCCCGATGAGGAACATCAGCAGCGTCACGCCGAGCTCGGCGGTATGCAGCACCGCGCCGGGCTGCGAATCGACGTGCAGGCCGTACGGGCCGACCGCGATGCCCGCGATCAGGTAGCCGAGCAGCGAGCCGAGGCCCAGTCGCTTGAACAGCGGCACCAGCAGCACGGTGGCCGCGAGCAGCGTGAGGATGGCGGAGGCGGACATTGCCGGATGGTAGGGCCCGGGCGGCGCCCGCGGCGCGCAGCCTGCCGCGGACCCGCGGCGGCATCGTCGGCTGTTACGCTTGGCCTCGGGCATCGAGTCGTGCAGCGATGCGTGGCGAAGAACCTCGTGGTTGAACGGAAGATGGTGGAACTGAACGACGTCGATCTGCGCGCCGACCCGGCTGCAGCGAGGTACATCAAGACGGAAGTCGTGGGTGTGCAATTCGCACTGCAGGACGGTGAGTTGCTCAGCCTGGAGGGGCCGAACCGATACCGCGCAGGCGATGCCCTGGTCAGCGCTCTGGGCGGAAACCGCTGGAGCGTCGCGCGTGAGCGTTTCGAGCACAAGTACCAGCCCGTGCCCCCGACCGCGATGGGGCAGGACGGGGCCTATCAGGCGCGCCCGATTCCGGTGCTGGCCAAGCGCATCGAGCACGCCTTCAGCATCGCCCGCTGCGCCGGCGGCGATCGCCTGCAGGGAAAGCCTGGCGATTGGCTGCTGCAGTACGCTCCCGGCGATTTCGGTCTTGCCGCACAGTCGCGCTTCGCCCAGGTCTATCGCAAAGCGGACTGAGGGCGCAGCATGGCGTCAGCGCCGGGCGACGATCACCGTGTCGGCGCCCCGGGCGAAGGCATGCAGTCAACGACTTTATTTCCGACGCACAAG
>JAKCDM010000021.1 GCA_021841865.1 Pseudomonadota bacterium
TGCCCGAGTCGCCGAACAACTCGCAGCGCATGTCGAGCGCCACTCGACGCGAGTACACATCGTGCTCCAGGCGCTCCAGGCGGCAGCTCAGCACCCACGGCGCGGCACCCGGCGAGCCGTCACCCTCGACGGCCGCCACCCAGGACTGTCGGGCCAGGGTCTGGCGCAGAGCCGAGCCGATCATCTCCGCCGGCGGCACCAGCCAGCGGCTGTCCCGGTACGGCATCAACTGCGTCGGCCGCGGGCTGTACAGCATGGGCACGCCATCGAATCCCGGCGCCGCCTGCACACCCAGCACGCGCAGGATCACCGGCTCGCCCGCCGGCCCCGGCTGGCGCAGCGCGGGCGCGCTCAGCCGGTACTCGACCTGCGCCGGGCGCTGGGTCACGCGCGGCAAGGCACAGGCCGCAAGCGCCAGCGCGCACGCTGCGGCGGCGGCGGCGGCGCGAAGTCCGCGCCAGGCATGGCGACTCCAGCTCATGTCAATGCTCTCCCGGCCCCGGCGGCGGCAACGGCGCGCCGAACAGGATCTGGTTGGGGTTGCGCTGCAGGCTGCGCGTGAGTTCGGTGAGTTGCGTGCTCAGGTGCTGCAACTGCCCGCCGAGGCGATCGAAGCCCGGCAGCGTGCGCTGCTGCAATTGCCGAGCGGCCTGCGTGCCTGCCTGCCCCAGGCGCGCGGCATGCTGTCCGGCCTGCTGCCAGTCCTGCGCGGCCGCGTCGAGCTGCTGCAGCGTCAGCTGAGCCGACTTCGTGGTGCTCTGCAGCTGCTCCAGCAGCGCCGAGGCCTGCACGCCCAGCTGGCGACCCTGCTGCCCCATCGCGGCCAGCTCATGGCTGCTGCGCCGCAGATCATCGAGCGTGCCGGCGATGTCGTCGCGCCGTGCGGCGACCGCAGCGGTCGTGCGCTGGATGTTCTGCAGGGTCTGCGTGACCGCCCGCAGGTTGGCGGGACTGAGCAGCACGTCGAGCCGATTGGCGATCTTCGACAGGGTCACCGCGGCCACGTTGAGCCCGCCTTCCAGGCGGGAAAACACCGAGGGCTCGTAATGAATCACGGCGTACTCATGCCCGGGCGCTGGCAGCAACGGCTGGCTGGCGTGGCCGCCGCTGAGATTGATCACCGACAGGCCGGTGACCCCGCGCGGCGACAGCTGGGCCACCGCGTCGGTGCGTACCGGCACGCCATGCTTGATCGCGACCTGGATGCGGATCAGCGCCGGATTGGCGGGGTCGATCTCGATCGAGGTCACGCGCCCCACGTTGACCCCGCGGTACTGCACCTCGCTGGCCGGGCTCAGCCCGGTGACGTTGTCGGTGGCGTAGATCAGGTAGGTCGTGGTGTCGGTATGGCGCGAACTGCTCAGCCACCACACTGCGCCGGCCAGCGCGATGGCCAGCGCGATCACGAAAGCGCCTACGGCGGTGTAGTTGACCTTGGATTCCATGCGGTGCGGGCGGGTCTGGCGGAGGTCGAAGAGCGCCTCAGGTCGGGCTGCCCGCGGCAGCCTGGGTCGAGCATACCGCGCCGCCGCCGCGCGCGCGCTCCCAGAAGGTTCTCGAGCGCCCGCCGCGGAAGTATTCGACCAGCTCGGGCTCGTCGCTCGCGGCCAGCTCGGCGGCCGTCCCGACGGCCAGCACGCGCTTGCGCGCCAGGAATGCCACGACGTCGCTGCCGTGCCAGATCGAATCCAGGTCGTGCGTGACTTGCAGGATGGTCAGTCCGAGCAGGTCGCGCAATTGCGCGATCAGCTCGTCGAAGGCCGCCGCGCCGACCGGGTCCAGCCCCGACGTGGGCTCGTCGAGCACGAGCAGCTCCGGGTCGAGCGCCAGCGCGCGTGCCAGCGCGGCACGCTTGACCATGCCTCCCGACAGCTGCGACGGGTATTTGTGCGCGGCGTCGCCCGGCAGCCCGGCCAGCCCGATCTTGAGCATGGCCACCTGGGCGAGCAGGCCCGGCTCGAGGCCGGAATGCTCGCGCAACGCCAGCATCACGTTCTCCAGCACGCTCAGCCCGCTGAACAACGCGCCGCCCTGGAACAACACGCCGATGCGCATTCGCAGGCGCGTGCGCTGTGCCGCCGATGCCCGCAGCGCGTCCTCGCCGAACAGCTCCAGCGAGCCGGCCTGCGGCTCGCGCAGCAGCGTGAGCGTGCGCAGCAGCACCGACTTGCCGCTGCCCGATCCGCCGACCAGCGCCATGATGCAGCCGCGCGGCACGTCGAGGTCGAGCTGCTCGTGCACGCTGCCGCTGGCGAAGCGGTTGACCAGTCCGCGGGCACGCACCACAGGCCTGTCGTCGAGCTGCTCGCTGGGGTTCATAGTCCGAGCATCTTGAACAACACCGAGAACGCGGCATCGATCACGATCACCAGGAAGATCGCCTGCACCACGCTGCTGGTGGCGGCGCGTCCGACCGCCGCCGCGCTGCCGCGCACCCGCAGGCCCTGCATGCAGCCGACCAGCGCGATGACCACCGCGAACACCGGCGCCTTGACCAGGCCGACCATCAGCGTGCCGACATCGACCACCTGCGGCACCCGCATCACGTACTCGCGCCACGGCACGCCGAAGCCGAGCGACGCGACCATGCCGCCGCCGAGCAGTCCCATGCCATCGGCCAGCAGCGACAGCAGCGGCAGCGCCACGACCAGCGCGAGCACCTTGGGCAGCACCAGCATCTCGAAAGGCGACAGCGCCAGCGCGCGCAACGCGTCGATCTCCTCGGTGATTCGCATGGTGCCGAGCTGTGCCGCGTAGGACGAGCCGGTGCGTCCGGCAACGATGATCGCCGCCAGCAACGGGCCCATCTCCCGCAGCGTGATGATGGCCACGAGGTTGACGATCAGCACGTTGGCGCCGTAGGTGGTCAGCGTGGCGCCTCCCTGGTAGGCCATGACCATGCCGATCAGGAAGGACAGCAGCCCGATGATCCCCACCGCGCGCAGCCCGCCCGCCTCGAGCTCGGCCGCGACTTCGCGCCAGCGCAGGCGCCACGGGCGCAGCAGCACCAGCGGCGCGCCCAGCCAGACGAGTTCGCCCAGCGTGGCGACGAAGGCGCGGCCTTCGCGCAGCGCCACGAACAGCGCTCGCCCGACATCGCCGAGCAGCCCGGCGTGGGCCTGGCGCGGCGACTCGGGCGGCTCCAGCGCGCGCTGCTCGACCAGGCGCAGCAGGCGCAGGTGCGCGGGGTCGAGCGCTGACATGTCGACCGCGACTCCGTGGTCGCGAAGTCGCCCCAGCGCCAGCATCAGCGCGCGCGCCCCCGCGGTGTCGATGCGCAGCCCGGCTGCGTCGCCGAGCAGGCGCAGCTCGCGTGCGTCGGCCGGCACCGGCAGCGCAGGCGCCTCGCGCAAGGCGTGCACGGTCCAGTCTCCCGCGATGCGCAACGCCGGCGTCTGCTGCGCGGCGCGGGCCGCCTCCCAGAGCGCTCGAGCCGGTTCGAGCGGGGACGCGCCGGCCGATGTCGGGTTCACGCGCGTCTCGGACGGGTTCACGCGCGTCTCGCCGTCAGCCCTGCGGAGCCGGAGTGGCACGCAGGACTTCCTCCAGCGTGGTCACACCCTCGGCCACCTTCAGCGCGCCTGCCAGGCGCAGCGGGCGCATGCCGTCGCGCACGGCCTGCGCGCGCAGCGCGTCCAGCGTCGCCCCTTCGCCGATCAGGCCGCGCTGCGCCGGGCTCACGCCGAGCAGCTCGTACAGCCCGACACGCCCCAGGTACCCGGTGTTGCGACACTCCAGGCAACCCACAGCGCGACAGGGTCGCACCTGCGCGCTCGGCTTCCACGGCGCCACCGCGGACTCGAAGCTGCGCTGGTCGAAGGCCGAGTCGGGCTGGCGGCAATGCGGACACAGCGTTCGCACCAGGCGCTGCGCGAGCACGCCCAGCAGCGTGGCCCCGAGCAGGTACGGCGCCACGCCGAGCTCGAGCAGGCGAGTGATCGCGCCGGCGGCGTCGTTGGTGTGCAGGGTCGACAACACCAGGTGACCGGTCAACGCCGCCTGCACCGCCATTTCGGCGGTCTCGCGGTCACGGATCTCGCCGACCATGATGATGTCGGGATCCTGGCGCATCAACGCGCGCAGGCCTTCGGCGAAACCCAGTTCGAGGCCGCTTTGCACCTGCATCTGGTTGAAGGCCGGCTCGACCATCTCGATCGGGTCCTCCACGGTGCACACGTTGACCTCGTCGGTGGCAAGGCGCTTGAGGGTCGAATACAGCGTGGTGGTCTTTCCGCTGCCGGTGGGCCCGGTCACCAGCACGATGCCGTGCGGGTGCGACGTCAGTTCCTCCCAGCGCGACGCCTCGGCCGGCGGGAATCCCAGCGCGGCGAATTCGCGCAGCACCACGTCGCGGTCGAAGATGCGCATGACCAGCTTCTCGCCGAACGCGGTGGGCAGGGTCGACAGGCGCAGCTCGACCTCGTCGCCGTCGGGACGCCGGGTCTTGATGCGTCCGTCCTGCGGGCGCCTGCGCTCGACCACGTCCATGCGCCCGAGCAGCTTGATGCGGCTGGTCATCGCGCTCATCACCGCCGGCGGAACCTGGTAGACCACGTGCAGCAGTCCGTCGATGCGAAAGCGCACCACGCCGAACTCGCGCCGCGGCTCGAGGTGGATGTCCGAGGCGCGCTGCTCGAAGGCGTATTGCCAGAGCCAGTCGACCACCTGCACGATGCCGGCGTCGTTGGCGTCGATGGCGCGCCCGCTGCGCCCCAGCTCGACGAGCTGCTCGAACTGGTTGACGCCGCTGCCCGCAGATGCGCCATTGCGCTGCGCCTCGCGCACCGAGCGCGCGAGATTGAAGAACTCCGCCGTGTAGCGCGCGATGTCGGCCGGGTTGGCCACCACCAGCTGCACCGGCCGGCGCAGCATGCGCTCCAGCTCGGGCACCCAGCCGATATCGAAGGGCTCGGCCGTCGCGATGGTCGCGCCCTGCGCCTCGGCCGCCACCGGCAGGATGCGATGGCGCTCGGCATAGTTGCGCGACAGCAGGTCGCCGACACGCCCGATGTCGACCTTCAGCGGGTCGATGTGCAGCAGCGGCAGCCCGGCGCGCTCGGCCAGCCACGCGGTGAGCGCGTCGAGGTCGAGCCGCTTGGCGTCGGACTTGCGCGCAAGCGACGCCGCGGCCACTCGCTGCAGCGCGTGCTGGCGCGCGCCGCCATGCGCGCAGCGGTCGAGCCCGCGCTGCAACGTGGGCTCGTCGATCCACGCGTCCTCGAACAGCGCATGCAGCACCGACTGCCAGTGCAGCGGCCCGTGCAGGCGCGTGCGGGCGGCCGCCGGGGCAGCCCCGGCGCGCGGCGGTTCGGAGGACGGTTGCGAAGCCATGGGCCAAGTGTAGAACGAGCCCGCGCGGCCCATGCTCCCCACGCCCGGCTCAGCGCGGGCCTGGGCGGCGCAGGGCGAGCCCGCAGGCCGCGAACACCTCGTGCCAGGCGGCCAGCTTGCGCTGGAAGCTCCACGAGGCATTCGCCGGGCTGCTCGACGGCAGGCGCCAGCACTGCGCCGCCAGCGCGCGGGTGATGCGCAGGCTGCGCGCCGACTCGCCCCCGTTGTGCGCGATGCCGCGCAGCGCTGGCAGGCCGGCGACGAGCCCGGCCAGGTCGTTCGGATACGCATCCCGGATGCTCGAATCCAGGCTGCCTTCGCGCTCGCAGGCGGCGTACACGTCCCAGATGCCCAGGCCGCGCCGGCTGACCTCGCGCAGGCGCTCGGCATAGGGCATGGCACGCAGGTCCACGCCGAACAGCTCCGACAGCAGCGGCCAGAACTGGTTGCGCGGGTGGGCGTAGTACTGCTGCTCGCGCAGCGACGCCTCGCCGGGAAAGCTGCCCAGCACGAGCAGGCGGGTGTTGCGCCCGACCACCGGAGCCAGTCCGCGCAGGCGCACGCCGGCGGCGGCAGTCGCGGAGGGGGTCGTGGAAACGGAGCTGCTGGACTTGCTGGAACTGCGCGGCACGGGGCACTGCGGGCGTTGCGGGCGGGGCCGCGCGGCGCGAGCCCGCGGCTTGTAGTCCAATGGTAACGGCCACGCTCCCGGGAGCGCGCACCGAACCCCCGTCACGGAGACCCCTGCATGAGCTCGAACACCGTCGCGACCGTCGCAGCGAAGCGCCCCACGCCACGCAGCCGCCTGCCGCAGGTGGGCACGACGATCTTCACGGTCATGTCGGCGCTGGCGCAGAGCTGCAAGGCCATCAACCTGGGTCAGGGTTTTCCGGATTTCGAGCCCGACCCCGCGCTGCTCGACGCGGTCGGGCGCGCGCTGCACGGCGGACACAACCAGTACCCGCCGATGGCCGGAGTTGCCGCGCTGCGCGAGGCGCTCGCCGACAAGATCGAGTCGCTGCACGCGCGGCGCTACGACCCGGGCGACGAGATCACCATCACCGCCGGCGCCACGCAGGCGCTGCTGACCGCGATCCTGGCGGTCGTCCACCCGGGCGACGAGGTCGTCGTGCTCACGCCGGCCTACGACAGCTACCTGCCGGCCATCGAACTGGCCGGCGCGGTGGCGCGCTGCGTGCCGCTGAACTCCGACTTCGGCCCCGACTTCGACGCCATCGCCGCGGCGCTGGGCCCGCGCACCCGGGCGATGATCGTGAACTCCCCGCACAACCCGAGCGGGCGCGTGTGGAGCGCGGCCGACATGCGACGCCTGGGGGAACTGCTCGCGCCCACCGACGTGCTGCTGATCAGCGACGAGGTGTACGAGCACATGGTGTTCGATTCGAATCGCCACTGCAGCGCAGCAGCCGAGCCGCTGCTGGCCGAGCGCAGTTTCGTGGTCTCGAGCTTCGGCAAGACCTACCACGCCACGGGCTGGAAGGTGGGAATGGTGGCGGCCCCTCGCGAACTCAGCGCCGAGTTCCGCAAGGTGCACCAGTTCAACGTGTTCACCGTCAATACGCCGATGCAATGGGCGTTGGCCGAGCATTTGCGAAGCCACCCGCAAGCGCACCTGGGCCTGCCGGCGTTCTACCAGGCCAAGCGCGATCGCTTCCGCGCCGGCCTGGGCGACACGCGCCTGCGGCTGCTGCGCTGCGAAGGCACCTATTTCCAGTGCGTGGACTACTCCGCGGTCAGCGATCTGCCGGAACCGGAGTTCTGCACCTGGCTGACACGCGAGGTCGGCGTGGCGGCGATCCCGGTCAGCGCCTTCGAGCCCTCGCCGCCACCGGCGCGCCGAGTGGCGCGCTTTTGTTTCGCCAAGCGCGACGAGACGCTGGACGCGGCACTGCAACGCCTGCGCGCGCTGTGAGCCTCGCCTGATGTAAACTGCTCGGCTTCGCGGGCGTAGTTCAATGGTAGAACGGCAGCTTCCCAAGCTTCATACGAGGGTTCGATTCCCTTCGCCCGCTCCAGAATCCCCAGCCATGTTTCCCGCGGCGGATGCGCGCATCCGCCGCAGCGCACAAGCAACCGGCCCGGCCGGTTTTTTTGCGCCCGCGAGCTACCCGCAGTGAACTCCGAGCCTTCTCGCGCCGAGCCCGCCGGGCCGGACCCCGATGCCTGCCCGCCGCGACGCGGCATCCGCTCCTTCGTGCTGCGCACGGGACGCCTGACCACCGGTCAGGCCCGCGCGCTGGCCGAACTGGGGCCGCGGCTGCTCGTCGCGCACGCGCCCGCCGCGCCGGACTGGGACGCCATCTTCGGGCGCCATGCGCCGCGCGTGCTCGAGGTGGGCTTCGGCATGGGCGAGGCCACCGCGCAAATGGCCCAGGCTTGCCCGCAACGGGACTTCATCGGCGTGGAGGTGCATACGCCGGGCGTCGGAGCGCTGCTCATGCGCATCCGCGAGCTGGGCCTGGGCAACCTGCGCATCGTGCAGCATGACGCCGTGGAAGTGCTGCGCGACATGGTCGCGCCGGGCTCGCTGGACGCCGTGCACGTCTACTTTCCCGACCCGTGGCACAAGAAACGGCACCACAAGCGGCGCCTGATCCAGCCGGGCTTCGTGGCGCTGGCCGCGTCGCGCCTGCGCGCCGGCGGCGTGCTGCATTGCGCCACCGACTGGCAGGAATACGCCGAGCACATGCTGCAGGTGCTGCGCGACGAACCGTTGCTGCGCAACACCGCGACGGACTATGCCGAACGCCCGGGCTGGCGCGTGCCCAGCAAGTTCGAACGCCGCGGGCTGCGCCTGGGGCACGGCGTGTGGGACCTGGTGTTCGAACGCAGCGGGCCCTGATGCGCCTCGCGGCGCCGGTCAGCTCAACGCGCCGCTGATTCCGCCGTACACGCCGAGCGCCGACGTGGCGATGACGACGCCCAGCACCACCCACAGGTACCAGCCGCGCAGCCGATGCTCGGGCGGCAGGGCCTTCAGCGCCAGCGCGACCAGGAAACCCAGCACCACCGGCAGCATCAGCGCATTCATGACCTCGACGCCCACGGCCAGCGCGACGAGGTCGGGGGCCACCGCGACGACCACCGCGCCGCCGATCACCCCGGCCGAGAACACCAGGTAGAACCACGGCGCCTCCAGCGGGTGCAGCTCGAGCGAATGCTTGTAGCCGGTGACTTCCCCGAAGCCCCAGGCGGCGGCCAGCGCGACGACGATCGCCGCGACCATCGCAGCCCCCAGCATGCCCAGCCCGAACACGGTGTGCCCGAGCGTCTCGCCGAGGAACGGCGTCACCGCCTGCGCCAGTTGCCCCACGGTATCGAGCGGCGGGCTCAGGTGCCCGGCCCACAGCGTGGCCGCGGCCACCACGAGCACTGCGGCCATCACCACCTGCGTGAGCAGGGCTCCCACCGCGGTATCCCAGCGAGCCGCGGTGTACTCGGACGGGCGCAGGCCCTTGTCGGCCACCGCGGACTGCTGGTAGAAGACCATCCACGGCATGATCACGGCGCCGATGTTGGCTGCCACGAGGTAGCGCATGCCGGAGTGCTTCAACGGGTTGGTGCCCAGCCCGGCCAGCAACTCGCCGCCGTGCACCGGAGCGCGCAGCGCGACCCAGATGAACACCAGCTCGAACAGGCCGAGCGCGATGGCCACGCGTTCGACGCGGCGATAGCTGCCCGTCCAAACCACAAGCAACAGGAAACCCGCCGCCAGCGCCAGGCTCCAGGCGCGTGGCACGCCGAACAGCTCGCCCACGCCGGCGACCCCGGAGAACTCGGTCAGCAGCGCGCCGATCGTGGCCACCGCCAGTCCGGCCACCGACACCCAGGCCCAGAAGGTGCCGAAGCTCTCGCGGATGAGTTCGCCATGGCCCTTGCCGGTGAAGATGCCCAGGCGCACGGTGAGTTCCTGCACGACGAACAGGATCGGCACCAGCGCGAGTTGCAGGCCGAGCAGCCCGTAGCCCCACTGCGCGCCGCTTTGCGCCGCGGTGAGAATGCTGCCGACATCAGTGTCGGCCAGCATGACCACCAGGCCCGGACCCAGCACGGCAAAAAAAATACGCCATCTGGCTCGGGAAGAAAGCATTTGCGCTGACTGCGAGTCGGCGGGAGCGAAACCGGACATGGATCGAGGTGCTGGGGTCGGATGCGGCACGGCGCTGGCGTGCGCTTGCGCGCTGGAAGCCTCGCCCGCTCGCCTGGTGCGCGAAAACGAGAAGCCGCGGCACGGCAAATGATAATCGTTCTGGATAGCGAGTGGCGGGCTGCGCCACGTCACTCGCCGGCGACGTGGCTTCCGGGACGGACGCTGGCTTGGATAAAATCAGTTCTTTCCCGAACCAGCCGAGTGCATCCGATGGATTTCGAACAAGCCCGTTTCAACATGATCGAACAGCAGATCCGCCCCTGGGATGTGCTGGATCAAGATGTGCTGAACCTGCTGGGCGCGGTCAAGCGCGAGGACTTCGTGCCGCAGGCCTACCGCTCGATGGCCTTCACCGACATGGAGATCCCGCTGCCTTGCGGCGAGAGCATGCTGGCGCCCAAGGTCGAGGCCCGGCTGCTGCAGGAGCTGGGCGTGCGCAAGCACGAGTGGGTGCTCGAGATCGGCACCGGCAGCGGATTCATGGCCGCACTGCTGGGGCACTGCGCGGCCCACGTGCTCAGCCTCGAGATGCACCCCGAGCTGGCCGAGACGGCCCAGCTGCATCTGCGCCAGGCCGGCGTGATGAACACCACGGTTCGCTGCATGGATGCGTCGAAGGAACTGCCCCCGGGCGAGTTCGACGTCATCGTGCTTTCGGGTTCGGTGGCGCAGATCCCGCCGGCGCTGGTCGATCGCCTCAAGCCGGGCGGCCGGCTGTGCGCCGTGGTCGGTGACGCGCCGATGATGCGCGCCCAGCTGCTGACCAGCACCGGCGAGCGCCAGTCGCGCGTGGTCGACCTGTTCGACACCGTCGCGCCGCGCCTGCACGGCTTCGCCGAGACCCCGCGTTTCCGCTTTTGAGGTGGACCGGGCGCGGGCCCCCGGGGCCCGGCGCCCGCCGCTGCCGAGCGCCTTTCCCAAGCCAGGACCTGCCATGACGATTGCGCAATTCACTGTCGGCGAACTCCGCGACATGCTCGACAACAACCCGCTGGAGCTCGACGCCTGGCAGGTGGTCGACGTGCGTGAGCCGTGGGAGCTCGAGCGCGCCAGCATCCGCCACGAGCGCTTTTGCTGCACCGCCATCCCGATGGCCACGATCCCGTTGCGCCAGTCCGAGTTGCAGCGCGACAAGAAGCTGCTGATCATGTGCCGCACCGGCGGGCGCAGCACGCAGGTGGCCAATTTCCTCGTGCAGAACGGATTCGAGCAGGTGTACAACCTGCAAGGCGGAATCACCGCCTGGTCGCGCGAGATCGACCCTTCGGTGCCGACCTACTGATCGCGCTGCGCCGCTGCCGGGGCGGCGCGCAGGCGCTGCGCGATCCAGTGCGCCTGGGCCTGCGCCGCGCCGCGATGGCTCGAGCTGAACGCGCGCGCCGCGGCGCGCGCGCGACCCAGCGCGGTGTCGTCGTCCAGCCACTGCAGCAATGCGCTCCAGACCTGGCCCGCGTCGTCGGCGCGCCTGGCCGCGCCGGCCTGCTGCGCCTGCTCCACGGCCTGCGCGAAATTGAACACATGCGGCCCCATCACCACGGGGCAGCCTTCGGCGCAGGCCTCGATCAGGTTCTGCCCCCCCAGCGGCAGCAGGCTGCCGCCGACGAAAGCCGCGTCGGCCATCGCGTAATACGCGGGCATCTCGCCGAAGCTGTCGCCGATCCACACGTCCACCGATGCGTCGGGCGCGGCCTGGCTGCGCAGGCCGTGGCGCAGGCCGCGCTGCTCGAGCATCTGGCGCAGCATCGGCACGCGATCCTGGTGCCGGGGCACGATCACCAGCAGCACGCGCGCGAGCAGCCCGTCGGGCAGCGCATCGAGCAGCAACTGCTCCTCCGACGCACCGCGGTCGCCGCGTGTCGACGCCAGCACCAGCACGCGTCGGCGCGCCGCGTCGCGCCAGCCCCGGCCCAGCGCGCGCAGCGCGGCGTCGCCCCGGCGGTCGAACTTGAGATTGCCCGCCACCACCACGTCGCGCACGCCGAGCTCGCGCAGGCGCGAGGCGTCGCCCCCGGTCTGCGCGGCGGCTCCGGCCAGCGCGCCGCAGGTCGCTTCGGCCAGCGCCGGCCAGCGTGCCCAGCGCGCCGCGCTGCGCGCCGACAGCCGCGCATTGGCCAGCAGCAGCGGCACCTCCTGCCCGGCGCAGGCGCGCGCCAGGTTGGGCCATAGTTCGGTTTCCATCAGCACGCCCAGGCGCGGCCGGAAGTGCCGCAGGAAGCGCTGCACCGCCCACGGAAGGTCGTAGGGAAGCCAGGCCTGCTGGTCGCCTTGCTGCAGCAGTTCGGCGCCGGCGGCCCGGCCCGTGGGCGTGGTATGCGTGAGCAGCAGGCGCAGCTCCGGCACCAGCCGGCGCAAGGCCTCGATCAGCGGGGCCGCGGCGCGCGTCTCGCCCAGCGACACCGCGTGCAGCCACAGCAGCGGGCCCTCGCCCTGCGCCGCGGGCCGCGCGTAGACGCCGAAGCGCTCGCCCAGGAAAGCGCGATACGCGCCGTCGCGTCGCGAACGCCACAGCAGGCGCAGCACGGCCAGTGGCGCCAGCAGCCACCATGCCACGGTGTAGGCACGCAGCGCCCGCGCGCGTGCCGAAGGGGCTGCGCGCGGCTTCACGCCGGGCCCCGCGCGGCGTCGGCCGCCAGCAGGTCCAGCGACGCCTGCAGCACCTGCTCGACACCCGGAGGCTGCCCGACATCGCCGAGGTTGCGATGCGGCGAGCGTGACTGGATCCCCACCTGCGCCGGCGAGGTCGCGGTGTAGATGCCCACCACCGGGCGATCCACCGCGGCGGCCAGGAAACTCAGCCCGGTGTCGACCCCGACCACCAGCGCGGCGGCGGCGAACACCTGCATCCACTCGCCCAGGCCCAGCAGGCGCGGCGCGACCCGCACCGCGGGCGCCTGCGGGGGCTGCGCGACGACCAGGATGCCGGCCGCGATGCGCTCGGCCCGCGCCCGCTCGGGCTCGCTGCCCCATGCCAGCACCAGCGCCAGCCCGCGCGCGCGCAGCTGCTGCCCGAGCTTGATCCAGTGCGCCTCCGGCCACAGCTTCTCGTCACGCGCGGTCGCCGACAACAGCACCGCGAAAGGCCCCTGCCCTTCCAGCCACTCGGGGCGCCGGGCCTGCGGGCGCAGCCCGTACACCGGCTCGCCCTCGGGCTGGTACCCCAGCGCCCACGCGCACAGGTTGCGGTAGCGCCGCACCGCGGCCAGGGTGTCGAAGGCCGGCGCGCGCATGCGCCGGTCATACAGCCAGGCCGCCGCGGGCTCGCGGCACGCGCGCCCCTTCCAGCCGAAGCGGGTTCCGCTCGCCAGTCGCGCCAGCACTGCGCTCTTGCACAGCCCCTGCAGGTCGATCACGGCGTCGAAGGGCCGTGCCGCGAGCTCGGCGCGAAGCTGCCTCCACTGGTGCCGCGTGCGGGCCGCCAGCGGGTGGCGCCACCAGGCGCGCCAGGGCACCGGCAGCACCCGGCCGACCCCGGGATGCGCGCGCACCAGGTCCGCGTATCCGGGCTCGAGCAGCCATTCGATATCCGCGCCCGGATAGCGCTCGAGGATGTCGTGCACGACCGGCAAGGCCTGCACGATGTCTCCCATCGAGCTGGTCTTGACCAGCAGCACCCGCAGCGGGCCGCCTGGCGGCATGGACCCGTCGCCTCAGAACGGCAGTTGCAGGCCGGGCTGCAACTGCAGCAGCGCCTGTCGGAACTCCTGCTGGATGCGCGCCAGCGCCTGTTCGTCGCGGGCCTCGAATCGCAGCACCACGCACGGCGTGGTGTTCGACGGACGTGCCAGCCCGAATCCGTCGTCGTACTCGGCACGCACCCCGTCGATGGTGTGCAGGTGGCGGGCCGTCGGGAAACGCGCCTCGCGCTGCAGGCGCTCGCACAGCGCGAACTGTTCCTGCGGCTGCGTGGGGATCTTGAGCTCGGGGGTCGACACGGCATCGGGCAGGCCCAGCAGCTCGGCCTGCGGGTCGCTGGCGCGCGACAGCAGCTCCAGCAGGCGCGCCGCGCCGTACTGCGCGTCATCGAAGCCGAACCAGCGGTCCTTGAAGAAGATGTGCCCGCTCATCTCGCCGGCCAGCGGCGCGCCGACCTGCTTCATGCGCGCCTTGATCAGCGAATGCCCGGTACGCCACATCATCGGCTCGCCGCCGTGGCGCCGCACCCAGGGGTCGAGGTTGGCGGTGCACTTGACGTCGAAGATGATCGGCGCGCCGGGATGGCGCGTGAGCACGTCGGCCGCGTAGAGCATCAACTGGCGGTCGGGCCAGATCACCTGGCCGTTCTTGGTCACCACGCCGAGGCGGTCGCCGTCGCCGTCGAAGGCCAGGCCGATCTCGGCATCGCCGTCGCGAAGCACGCGCTGCAGGTCTTCCAGGTTGTGCGGATCGGCCGGATCGGGGTGATGGTTGGGGAAGCTGCCGTCGACCTCGCAGAACAGCTCGGTGACCTGGCATCCCAGGCGCCGCAGCAACTCGGGGGCGAAGGCACCGGCGACGCCGTTGCCGCAATCGACGGCCACGCGCATCGGACGCGCCAGTCGCACGTCGGACACGATGCGCTGCAGGTACGGCTCGACGATGCTGGCCTGGCGCAGCGCACCGCTGCCGCTGGCGTAGGCCTCGGACACCGTGAGATCGCGCAGCGCGAGGATGTCGTCGCCGTGCAGCGCATCGCCGCCCAGCACCATCTTGAGCCCGTTGTACTCCGGAGGGTTGTGGCTTCCGGTGATCTGGATGCCGTTCGTCGCGTCGCCGGTGGCGCAGGCGAAATACAGCATCGGCGTGGCATTCATGCCCAGGTCGATCACGTCCAGCCCGCCGGCGCGCAGGCCGGCGCTCAACGCTGCCGAAAGCCGAGGCCCCGAGTCGCGGCCGTCGCGGCTGATGTAGACGGCCCGCTGGCCGCGCGCACGCGCCAGCGTCGCGTACGCGCGCCCGATGTGCTCGCAGGCTTGCGGGGTGAGAGAGGCGTCGACGATGCCGCGAATGTCGTAGGCCTTGAACAGCGAGGGGTCGAGTTGCGCCATGGGATACGTGGGTTTAACGGACCGCTCGGCACGGCGCCGCCGCGGTCCAGGCAAAATGCCATTTTCTCACGTCAACCCGTCATGGCCACGTATCTGATCGGCGACCTGCAAGGCTGCGACCGCGCGTTCGAGCGCCTGCTCGATCGAATCGCCTTCGATGCCGCCAGCGACCGCCTGGTCGTGCTGGGCGACGCGGTCAACCGCGGCCCCGGCTCGGCCGCCTGCCTGCGGCTGCTGATGCGCCTGGGCCCGGCGGCGCAATGCCTGCTGGGCAACCACGACCTGCATCTGCTGGCGGTATCCGAAGGCGTGCGCCGGGCGCACCGCAGCGACACGTTGCAGGACATTCTCGAAGCCCCCGACCGCGACGAGCTGCTCGACTGGGTGCGCCGACGCCCGCTGGCACTGCTGGAACAGGGCTGGCTGCTGGTGCACGCCGGAGTGATGCCGTCGTGGAGCGTGGCGCAGGCCCTGGAGCTGGCGTCCGAGGTGCAGCAGCACCTGCGTGGCGACGCGCTGCGCGAGTTCCTGTCGGACCTGTTCGGCAACGAGCCGGCGGCATGGTCGCCGCAGCTGCGCGGGCCCGAGCGCTGGCGCGTCACGGTCAATGCGCTGACCCGCATGCGCTATGTCGACACCCGCGACATGAGCATCGACTTCCACTGCAAGCAGGCCCCCGCGAGCGCGCCGGCGGGGCTGCTTCCGTGGTTCGCGGTGCCCGGTCGCGCCAGCCGCGACACCCCCATCGCATTCGGCCACTGGTCGTCGCTGGGCCTGTCGTGGAGCCACGATGCGCTGTGCCTGGACAGCGGTTGCCTGTGGGGCGGCAGCCTGAGCTGCGTGCGCCTGCCTGGCGCCGCGAAACCGTGGCTGGATGTCGTGCAGGTGTCGTGCCCGCGCGACCGCAAGCCCGCTGCCGAGCGCGCCTGAGCAGTCCGCGACGAGCCTCGTGCGCTCGCGTTGCGGCCGGGGTCTTGGGATGGCGCGCAAGGCTGTGTATAATTTCGCTTTTTCGCCAACGCTTATCAAGTGGAGTGCTGTATGGCACGCGTCTGTCAGGTTACCGGCAAAGCGCCGATGGTGGGCAACAACGTTTCCCACGCGAACAACAAGACCAAGCGTCGCTTCCTGCCCAACCTGCAATATCGCAGGATCTGGGTCGAGAGCGAGAATCGTTACGTGCGCCTGCGCATCTCGAATGCCGCTCTGCGCCTGATCGACAAGGTCGGCATCGACGCCGTCCTGTCCGATCTGCGTGCTCGCGGCGCAGTCTGAACAGCATCAGCAACAGGAGTGACGCGCCATGGCCAAGGGCGGACGTGAAAAGATCAAGCTGGAGTCGACCGCGGGTACCGGTCACTTCTACACCACGACCAAGAACAAGCGCACCCAACCGGAGAAGATGGAAATCGCCAAATTCGATCCGGTCGCGCGCAAGCATGTCGTGTACAAGGAAACCAAGCTGAAGTGAAGCATGCGCGACCGCGTCGTAGCGGTCGCGTGATTCAGCTGGCGCGCAAGCTCGCGCCCTGCAGGCCCGTCAGTCGACGGGCCTGTTGTTTTGCGCCCGGCATTTCGGCTGCGCGGCGACGAACCCGGGATCGCCGGCCGGCATTGGCCGACGGCGCATCGCGCAGCCCGCGGCGCGGGTACGGCACGAAGCGAGTGCCATGAAGCGCTTGCCATGAAGCGCGCGCCATGAAAAAAGCCAGCCTTGCGGCTGGCCGTTTTTTGCACCAATTCGCGATGAACGGCGGGCCAGGGCTCGCCGGTCCAGGGGCTTGGGCTTACTTGCTGGCGGCGGAAGCCGGAGCAGCCGGGGCAGCCGAAGCGGCCGACGCGGCGGGGGCAGCCTTCGAGGCAGCCGAAGCGGCCGGGGCGGCGCTCGAGGAAGCAGCCGGAGCCGAAGCCGGAGCCGCAGCGGAAGCCGGAGCCGAAGCGGGGGCAGCCTCTTCCTTCTTGCCGCAGGCCGCCAGAGCCAGAACAGCGATCATGGAAGCCAACAACACGGACTTTTTCATTTGATTCCTCAAGCGTCAGATCAACGAACAGGCAAAAAACCGGGATTTCCGGGGGATTTGGTTGTGAACCGGCTCCAGCATAGGAACGCGAAGTTCACATGAAAGTATAGCGCCGCCCCGGGTTTGTCCGGATGCCCTGGTCGAGAATGCATCAAAACGTTGCGCAATGTGCACAGCGAGCACTCACAGGCCCAGCGCCGCCGCCGCGAAGCCCGGTTCGGCCAGGTTCCAGGCCTGCTCGAACTCCTGCAGCGAAGCCTGCCACGACGCGTCGCGCGTGAACACCGCACGGCGCTGGTTCTGCGCCGGCAAGGCCAGCACCCCCTGCTCGCGCAGCCACAGACCCTCGGCCGGAGCCGGCAGTCCGGGAGCCAGTTCGCGGCATTCGATCAAGTGGCCGAAATCGACTCTCCACCGAACAAAACGCGGGCATTCCTTCTGTACGCGCGAGTAATCCCGGGCGAGCATTCGTACGCAAGGCTGTCGCCTTGGAAGCGCCCAGGCCGTCAATGCCTCGGCCAGCTCCGGCTCTCCCAGCGGCCAGTCGGCGTAGTCGTCGCTGTACATGCACAGCGTCGGGCCCGGGGCGAGCAGGCGCTCGCGCAGCGCCTGCCGCCAGGCGCCACGACCCTCCAGGATGCGCTGCGGCTGCGGCGCCTCGTTCGGGTTCTGGTTCATGGCAGTCCTCGCGTGATTTCAGTCCCCGGCCGGATGGGCCCAACCCAGCTCGCACCATTGCAGCAGCAGCGCCTGTTCCGCCTTCGCGGCTGAAGCGAAGCGCGACGCGTCGAGCGTGCGCGCATCGGCCAGCTGGCGCAGCAGCGCCGAGCGCGCCAGCGGCTCGGGAACGCTCTCGCCGTTGATCATCACCGCCGAGGCAGCCCAGAGCATGCGGCTGCGGCGATCCAGGCGCAAGCCCTGCCGCGCAACACGGCGGGCCAGCCCGGCGCCTGCCCTGGGCTCGAACACCACCTCCTGCTTGGGCTCGGTGAGCAACTCGCCCAGCGCCAGCGTGAACTCGCGCCGCCCCGGACGCAGGCGCGCGAAGGCATCGGTGACGAAGCGCACCATGTCTTCGGGCAGGCGCGCCGGATGCGCGGCGGTGGACGCAGGCACCTTGCCTCGATCGCTGTAGCGCCGGCCCGGAGCCAGTTCATCGGCCATCTTCCACAGCAACTGGCGCAGCAGTTCGTCGGCTGGCGGAGCGCGGAAGCCCACCGAGTAGGTCATGCACTCGCCCTGCGCGACGCCGTCGTGCCCCCAACCTGGAGGCAGGTACAGCAGGTCCCCGGGCTCGACCGTGAACTCCTGCTCGGGAACGAAGTCGCGCAGCAGCTTCAGCGGCTGCCCGGGCTGCATGCGGGGCTGCGGGGCCGGCCCGATGCGCCACAGGCGCCGGCCCTGCGCCTGCAGCAGGAACACGTCGTAGTCGTCGACATGCGGGCCCACGCCGCCGCCATCGCTGGCCCACGAGATCATGATGTCGTCGAGGCGGGCGTCGGGCACGAAGCGAAAGCGCTGCAGCAGCGCGGCAACACCGTCGTGGTGCAGGTCCACGCCCTGCACCAGCAAGGTCCACTGCGGGCTGCGCACTGCCGGCAGGTCGCGGCGCGCAAGCGGCGCATGCCGCACCCCCCATTGCCGGCCCTCGCGCAGCACCACGCGTGCCTCGACGCCTTCGCGAAGCGCCAGCTGGAACAGATCCCGGCGCGGCAACAGCGGCTCGAAGCCCGGGAAGGCCTGGCGCAGCAGCAGTGGCTTGCGCTGCCAGTATTCACGCAGGAAGCGCTCGCGGCTGATGCCGGGCAGGCGCACGAGGGGCTGGGACACGGGCTTTCTCCGCGATGCGACGGGTGACGGGAACAGGGCCGGCAGTGTAGCCCCCCGGGACGTCGGGGCGCAGGGCATGGCTCGGCCTTCGGGAGCATTTTGGGCGCAAAATACCGGGCCCGGTGCAAACCGCGAACCCCCGAACCGCCGAACCCTCCATGACCGCCCTGCCCCGCCCTGCCGGCCGGCGGGCTGCGCGGGACATGCGCTCACGAGCAGGAATCCGATCCATCATGCAAGTCGCTCCCGATACCGTGGTCACGCTGGCCTGGCGCCTGACCGATGCCCAGAACGAAGCCCTGGCCGAGGATGAATCCGGCACCGACTTCTACGTCGGCGGCGCCGACCTGCTGCCCGTCATCTCGCGCGACCTGCTCGGCAAGTCGGTCGGCGACAGCGGCGCGCTGCACATCGAGCCGGCGGACGCCTTCGGCGACTACGAGCCCGAGCGCCTGCGCGTGGAGGATCGCGCGCTGTTCCCCGATCTGCTCGAGCCCGGCATGCAGTTCGAGCAGCTTCCACCCGGCTGCGCGCAGGCCGAGACGGACAGCCTGTTCACGGTCACCGACATCGCCGAAGGCAAGGTGATCCTGGACGGCAACCACCCGCTGGCAGGCATGGCGCTGCGCGTGCACTACCGCATCCTCGAAGTGCGCGAACCCGACCCCGACGAACGCGAGGCGCAAAGCGCCCACCTCGACGACATCGACAGCGGCATGTTCCTCGTCGGGCGCACGGCCGGCAGCTGACGCGCCGTCAGGCCATGGCGCCGATGGCGCGGCGCAGGCGCGCCAGCGCCAGGCCGAAGAATGCCGCGCCGATGCCGGCGATGGCCAGCAGCTGCGGCCACACCACGCGCAGCCCGGCGCCGCGGAACAGCGTTGCTTGCGACAGCGCGACGAAATGCGTGGTCGGCGCCGCGAGCATGACCCAGCGCACCAGCTCAGGCATGCTCTCGCGAGGCGTGCTGGCGCCCGACAGCATCTCCAGCGGCAGCAGCACCATGATCAGCAGCAGCCCCATCTGCGGCATCGAACGCGCCAGCGTGCCGAGCAGGATGCCCATCGACGTCACCGCGAACATCTGCAACGCCGTCCCCAGCACGAACACCCAGGTGACGGGCGGCAGCGGCACGCCGATCATCCCGTGCACCACCACCGCGAGCGACGCGCAGGCACCGAGCAGCACGACCAGCCCCATGGACCAGACCTTCGCCGCCATGATCTCGAAGGGGCTCAACGGCATCGCCAGCAGGTGCTCGATCGTGCCGTGTTCGCGCTCGCGCAGCAGCGCCGCGCTGGTCAGCACGATGCCGAGCATGGTCACGTTGTTGATCAGCTCGGCCACCGCGCCGAACCACGACGGGACCAGCGCCGGATTGAAGCGGTTGCGCAGCACCAGGCGCGCCGGCAGCGAATCGGCTTCGTCGCCCAGGCGCCGGCGCAGTTCGAATTCGGCGATCTCGCCCTGCGCCACGGCCTGCACGTAGGCGCCGCCGGTGAACGCCTGCAGCATGCGCGTGGCGTCCACGCTGAGCTGCAGCCGAGGCTGCCGCCCGCCCAGCAGGTCGCGCTGGAAATGCGGAGGAACATCGAGCACGAAGGTGTAGAGCCCGGCATCCATCGCCGGGTCCACCTGGCTCGGCTCGAGCAGGGGCGGCGCCAGGAAATACGGCGGGCCGAACGCGGCATGCAGGCGCGCCGACAGCGCGGACTGGTCCTCGTCGACCATGGCCAGCGGCGCGCGCTGCAGGGTTTCCGGCGTTCCGGTGGCGGCGCTGTAGATGGCCAGCGTGAACGCGAAGGCCATCAGCACCAGCATCGCGCGGTCGTGCAGCAGGCAGCGCAACTCCTTGATGCCCAGGTTCCAGATGTTCGACAGCGTGGCCATGGCGAGACTGCTCAGCGCTCCTGCTTGCGCAGCAGCAGCGCGCTGGCTCCCAGCAGCACCGGCGCCGCCAGCGCCAGAGCCAGCAGTTGCGGCGCCAGGTCGTGCAGGCCGAGCGCCTTGGAAAAGCTGCCGCGCGAGATGATCAGGAAATGGGTCGTCGGGTAGACCTGGCCCACCCAGGCGGCCAGCCCCTGCAGCGACGACGTCGGATTGAGCAGTCCGGAGAACTGCACGGCCGGCAGCACCGTGCCGATGGTCGTGGCGAAGATCGCCGCGGTCTGGGTTCGCAGGAAGCTCGACATCAGCAGGCCCAGCGCCGTGGCATCGAACACGTACAGCAGGCAGCCCAGCGCGAACACGCCCGGGCTGCCGGTGAAGGGCACCTTGAACACCCAGGCGGCCCAGGCCCACAACACGAAGGCGTTGAGCAGGGCCAGCGCGACATAGGGCAGCTGCTTGCCCAGCAGGAACTCCAGGCGCGTGGCCGGGCCGACGTAGAAATTCAGGATGGAGCCGAGCTCCTTCTCGCGCACCACGCTCAGGCTCGCGAGCATGGCCGGGATCATGATCAGCAGCAGCGGAATGATCGCCGGCACCATCGCGACCAGGCTGCTCACGTCCGGGTTGTAGCGATAGCGGATCTCGATGCCGGCGCTTGCCGGCGGGCCGCCCTGCGCGGCCCGCTCGGCCACCCGTCGCGCCAGCCACGACGCGTGCACCGCCTGCACGAAGCCGTCGATGGTCTCGGCGCGCGACGGCATCGACCCGTCGACCCAGGCCCCGACCTGCGGCGACAGCCCGCGCTGCACGTCGCGCGCGAAACCGGGCGGGATCTCCAGCGCCATCGCCAGCTCGCCACTGCGCAGGCGCCGGTCGAGCTCGGCGTCGCTGCGCAGCGGCGCGCGCTCGGAGAATTCGCGCGCGCTGGCGAAGTCCCGCACATAGTCGCGGCTCAGACTGCTGGCATCGCGATCGAGCACGGCGAAGCGAAGATGGCTGACGTCGAGGTTGATCCCCAATCCCATGATCACCAGCAACAGCACGCTGCCGACCAGCGCCAGCGTGGCGCGCACCGGATCACGCAGCAACTCCAGGGCCTCGCGCCAGCTGTGGCTGGACAGGCGGGTGGCCGAGCGCGCCAGCGCGCCGGCACGCCGGCGCACGCGCTGCTCGGCGGCGAACGCAGCGTCCGTCGCGGGCGCCGGCGACGGCGCGGGCTGCACACTGTCGATCCACTGCACGAAGGCCTGCTCGAGGTCGGTCGCGCCGCGCGCGCGCACGATCTCGCCCGCCGTTCCGGTGACCAGCACGCGTCCGGCGTGCATCAGCGCGATGCGGTCGCATCGTTGAGCCTCGTTCATGCGGTGGGTGGACACGAAAATGGTCACACCGTCGCGCCGCGCAAGCAGCTGCAGTTGCTGCCAGAACCACTCGCGCGCCAGCGGATCGACCCCCGAGGTGGGCTCGTCGAGAATCAGCAGTTCGGGGCCGTGGATCAGCGCCACCGCCAGCGAAAGGCGCTGGCGCATTCCCAGCGCGAGCTCGGCCGGATGGCGCTCCAGCACCTCGCCCAGCTCGAAGCGTTCGGCTGCCTGCACCACCGCCGCCGCGCGCCGCTGCCGCGCCAGCCCGAACAGTCGCGCGTGCAGCTCCAGGTTCTGGCGCACCGTCAGTTCGCTCCACAGCGAAAAGCCCTGGGTCATGTAGCCCACGCGCTTGCGCAGTCCGAGGTCGCTCGCATCGGGCACATGGCCCAGCACGCGCACGCTGCCGCCGCTGGGCGCGAGCAGCCCGGTGAGCATTTTCATGGTCGTGGTCTTGCCGCATCCGTTGGAGCCGATGAATCCGAAAATCTCGCCACGACGAATGCTCAGCCCGATGCGGTCGACGGCGACGAAATCGCCGAAGCGACAACTCAGGTCGCGCGCCTGCACGACGACCGGGGCCTCGGGCCCCGGCGCCGGCTCGGCCTGAGCTGCCGGCAAGGACGCCGCGCGCCGGCCGCCGAGCATGGCCATGAACGCGCGCTCCAGGTCCTCGCAGCCGCTGCGCTGCCGCAACTCGAGCGGCGAGCCGCTGGCGATCACGCGCCCGGCATCCATGGCCACCAGCCAGTCGAAACCCTGGGCCTCGTCCATGTAGGACGTGGCCACCAGCACGCTCATGCCGGGACGCCGGCCGCGGATGCGGGCGATCAGCTGCCAGAACTGCACGCGGGACAGGGGGTCCACGCCGGTCGTGGGCTCGTCGAGCACCAGCAGGTCGGGATCGTGCAGCAGCGCGCAGCAAAGCGCCAGCTTCTGCTTCATGCCGCCTGAGAGCTGGCCCGCCGGGCGTTCGGCGAACTCGGCCAGCCCGGTGGCGAGCAGCAGCTCGTGCTCGCGCTCGCGCCGACTCGCGGGCGTGAAGCCGCGCTGGCGTCCGAAGAAGTCGAGGTTCTCCGCCACCGACAGGCTGGGATACAGGTTGCGTCCGAGCCCCTGCGGCATGTAGGCCACGCGATGCCGCAAATGCGACAGGTGGCGCGGGTCGCGCAGGCTGCCGCCGAGCACGCGCAGCTCGCCTCGCTGCAGCGAGCGCGCTCCGGCCAGCAGCGCCAGCAGGCTCGACTTGCCGACGCCGTCTGGGCCGATCAGGCCGACCATGCGCGCGGCGGGCAGGCACAGATCGGGCACCTGCAACGCGACACGCCCGGAGTAGCGCAGCTCGACATCGCGCAACTGCGCCGCGCAGGCCGCGGTGTCGCTGGCGGTGTCGGACGGCATCGTCTGCTCCTGGCTGTCAGCGCCGGGGCTGCAACGCGGCCGGCCAGGGCTGCTGCCGGCGCAGGCGCACGTAGGCCATGCCGGGCATGCCGCTCTTGAGCTCGGGCAGGTGCTCCGAGGCCCAGCGCGGGTCGACCCGCGCGCGCACCCGGAACATCAGCTTCTGGCGCTCGCTGGCGGTTTCCACGGTCTTCGGCGTGAACTGCGCCACCGCCGACACATAGGACACCAGGGCCGGAACCGGGCTCCCGGGATGGGCGTCGAGCAGCAGCCGGGCCTCGTCGCCGATGAGCACCTTGCCGGCGTCGGCCTCGGGCAGGAAAAAGGACATGCCGAGATCCGAAGTGTCGAGCAGGCTGACGACGCGCGCGCCGACACCCAGCATCTCGCCGGGTCGCGCCACCAGGTACTGCACCTGGCCGTCGACCGGCGCGCGAATGCTGCAGTCGCGCAGCTCCACGTCCATGCGCGCGAGCGCCGCATGCGCCGTGTTCACCGCCGCGCCGGCCTCGGCGGCACCCAGGCGTGCCGCCTCGATCCCTGCGTCGGCGGCGGCGACCTGCGCCCGCGACGCAGCCAGCGCTCCCTCGGCGCTTCCCACGCGAGCGCGATCGTCGTCGAGCTGCTGGCGCGACACGCCGCCCAGCCCGGCAAGCTGCTCCGAGCGTGCCAGGCGCGTGCTGGCGGCGTGCAGTTCGCTGGCCCGCTGCGCGACCTGCGCCGCCGCCGCGTCGCGCTCGCTGCGCCGCAGGCCCACCTGCGCCCGCGCGGTGGCGGCGGCGTCGCGCGCCTGTTGCCATTGCGCGCGCGTCTGCTCGCGCTGCGCCTGCAGCGGCGCGCAGTCGAGCTCGGCCACCACCTGGCCGGCGTGCACCTGCTCGCCTTCCTGCACGCGCAGCGCGGCCAGGCGCGCGGCAAAGCGCGTGGCGAGCTCGATATCCACGGCCTCCAGGCGCCCGTTGCCGGAAGCCAGGCCGACCAGCGGCTGCGGGCGCTGCAGCCAGAACCACGCTCCGGCCCCCACGGCGACAGCCACCAGCGCCGCGGCTGCCCAGACCACACGATGCTGCGTCAGCGGCATGCTCGTCTCCCGCGGCCGCGGGGCCGCGATCACGAGTCCGATTGTGCCGCCGGCCGCCGCCGGCGGCCACGCTTCAGATCAAGGTCGACGCACGCGCGCCGGCTCAGGAACCGGTGGAGCCGAAACCTGCCGCGCCGCGCTCGCTGTCGCGCGTGAACTGCTCGACCACCTGGAAGCTCGCGCGAACGATGGGAACGAACATCATCTGGGCGATGCGCTCGCCCGGTTCGATGCGCACCGGCGGCGTGTCCGGCGCATTGCGGTTCCAGACGCTGACCATGACCTGGCCGGTGTAGTCGGCGTCGATCACGCCCACCGAGTTGCCCAGCACCAGCCCGCGCTTGTGGCCCATGCCCGAACGCGGCGCGATCAGCGCCATCAGCCCGGGATCGGCGATATGCATGGCAAAGCCGGCCGGCACCAGCGTGGCCGGGGCGCCGGGCGCGATTTCCAGCGCCTGGTCCAGGCAGGCGTGCAGGTCGACGGCGGCCGCCATGGGCGACTGGTAGCTGGGCAGCCCCCACTGCTTCAGTCGGGGATCGAGGATGACCAGCTCGACGGGCGCGGACAAGGCTGTGCTCAAGGGGTTCTCCATGGAAAGGGACGGGTGCGCGCCGGCGCGCGACGATGGCTCAACGGGCGCCGACCCGCGACGCGATCTCGCGCACCAGTTCGCGGGCCAGCTCGAGCTTGTCCATGCGCGGCAGTTCGCGCGCGCCGGACGCGTCGATCAGCACGCAGGCGTTGTCGTCGCGCCCGAAGGTCTGCGGGCCCAGGTTGCCCACCAGCAGCGGCACGCCCTTGCGTTCGCGCTTGGCCTGCGCGTTGGCCAGCAGGTCCTGCGCCTCGGCGGCAAAACCCACGCAATACGGGGCGTCCGGGCGCGCGGCCACTTCGGCCAGGATGTCGGGATTGAGTTCGAGTTCCGGGCTCGGCGGCGCCGCGCCCGGCTGCTTCTTGAGCTTGCCCTGCGCGGCGTGGCGCGGACGCCAGTCGGCCACCGCGGCGGCGGCGATGAACACGTCGCAGCGCTGCGCGTCGAGCTCGGCGAACACCGCCTGCTGCATCTGCACCGCGGTCTCCACCGCCACGGTGCGCGCGCCATGGGGCGCCGGCAGCGCGGTCGGCCCGGCCACCAGCACCACCTCGGCACCGGCTTCCCAGGCCGCGCGGGCGAGGGCCCAGCCCATCTTGCCGCTGGAGCGGTTGCTCAGGCCGCGCACCGCGTCCCACGGCTCGAAGGTCGGGCCGGCGGTGATCAGCACGCGTCGCCCGCGCAGCACCGGCGCGCGCCACAGCGCCTCGATCTCCCACAACAGCTGCACGGGCTCGAGCATGCGTCCGTCGCCGACCTCGCCGCAGGCCTGTTCGCCGCTTCCGGGTCCCGCCACGCGCACGCCGTCGCGGCGCAACTGCTCGGCGTTGCGCTGCACGGCCGGGTGCGCCCACATGGCGCGGTTCATCGCCGGCGCCACAAGCGTGGGAACCGCGTCGCGCGCCAGCAGCAGGGTGCTCAGCAGGTCGTCGCCCATGCCGCAGGCCGCGCGGGCCATCAGGTCGGCGCTGGCCGGGGCGACGACGAAGGCGTCGGCCTCGCGCACCAGGTCGATGTGGTCCATGCCCGACGCGCGCAGCGCGTGCCAGTTGTCGAGCGCGACCTCGCGGCCCGACAGGGCCTGCAGCGTGACGGGGCCGACGAAGCGGGTCGCCGCATCGGTCATCACCACCTGCACCTGGTGCCCGGCCTTGACCAGCAGGCGCGTGAGCTCGCAGGCCTTGTAGGCGGCGATGCCGCCGCTGATTCCCAGCAGCACGCGCCGGGACGAATCGATGCGCGGCGGGTTCACGGTGCGCCGCGCCTCAGGTCCGCGCCGCCTGCAGGCGCTGTTCGCACCACCGCAGACCCGCGCTCAACGCGGCATCGACGCCCTGCGCGCGGGTGCCTCCGGCCATCGCGAAATCGGGTCGCCCGCCGCCCTTGCCGCCGACTTCGGCGGCAGCCACGTTGACCAGCTCGCCCGCCTTCAGGCGGGCCGTCAGGTCGGCCGTGACGCCGGCGGCCAGCTGCACCTTGTCACCGTCGACGGCGGCCAGCAGCACGGCCGCGGACTTCAGGCGCGCCTTGATCTGGTCGACCACCGCGCGCAGCGTGGCGGCGTCGGCGCCGTCCAGGCGCGCCGCCAGCACGCGCACACCGCCGATGTCGCGCGCCTCGTCGGCCAGTTCCATGCCCCGGGCGGCCGCCACACGCGACTTCAGCGCCGCCAGTTCCTTGTCCTGCGCGCGCAGCTGCTCGAGCAGTTGCGCGGCGCGCCGCGGGAGTTCCTCCTGCGGCGCCTTGAGCAGCCCGGCCAGCTCGGCCAGCTCGCCGCCCTGGCGCTGCGCAAGCGCCAGCGCACCCATGCCGGTGGTGGCCTCGATGCGCCGCACGCCGGCAGCCACGGCGCCCTGCCCGATCACGCGCAGGCTGCCGATGTCGCCGGTGCGCGACACGTGGGTGCCGCCACACAGTTCACGGCTTTCGCCGATGTCCAGCACGCGCACCTCGTCGCCGTATTTCTCGCCGAACAGCATCATCGCACCGGTCTTGCGCGCGTCGTCGATCGGCAGCACGCGCGCCACCGTCGGCGTGTTGTCCAGCACCTGGGCATTGACCCACTGCTCGATGCGCCGGATCTGCTCGTCGCTGATCGGCGCGTCGTGGGAGAAGTCGAAGCGGGTCTTGTCGGCGTCCACCAGCGAGCCCTTCTGCTGCACATGCTCGCCGAGCACCAGGCGCAGCGCCTTGTGCAGCAAGTGGGTGGCGCTGTGGTTGCGCATGGTCGCCAGCCGACGCTGCGCATCGACCTCGGCGTCGAGCTCCTGGCCCAGCACCAGCTCGCCGGACGCGACACGCCCGTGATGCCCGTGCACGTCGGCCTGGATACGCTGCGTGTCGTGCACCTCGAACGACGTGCCGTCGCCCGAGCGCAGCGCGCCGCTGTCGCCGACCTGGCCGCCGGATTCGGCGTAGAACGGCGTGCGGTCGAGCACGACCACCCCCTCCTGCCCGGCTCGCAGGCGCTGCACCGCGCTGCCGCCATGGAACAGCCCGGTCACGCGAACGCCGCGCAGGCGCAGGTGCTCGTAGCCCTCGAAGCGCGTGGCCTCGCCGTTGTAGTCGAGGGCCTCGGCCATGCGGAAGCGCCCGCTGGCGCGGGCCTGCTCGCGCTGGCGCTGCATGGCCTGCTCGAAGCCCGCCTCGTCGACGCCCACGCTGCGCTCGCGACACACGTCGGCGGTCAGGTCGAGCGGGAAACCGTAGGTGTCGTACAGCGTGAAGGCGACGTCGCCGGGCAGCACCTTGCCGCCGCTGCCACGCATCGCGTCGAGCTCGGCGTCGAGAATGCGCATGCCGTTCTCCAGGGTCTCGCCGAAGCGCCGTTCCTCGGCCTCCAGCACCTCGGAAATGCGCGGCGCCGCCTCGGCCAGCTCGGGATAGGCCTTGCCCATCTCGGCCACCAGGTCACCCACCAGGCGGTGGAAGAACGGCTCGCGGCGGCCCAGCTTGTAGCCATGGCGCAGCGCGCGGCGGGCTATGCGCCGAAGCACGTAGCCGCGCCCCTCGTTGCCGGGGATCACGCCGTCGGTGATCAGGAACGCGCAGGCACGGATGTGGTCTGCGATCACGCGCAGCGAGACATGGCCCGCGTCGGTGCAGCCGGTCTCGCGCGCGGCGGCCGCGATCAGGCGCTGGAACAGGTCGATCTCGTAATTGCTGTGCACGTGCTGCAGCACCGCCGCGATGCGCTCCAGTCCCATGCCGGTGTCCACGCAGGGACGCGGCAGCGGCTTTTGCGCGTAGGACACGGCCTTCCAGGCATCGCCCTGGCGCTGCACCTGGGCAATGCCCCCATCGCGCTCGATGGCCGCCTTCGCCGCCTGCGCCTCCACCTCGCTGGCGAAACTGTGCTCGCCGGCGATGCTGCGCTCGAACTGCATGAACACCAGGTTCCAGATCTCGATGTAGCGATCGCCGTCCTCGTCGGGCGAGCCGGGAGGGCCGCCCCAGACGTCGGGGCCGTGGTCGAAGAACACTTCGCTGCAGGGTCCGCAGGGGCCGGTGTCGGCCATCTGCCAGAAGTTGTCGGAGGCGTAGCGCGCGCCCTTGTTGTCGCCGATGCGCACGATGCGCGCGGGTGGCACGCCGATCTCGTCGGCCCAGATCGAATAGGCCTCGTCGTCCTCCTGGTACACGGTCACCCAGAGCTTGTCCTTGGGCAGGCCGTAGACCTCGGTCAGCAGGCCCCACGCGTAGCGGATGGCGTCGCGCTTGAAATAGTCGCCGAAGCTGAAATTGCCCAGCATTTCGAAGAACGTGTGGTGCCGCGCCGTGTACCCGACGTTCTCCAGGTCGTTGTGCTTGCCGCCTGCGCGCACGCAGCGCTGCGCAGTCGTCGCTCGACTGTAGGCCCGCTTGTCCTGGCCCAGGAACACGTCCTTGAACTGCACCATGCCGGAGTTCGTGAACAGCAGCGTCGGGTCGTTGCCGGGAACCAGCGGCGACGACGCCACGCGGGTGTGCCCCTGGGAGGCGAAATAGGCGAGAAACTTCTCGCGGATGTCGGATACGTTCATGCGCTCACCTGTTGGGGCCGCCGTGCGCGCAGGCACCGCGGCGAAGTGGGGATTTTAAGGGCCCCGCCCGGGCCGGCGCCTGCGCGCGGGCGCCGACGGGCGTTAAAGTACGGGGACGCTGCGCCCCGCGCGATGCCCGGGCCGCCCCCTTGCTCCGCCGCATTTCCACGACACGCCCGCTCCCGACATGCCCGCTACCGCAAACACCACCCTGCTCTCGCGCCTGCAGGACCCGTCGCTGCTCAAGACCCAGGCGCTGATCGACGGCCGATGGGTGGATGGCGCCGAACGCGTGGAAGTGCGCGACCCTGCCAGCGGGGAACTGCTGGCGAGCGTGCCCCGACTTGGCGCCGCGGACACCGAGCTGGCGATCGAGGCCGCCGCCGGCGCCTGGGATGCCTGGCGGCGCCAGACCGCGCGCCAGCGCTCGACCGTGCTGCGCCGCTGGTACGAGCTGCTGCTGCAGCACGCCGACGACCTGGCATGCATCATGACGGCCGAACAGGGCAAGCCCCTGGCCGAGGCCAAGGGCGAGATCGCCTATGGCGCCAGCTTCGTCGAATGGTTCGCCGAGGAAGCCAAGCGGGTGTACGGCGAGACGATCCCCAGCCCCGACCCGAGCAAGCGCCTGGTCGTGCTGCGCCAGCCGATCGGCGTGTGCGCGGCCATCACGCCGTGGAACTTCCCGCTGGCCATGATCACGCGCAAGGTGGCGCCGGCGCTGGCCGCCGGCTGCCCGGTGGTCATCAAGCCGGCCGAGCAGACCCCGCTGACCGCGCTGGCGGCCGCGGAACTGGCGCAGCGCGCCGGCATGCCGCCGGGGGTGCTGAACATGCTGACCAGCGACAGCGCCGGGTCGGTGCAGATCGGCAAGGTGCTGTGCGCCAGCGACGTGGTGCGCCACCTGTCGTTCACCGGGTCGACCGAGGTCGGACGCATCCTGATGGCGCAATCGGCGCCGACGGTCAAGAAGCTGTCGCTGGAGCTCGGCGGCAACGCGCCGTTCCTGGTGTTCGACGACGCCGACCTGGACGCCGCTGTGGAAGGCGCGATGCAGAGCAAGTACCGCAACGCCGGCCAGACCTGCGTGTGCGCCAACCGGCTGTACGTGCAGCGCGGCGTGTACGAAGCCTTCGTGACGCGGCTGGCCGAGCGCGTGGCCCAGCTCAAGGTCGGCCCGGGCAGCGAGCCCGGGGTGCAGATCGGTCCGCTGATCGACCGGCAGGGCATGGACAAGGTGCGCCGCCATGTCGACGACGCGGTGGCCAAGGGAGCCCGCGTGCTCACCGGGGGACGCGTGCTCGAGCAGGGCGGCGGGCGCTTTTTCGCGCCCACGGTGCTGGCCGACGCCGACGCGTCGATGCTGTGCGCGCGCGAGGAGACCTTCGGCCCGGTGGCTCCGGTGTTCGCCTTCGACACCGAGGAACAGGCGGTGGCGGCGGCCAACTCCACCGAATTCGGGCTCGCCGCCTATTTCTACAGCCGCGACGTGGCGCGCGTGACGCGCGTGGGCGAGGCGCTGGAATACGGCATCGTCGGCGTCAATACCGGGCTGATCTCGAACGAGGTCGCGCCGTTCGGCGGGGTCAAGCAGTCGGGCCTGGGACGCGAGGGCTCGCACCACGGGATCGACGAGTACCTCGAGCTCAAGTACCTGTGCGTCGGCGGCATCAGCGCCTGAGCCGGAGCCACGCCATCATGCAAGGTCAAGGTCGCGCCGCCCTGTTCCAGCCATTGCGCCTGGGCACCCTCGATTTGCCCAATCGCGTGCTCATGGCCCCGCTGACGCGCTCGCGCGCGGCGCAGCCCGGGGACGTGCCGTCGGCGATGAATGCACGCTACTACGCGCAGCGCGCCGCCGCCGGGCTGATCATCAGCGAGGCCACCCAGATCAGCCGCCAGGGCCAGGGCTATGCCTTCACGCCCGGCATGTACAGCGACGCGCAGGAGCGCGGCTGGCGCCTGGTGACCGATGCCGTGCACGCCGCCGGCGGGCGCATCGCCGCGCAGTTGTGGCATGTCGGGCGCATCTCGCACCACCTGCTGCAGCAGGACGGGCAGGCGCCGGTGGCGCCGTCCGCGATTCGCGCCGAGCATGGCGAGGCCTTCGTCGTGCTGCCCGAAGGGCCGCGGCGCATACCGTGCAGCGTTCCACGCGAGCTTCGCACCGAGGAGATTCCCGGCATCGTCGCCGACTACGCGCACGCCGCCGAGCGCGCGTTGCGCGCCGGCTTCGACATGCTGGAGCTGCACAGCGCCAACGGCTACCTGCTGCACCAGTTCCTGGCCACCAACAGCAACCTGCGCGGCGACCGCTACGGCGGCAGCCTGCACAACCGCGCCCGCATCGTGCTGGAGGCGCTGGACGCGCTGATCGGCGTGGCGGGCGCCGATCGCGTGGGCGTTCGCATCTCGCCGCATTTCATCCGCCACGACATCGCCGACGAGCAGACTGAAGCGATCCACCTGTACCTGGCCGGCGAGTTCGAGCGCCGCGGCATCGCCTATGTGCACACGGTGGACTCGTCATGGTCGGGCGGGCCCGGCCTGAGCGACGAATTCCACGCCGCGCTGCGCCGCGCGTACTCCGGGCGCATCATCGTCTGCGGCGGCTACGACGCGGCCAGCGGCGCGGCGCGCATCGAGCAGGGGCTGGCCGACGCAGTGGCCTTCGGGCGTGCGTTCATCGCCAACCCGGACCTGGTCCGGCGCCTGCGCGACGGCGCGGCGCTCAACGCGCCCGACCCGTCGACCTTCTACGGCGGCGCCGAGCGCGGCTATCTGGACTATCCGGCGCTGGAACAGGCGTCGGCCTGAGACGGCTGCCCGCCCGAAGCCGGGCAACGCTTCTCCTACAATTCCCGTTTTCGCACACGCTCCTGCCGCGCTGGCGCGGCCCTCCACCATGTCTTCCATCAAGAAAGTCGTGCTCGCCTACTCGGGCGGCCTGGACACCTCGGTCATCCTGCGCTGGCTGCAGGAAGAGTACCAATGCGAGGTGGTGACCTTCACCGCCGACATCGGCCAGGGCGAGGAACTCGAGCCGGCGCGCGCCAAGGCGCTGAAAATGGGCATCAAGCCCGAGAACATCTACATCGAGGACCTGCGCGAGGAATTCGTGCGCGACTTCGTGTTCCCGATGTTCCGCGCCAATGCGCTTTACGAGGGCGAATACCTGCTGGGCACGTCGATCGCCCGCCCGCTGATCGGCAAGCGCCTGATCGAGATCGCCCGCTCCACGCGCGCCGATGCGATCTCGCACGGCGCCACCGGCAAGGGCAATGACCAGGTGCGCTTCGAGCTCACCGCCTACGCGCTGATGCCGGGCGTGAAGGTCATCGCGCCGTGGCGCGAATGGGACCTGCTGTCGCGCGAGAAGCTGCTGGCCTACGCCGACAGGCACGGCATCCCGGTGGACTTCAAGAAGCGCAAGGGCGGCGCGCCCTACTCGATGGACGCCAACCTGCTGCACATCTCCTACGAGGGCGGCGTGCTGGAGGACCCGAACACGGTGCCCGACGACAAGATGTGGCGCCTGACGGTGTCGCCCGAGAAGGCGCCGAACAAGCCGCAGGTGATCGAACTCGAATACCAGCGCGGCGACATCGTCGCGATCGACGGCCAGCGCATGAGCCCGGCCCAGGTGCTGGCGGCACTCAATACCATCGGCGGGCGCCATGGCATCGGCCGCCTGGACAAGGTCGAGAACCGCTACGTGGGCATGAAGAGCCGCGGCTGCTACGAAACCCCGGGGGGCACGATCATGCTGGCCGGGCACCGCGCGATCGAGAGCATCACGCTGGACCGCGAGGTCGTGGCGCTGAAGGACGACCTGATGCCTCGCTATGCCCGCATGATCTACAACGGGTACTGGTTCGCGCCGGAGCGCGTGCTGCTGCAGGGACTGATCGACGCGTCGCAGGCCACCGTCAACGGCAAGGTGCGTCTGAAGCTCTACAAGGGAACGATCATGTGCGTGGGCCGCGAGTCGGCCACCGACAGCCTGTTCGATCCGCGCATCTCGACCTTCGACGACGACGGCGGCGCCTACAACCAGGCCGACGCGGCCGGCTTCATCAAGCTCAACGCGCTGCGCCTGCGCATCGCCGCCAACGCCCAGGCCAGCCGCCGCGGCCGCTCGGCGGCGAAGCCCGCCGCTGCGAAGAAGTCCGCTGCGAAGGCCGCCGCGAAAACCGCGACCAAGGCCAGCCCGGCGCGGCGCGCCAAGTGAAGCCGGGGAGCTCCCAGACCATGGACCAGACCCCCATCCGCGGTGCCGTGCTGCCGCGCGCGAATGTGTATTTCGACGGCCGCTGCGTGAGTCACACGGTGCAGCTCGAAGACGGCTCGCGCCAGAGCGTCGGGGTGATCCTGCCGGGCAGCCAGCTGGTGTTCGGCACCGCCGCGCCCGAGGTCATGCTCGGAGCCGGCGGCTGGTGCGAATGGCGCATGCTCGGCGACCAGCCGTGGCAGCGCTGCGCCGAGGGCGAGCGCTTCTCCATCCCGGGTGACAGCCGCTTCGAGATCCGCACCGGCGACGAGGCCTACCACTACGTCTGCGTGTACGGCTGACGCCGCGCGCGCGACAGGCGCGCCGCAAGCCCGCGAAGGCCCGCCGTCCACGGCGGGCCTTCTTTTTGGTCGCTGCTCAGCTCGTGTGACCTGGATGCAGCACGCGGTCCTGCAGGCGCTTGAAGCCGATGAGCTTCATCACGTACTTCTCGTAGATCGGCTCGGAGTTGCCGGTGCGCATTTTGCGCATGAAGTACTTCTCGAAGGCGATCTTGGCCAGGTGCACCCACTTGCCCGAGCCGAACCAGTTGACGTCGCGCGGCGGGATCTGCGGAATCGCTGCGAAGGCGGCCCCGGTGGTGCCGAAGTCGGCCAGGCAGATCGCCTGCCAGGTGCCCTTGTGGGTCGGCTGCTGCCCGCCGAGCTCCTCGGCCAGGTTGTGGACGATGGCCGAGACCATCGACTCGATCATGAAACCGGTCTTGGGCACGCCGCAGGGAACCGGCGTGGGCCCCACCGGCGGGATCGCGATGCACACGCCGGCCGAATAGATGTTCTTGTACCTGGGGTTGCGCTGGTGCTCGTCGACGATGACGAAGCCCCTCGGGTTGCACAGGCCTTCGACGCCGGCCACCGCGTCCACGCCCTTGAAGGCCGGCAGCATCATCGAATGCCGGAACGGCAGCTCGTGCTTCTTGAACACATTGCCCAGCGCGTCGAGTTCGTCGACGAACATCTTGCCGGCCTCGACCCTGGTGGTCCTGGCGTTGGTGACCCAGCGAATGTCATGGTCGCGGAACTCATGCTCCATGATGCCCTTGGAGTCCCCCACTCCGTCGAGCCCCAGGTGCCCGATGTACGGCTCGGCGGTGACGAAGGTGATGGGCACCTTGCTGCGCAGGCGCCGCTTGCGCAGCGCCGCATCGAGGATCATGGTGTATTCGTAGGCCGGCCCGAAGCAGCTCGCGCCGGGCATCGCGCCGATGATCACCGGCCCGGGCTGCTGACACAGGCGCTCGAAGTCCTCGAAGCACTTCTCCGCATGGTCGATGGTGCAGATGGACTGGGTATGCCCGCCGTGCGGCCCTGCCCCCTCGACCTCGTCGAAGGCCAGCTTCGGACCCGTGGTGATGATCAGGTAGTCGTACTTCACGGTATCGCCACCCTGCAGCGTGATGGTGCTGGCCGCCGCGTCGATCGACGTCGCCGCGCGCCCGATGAACTCGATGCCCTTGCGCTGCAGGTACGGGGCGATCGGCAACACCACCTGGTCGCGCGAGCGCCAGCCCACGGCCACCCAGGGGTTGGACGGGACGAACTGGAAATACTCCGCGCTGTTGATCACGGTGATCCGGTGCTCGCTGCCCAGCTTCGCGCGTGCCTCGTAGGCGGCCGGCAGGCCGCCGATGCCAGCCCCCAGGATGACGATATGTGCCATGGTGTGTTGTTTCTCCTCGCAGGAAGCTGTGGTTGACCACCGGTGTGCGCCCGGTGTTGATACGGCAGTGCGGACGATGCACCGGCCTGTATTCGCTCGAAACAGCATAAACACCCGCGTACTTCTGGTTGCATGCTCCGCGCGCCGATCACGACGCGCCCTTGACAAGCATCAAGGCTGACGTGCGATGACCTTGGTGTTGGTCCCAGCATGACTAACCCTAATACTCCCACCTGCATGCAATCTTTTTACCTATACTCACTCAAAGCAGCAGATCGTGAGGTATCTCAACTGCCGCAACGCAACAAGCCAAAGTTCAAGAACCACAGCGAGGAGCCCGAACTTCCATGAGATCCCCCCGCCCCCTCTGGAACCCGTATGTCGCGGGTGTCCTGCTCGGCCTGGGCCTGCTGGCAACCTTCGTGGTGACCGGCAACGGCTATGGCGTCACCGGCGCGACCACCCTGGCGACGGCGGCTGCGGCCGGACACCTGGCCGCATCGACCGTGGCTGACGGCACCTACCTGCACGCGCTGTTCCGCGCCGGAATGAACCACTGGATCACCTGGGAGGTGATCGGACTGGCCATCGGCGCGCTCGCCGGCAGCCTGCTTGCCGGACGCTTCAAGTGGCAGGTCGACGGCCCGGCGCGCGCCGGGCGCTCGCTGCGCCTGGTGCTGGCCCTGGTGGGCGGCGCCGTTTCCGGTTTCGGTGCCCGCCTGTCGCTGGGCTGCACCAGCGGCCTGGGCCTGTCGGGCGCGGCCACGCTGGCCGCCGCCGCGTTCCTGTTCCTCATCGGATTCTTCGCCGCCGGCGTCGTGTTCGGCACGATCACCAAAGGACTGTGGAAATGAGCTTTCCCCTGGGGTATACCGGCCCGATCTCCGGTATCGTGCTGGGTATGGTGTTCGGCTACGTGCTGGAGAACGCGGGCTTCGGCAGCGCGTGCAAGCTGACCGCGCAGTTGCGCTTCCAGGACTGGGCCGTGTTCAAGGTCATGTTCACCGCCATCGTCGTGTCCTCCGGCGGCCTGTACCTGCTGCAGGGGCTGGGCCTGGTGAACGTGGTCAACGACATGTTCGTTCCGTCGGTGTTCCTGTGGGGAAGCACCCTGGGCGGGGTCCTGATCGGCGTCGGCATGGCCGTGGGCGGATACTGCCCCGGAACGTCGATGGCGGCCTTGTGCTCCGGACGCCTCGACGGCCTGGTGTTCCTGCTGGGCATCGTGCTGGGCACGCTGGGTTTCAACGCCGGCTTCGAGTCCATCAAGAGCTGGGCCTGGAAACAGACCGGGCCCGATTCACTGACCCTGCCGCAGTTGTTCCACCTGCCCACGTGGGCGGTGTGGGGACTGCTGCTGGCAGCCCTGATCGTCGTCGGGTATTTCACCCGCGGCGCTGACGCGCAAGGGCGCAAACCCGCTTGATGGGCATCAATCCCGAACCGCGGCGCGGCAAGTCGGCTTCGCCGCGGCAGGGCTACGATCAACCCTCCCCCCGAAGCCTGGCGAACGGGTGGCGCAGTCGACGCATCCGCGCTTCGCGATGCGCCGGTCCATGCGTGGCTCGCGCCGTTGCAGGCGCGACGCCGGCCCCGAGGCCCGTCCGATTCGCCGCTTTGTTCTCAACTCGACCCATTGAAGGAGATTTCCATGGCCAAGTCTTCCCGCCTCAAACTCTCGCAAGCCCTGCCCGTGCTGGCGCTGGCTGCCGCCGCCGTGGCGCCGATGCCGCAGGCGCTGAGCAGCCTGTCGGCCACCACGGTGGCCCTGGCCGCCGGCAACCCCTGCG
>JAKCDM010000127.1 GCA_021841865.1 Pseudomonadota bacterium
CGGGCCCGGAGCACCGGGCGGGTCTGGTGCGACCCAGGCCCTGCGCGGCGGCCCGCACGGCTCGCGAAGGCGATACCTTAGGGGCAAGCCTCGTGGCCGGCACGCGGCGCAGCCAGAGCCCGGGTTCCCGACACGGAAGCCAGGTTTTCAGCGTGCAGGTCGGCAATATGTCGGCGATGCGCTGGCAATGCGTCGGCGACACTGGTTGTAGCCGCGCGGGCGCTTTATGCTGTGGGCATCCGCGGGTCCGCGGCTGCTCCCCGGGCCGTTGCGGCTTTCCAAGCGGCATCGCCGCTGCACGCCATGATGTACAAGTTCCGATCCCGCGCCGACTCCGATCTGTTCATGAACCAGGCTCCGGCCGAGCGCATCCTGGGCATCATCGGCAAGCAGCCCGCGCCGCAGGGCATCATCGAGCCGGCCGACATGCCGCGGGCCATCGCCGCGCTGCAGGCCGCGGTCGACGACGACGAGCGCGCGCGCCGTGCGCCGGGCGACGCCGAGCCCGCAGCCCCCGCAGCGCAGGGCATCACGCTGCGACAGCGCGCATGGCCCTTCGTGCAGCTGCTCAAGCGCAGCCTGGAAGCCGACACGCCCGTGGTGTGGGGGGTTTGAAGCCGCCGCCGTCGCCCGCTCCAGCCCGGCCAGCGCTCGACCCCGAGCAGCGCCGGGCGCTGCTGGCGTCGGCGCTGGGCACGGTGTTCGAGTGGTACGACTTCTACCTGTACGGCTCGCTGGCCGGGATCATCGGCGATGAATTCTTCGCCGGGCTCGACCCCGGCTCGGCCTTCGTGTTCGCGCTGCTGGCTTTCGCATCGGGTTTCCTGGTGCGTCCCTTCGGCGCGCTGCTGTTCGGGCGCCTGGGCGACCTGATCGGGCGCAAGTACACCTTTCTCGTGACCATCCTGCTGATGGGATTGTCGACCTTCATCGCCGGGTTGCTGCCGGGCTACGCCAGCATCGGCGTGGCCGCGCCGATGATCCTGGTCGCGCTGCGCCTGCTGCAGGGCCTGGCGGTGGGAGGCGAGTACGGAGGCGCCGCGACCTATGTCGGCGAATACGCCCCGCGCGAGCGGCGCGGCGCCTACACATCGTGGCTGCAGACCACCGCCACGGTCGGGCTGCTGCTGTCGCTTCTGGTCAACGTCGGGCTGCGGCGACTGCTCGGCGAGCAGGAATTCACGGCCTGGGGCTGGCGCCTGCCCTTCCTGGCTTCCAGCGCCCTGCTGGCGGTTTCGGTGTGGATGCGCCTGCGCCTGAGCGAGTCGCCGGCCTTCGTGCGCATCCGGCGCGCCGGGCGCACGTCCAAGGCGCCACTGTCGGAGGCGCTCGGGCGCGCAGACAACCTGCGGCGCGTGCTGGTCGCGCTGTTCGGCATGACCGCCGGGCAGGGCGTGATCTGGTACACGGGCCAGTTCTATGCCCTGGTGTTTCTCACCCGTACGGTCAAGCTCGACGGCGCGCTGGCGGGCTTGCTGATCGGGATCTCGCTGCTGCTGGCGCTTCCGCTGTTCCACGTGTTCGGCGCGTTGTCGGATCGCATCGGCAGGCGGCCGGTGATGCTGTCGGGATGTTTGCTCGCCGCGCTCGGCTATTTCCCGATGTTCCATGCGTTGACCACGGCCGCCAACCCGGCGCTTGCGCGCGCCATGGCGCGCCATCCCGTGGTGCTGGTGGCCGACCCGGCGCAATGCTCGTTCCCGCTGCGACCCGATGGCGGCGAGCCGTTCACCCGTTCGTGCGACATCGCCAAGCAGGCTCTCAGCGCGGTGGCGGTGAACTACCGGCGACGCGACGCCCCCGGGCCGGCCCGCATCGAGGTCGACGGGCTGCGCATCGAGGTCTTCGATGCGCAGCGGCTGTCGCAACCCGAGCGAATGCGGCGCCAGCAGGCGCTCGAGCAGCAGTTGCGCGCGGCGGTGCTCGCCGCCGGCTATCCCTCGCATGCCGATCCGGCGGCCGTGGACCGACCGCTGGTGGTGCTGATCCTGACCCTGCTGGTGGCTGACGTGGCGATGGTGTACGCGCCGATCGCGGCGGCGCTGGTCGAGCTGTTTCCGACCCGCATCCGCTACACGTCGATGGGTCTGCCGTACAACCTGGGCAACGGCTGGTTCGGGGGCCTCGTGCCGACGGTGGCCTTCGCGCTGGTGGCCCACGACGGCAGCATCTACCACGGGCTCTGGTACCCGGTGATCGTCGCCGCGGCGAGCTTTGTCATCGGTCTGTTCCTGCTGCCGGAAACCCGTGGCGCCGACATCTGCGCCGGGGATTGACGTCGCGCGCGCCGGCTTCGTGCTTATGATCGCGCTCGGCGCACCCCCGGTGCCGCCGTCCCGCGCCCCGATCCCGTGAGCCCCTTCGCCTTCGAGCCCCGTTCGCCCCGCCACGTCACCATGCCGCTGCCGCGTCGCGCGCTGATCGTGGCCGCGCTCGGCCTGGCTGCGCTGGTCGCGCTGGCGCTGCCTTTCGCCGGGTTGTTGTGGAGCACGCCGTGGCGGGCCCTGCACCTGCAGCCCGGCGACCTCGGTGCCGTCCGCGTGTCGCTGCTCTACACGGCGCTGGCCATGCTGTTCGTGGCCTTGCTGGGAACGCCGGCGGCGTGGCTGCTGGCGCGCCGCGACTTTCGCGGCAAGTGGCTGTGCGAGGTGCTGGTGCTGCTGCCGCTGCTGACCCCGCCGCTGGCCATGGGGCTGCTGCTGAGCATGAGCTTCGGCCCCTATGGCTGGCTGGGCCGGCCGCTGGCCCATGCCGGGCTGCTGCTCACCAACACTCCCGCGGCCTTCGTGCTGGCCCAGGTGTATGCCAGCGCACCGTATTTCATCGTCGCGGCTCGCGCCGCCTTCGAGGGCGTTCCGCGCGAGCTCGAGCAGATGTCGCTCAGCCTGGGCCAGTCGGCGCTGCGCACCTTCGGGCGAATCACGTTGCCGCTGGCCGGCCTGGGCCTGGCGGCGGCGCTGGCGCTGGCCTGGGTGCGCGCGCTCGGCGAGTTCGGCGTGGTGCTGATCGTCGCCTACTACCCGCAGGGCATCCCGGTGCGCCTGTGGGTCAACCTGCAGGACACCGGGCTGCAGGCGGTGTACCCGCTGCTGTGGCTGTTCTTCGCCGTCGGCCTGCCGCTGCCGCTGCTCGGCGGCCTGTGGTCGCGGCGCGGCGGGACGGCCCAGAGATGAACGCAGAAGAGGCTTCCGTGCCCCGCCTGCCGGTTCGCCTCGACGTGGCGCGGCCGCTGCGCATGCGCCTGGAGTTCGAGGTTCGCGGCTTCACCGCGCTGCTGGGAGCCAGCGGCGAGGGCAAGAGCACGGCTCTGAAGGCCCTGGCCGGTCTGGTTCCCAGCCGCGGCGAGCCCTTCGACGCATGGCCCGCGCAGCGCCGCCCGGTGGGGTACCTGCCCCAGGGGTACGCGCTGTTTCCACACATGACGGCGTGGCAGAACGTGGCCTATGCGCTCGGGGGTGCGATGTCGCGCCGGCGCGCGCAGGCCCTGGAGCTGCTGGCGGCGGTCGGGTTGCGGGAGCAGGCGCTGCGGCGGCCGTCGGAGCTGTCGGGAGGCCAGCAGCAGCGTGTCGCGCTGGCGCGCGCACTGGCGCGCCACCCGCGCCTGCTGTTGCTCGACGAGCCCACGTCGGCGCTCGATGCGTCGACGCGGGACGACGTGCTGGCCGAGCTGGTCGCGCGCATGCATGGCCTGGGCATGCCGGCGCTGGTCGCCACGCACGACGCGCAGGTCGCGGCGATCGCCGACTGGGTGGTCGTGCTGGCGGGCCACCTCGTGCTGCAGCAGGGCACCGCGCGCGAGGTGTTCGCCCGCCCCGCGAGCCTGCAGGCGGCCGCGCTGCTGGGGGTGCACAACCGCTTCGAGGCCATGGTGCATGCCGCGCCCGACGCCGCCGGGCTGGTCGTGCTCGACTGGCGGCAGGCAGGCACGCGCGTGCTCGCCGTTGCGCCGGCCGGGCTGCGGCCCGGGCAGACCGTCGACTGCGCGGTGCCGGCCGATGCGCTGCGCCTGCCGGCTGCACGTCAGGCCGCAGCGCCCGATGCGCCGCGCCTGCGCGCGCGCGTCGAGCACGTGGTCGCGCAAGCCGGACGCGCGCGCGTCGGGCTGCGCCTGGGCGACGCGTTGCTGTGGCTGGGCGCGGCGTGGCACGAAGTCGAGCAGCGCGGCCTCGTGCCGGGCGCCGACGCGGAATTCGACCTGCCTGCGCGCGAGTTGCTCGTGTGGCCGCGGGCCTAGCAGGCTCCTCCGAGGGCTTCAGCCCCGGGGCGCGTCCAGGCGCAGCGCGGCGATGGCGCCGAGCAGGCGGCGCAGCTCCTGCGGCTCATGCGCGGCCGACAGGCTCAGACGCAGGCGCGCGCTGCCCGCCGGAACGGTCGGCGGGCGGATCGCCGGTACCCAGAACCCCTGCTGCCACAGCGCCTCCATGGCCTGCAGCGCGGCTTCGTTGGAGCCGATGAGCAGCGGCTGTACCGCAGTCGTGGATGTTCCCAGGCGCCATCCGGCGGGGAGCGTCGCCTGCTCGCGCACCATCGCGATCAGCTCGCGCAGGCGCTCGCGGCGCCATGATTCCTCGCCGATGACGCGCAGGCTTGCACGCAGCACCTCGGCGACCAGCGCGGGAGCCGCGGTGGCGAAGATGTAGCTGCGGGTTCGCTGCATCAGGAATTCGATCGCCGACTCGCAGCCGGCGACGAAGGCGCCCGCGACCCCCGCTGCCTTGCCCAGCGTGGCCATGTAGAGCAGGCGGGGGCTGCGCAGTGCGAACTCGGCGGCGCTGCCGGCGCCGCGCGGGCCGAGCACGCCGAAGCCGTGCGCGTCGTCGATCAGCAGCATCGCGTCGTGGCGCTCGGCCAGCGCCAGCAAGTCGCGCAGCGGCGCGATGTCGCCGTCCATGCTGAACACCGCGTCGGTGACGATCAGCTTGCGCCGCGCCGCGCTGGCGCGCAGGCGGCGATCCAGGTCGCCGGCATCGGCGTGCGCGTACACCTGCAGCTCGGCGCGCGACAGGCGGGCGCCGTCGATCAGGCAGGCGTGGTTGAGCGCATCGGAAAATACCGCGTCGCCACGCGTGGCCAGCGCCGGGACCAGCCCGGCGTTGGCCGGGAAGCCGGCGTAGAAGTACAGCGCGCGCGGCATGCCGACGAATTCGGCGAGCTCGCGTTCGAGCTCGTCGTGCGCCCGGCTGTGCCCGCATACCAGCGGCGAGGCGGTGGCGCCGACGCCCCAGCGCGACGCTGCCTCGCGCGCCGCGTCGACCAGCGCGGGGTGCTGGGCCAGCCCGAGGTAGTCGTTGCTGCAAAAGCACGACATCTCGCGGCCGTCGATGCGCAGGCGCGTGCCGTCGTAGGCGTCGACCACGCGCCGGCGTCGGCGCAGCTGCGCGCAATCGATGCCGCGCAACTCGGCGTCGAAGTCCCATGCCGATGCCTGCTGCCGCGTCACGCTGCCCACTGCAGGTGCGTGGCGGCGACCCGCGGGTCGGCATGCGCCAGATGCGGAATGATCCCGAGGCAGGGTGCGCGCAGTCGCGCCCGCAGCAGCTCGATGTTGTCCTGTTGTGCCAGCATGCCGGCGTCGACCAGGTTGCCGACCCAGCCGGCCAGCGCGAGCCCGCGCGCCGCGATGGCCTCCTGCGTGAGCAGCGCGTGGTTCAGGCAGCCCAGGCGCAGGCCGACGACCAGGATCACCGGCAGGCGCAGCTGGCGTGCCAGGTCGCCGCCGTCGTCGCGCATCGACAGCGGCACCAGGAAGCCCCCGACGCCCTCGACCACCACCGCGTCGGCCTGCTCCCGCAGGCGCTGCACGGCGTCGGCGATGCGCTGCAAGTCGATCGGCATCGACGCGCGGCGTGCCGCGGCGTGCGGGGACATCGGGTCGGGCAGCGCGTAGGGGTTGTCCAGTTCCGGCGGCACGCGCAGCGTGCTGGCGGCACGCAGCAGCGCCACGTCCTCGTTGACGCCGTCGGGACCGTCGCCGGCCGACACCGGCTTGGCGCCGACGACGCGCGCGTGTCGTTCGCGCAGCCGGTGCAGCAGCGCGCACGACACCAGGGTCTTGCCGATCTCGGTGTCGGTGCCGGCGACCAGCCAGGCGGGGGCGAGGGGATGTGTCATCGCGGGTGCGCGGCGGTGTCAGGCCAGCGGATGTTCGGCGTCGCCGCCGCCACCGGGGTCGTGCAGGGTCGCGCGCAGCGCGGCCAGCGTGGCCTGCAGCAGGTGCTCGGCGGCCGGCTCGTCGATCACGTACGGGGGCATGAAGTACAAGGTGCCGCCGATGGGCCGCAGCAGCGCGCCGCGTGCCAGTGCCTCGGCGCCGAAGCGCCGCGCGAAATCCGCCGGTGCGTCGGCGACGTCCCACGCCCAGATCATGCCCAGGCGCCTTGCGTGACGCAGTCGCGGGTGCCGATGCAGCGGCTCGAACAGCGAGTCGAGGCGCTCGGCCAGGATCCGGTTGGCGGCCAGGCGGGGTTCGTCGAGCAGGTCCAGCGTGGCCAGCGCGGCGGCGCAGGCCAGCGCGTTGCCGGTGTAGGAATGCGAGTGCAGGAAGGCGCGGGCGATGTCGTCGTCGTAGAAGGCCTCGAACACCTGCTCGGTGGTCAGCACCGCAGACAGCGGCAGGAAACCTCCGGTCAGGCCCTTGCCGATGCACAGGAAGTCGGGGCGCACCCCGGCTTGTTCGCAGGCCGAGAAGCTGCCGGTGCGCCCCATGCCCACGGCGATCTCGTCGGCCACCAGATGCACCTCGTGGCGTGTGCACAGCTCGCGCACTCGCGCCAGGTAGCGGGGCTCGTGGAACACGAAACCGGCCGCGCATTGCACGAGCGGCTCGACGATCAGCGCCGCGGTGCTGGATGCCTCGCGCTGCAGGTAGGCCTCGAGCGCCTCGCAGGCGTGGTCGATCGCCGCCTGTCGCGCAGGCTCGTCGGCCAGGCCGCGGGTGTCGGGCGCAGGCACGGTGGCGGCGATGCGCAGCAGCGGGGCATAGCTGCCGCGGAACAGCTCGACGTCGGTGACGCCAAGCGCGCCGACGGTCTCGCCGTGATAGCTGCCGGCCAGCGCGATGAAGCGGTTCTTGCCGGGGTGGCCCAGGTTGCGCCAGTAATGCGCGCTGAGCTTGAGGGCGATCTCGTTGGCGCAGGCGCCGTCGCTGGCGTACTGGGCATGCCCGAGCCCGGTGCGTTCGGCCAGCCGCTCGGACAGGCGCACCACCGGCTCGTGCGTGAGCCCGGCCAGCATCACATGCTCGATGCGCTGCATCTGTTCGGCGATCGCCGCGCGAATTCGCGGCTGGCCATGGCCGAACAGGTTCACCCACCACGAACTGATCGCGTCGAGCACGCGCCGGCCCTGCTCGTCGATCAGCCACACGCCGTCGCCGGCGACGATGGCGCGCGGCGGCGCGGCCTCGTGACGCTTCATCTGCGTGCACGGGTGCCACACGCTGCGCAGGCTGCGCGCTGCGAGATCCTGCCCGGCGGGGCGGCTTGCGGGGGCTGGGGCGGGTTTCAACGTCAGCCCGGATCAGCCCAGATGCACGCGCGCGAACTTGCGCTTGCCCACCTGCAGCACGTGGCTGCCGGCCTGCAGGCGCAGGTTGCGGTCCTCGACCACGGAGCCTTCGACGCGCACTCCGCGCTGCTCGATCATGCGCAGCGCCTCGGCCGTCGACGGCACCAGCCCGGCCTGCTTGAGCGCGGCCGGCAGCGTCAGCCCGCCTTCGGGCAGGCTCAGCCGCAGCTCGGGAATCTCGTCGGGAATGCCGCCGCGCGCACGCAGCTCGAAATCGGCCTGCGCCGCGTCGGCAGCGGCGGCATCGTGAAAGCGCGTGACGATCTCTCGCGCCAGCTCGACCTTGGCGTCCTTGGGGTTGCGTCCGCCGTCAACCTCGGCGCGCAGCCTGGCGATGTGCTCCAGCGGACGGAACGACAGCAACTCGTAGTAGCGCCACATCAGCGTGTCGCTGATCGACAGCAGCTTGGCGTACATGCTGGCGGGCGCTTCCTGGATGCCGATGTAGTTGCCCTTGGACTTGGACATCTTGTCCACGCCGTCGAGGCCCTCGAGCAGCGGCATGGTCAGGATGCACTGCGGTTCCTGCCCGTACTCCTTCTGCAGGTCGCGACCGACCAGCAGGTTGAATTTCTGGTCGGTGCCGCCGAGCTCGAGGTCGCTTTGCAGCGCCACCGAGTCGTAGCCCTGCATCAGCGGATACAGGAGTTCGTGCATGGCGATCGGCACATTGGCCCGGAAGCGCTGGGTGAAGTCCT
>JAKCDM010000128.1 GCA_021841865.1 Pseudomonadota bacterium
GTCGGTCGGCAGTGCCGTAGGGTTGGTGGACCTGGATGGAAAACTCGCCTTGCTTCGCCGGGCCCAGCGCAGCGCTGACGTTGACGTGGACGTCGTGCAGGCCCAGCGGCGTGTCGGAGGCCGCGTGAACCTGGGTCTCGATGGTCTTCCACTGGCCCGGATCGATTCGGAACGGGCCACACTGCAGCGTCACGCCTTCCGTGATGTCGACCGTGCACAAACCGGCGAGCGATTGGGGAATCGACGGCATGAAATCCATGGTCGGAAAGGCCACGGCGAGCTCGACGTTGTCGTTGCCCGACGGGCCGTTGTTGTAGACCGTGACGGACAGTGGAGAAGACGAGCCCCTGATAATGCCCATCTGGGCCGGGTAGGACAGGCCCAGTGTGGCCTGCGGCATGACATGGAATGCCTGTTGGTAGTAGCGGTCGTCGCCCTCGAGGTTGAAATCAAAGACCCTCCACGTGGCATCGGGAAGTTGCCGCACCCATGGCCCGACCTTGACGTCGACATCGATCACCGACGTTCCCCACAGCGGGACATGCTCGACCGTGCAGGCCATCTCGAAGGCCAGGTGCATGTCCTGGCAGGACCCGGTTCCCCCCGATCGCATGTGAATGACCGGATGGCTGATCTGCACGTCGGGCTCCGGAGGAAGACGCTCATACTGCAGCGAGATGAACGAATCGCATTCGGTATTCTCGACGCCGTTCGAAGAGGGCCTGGGATGCAGCACCAGCACGCCCGGCTCGGCCTGTCCGGTTCCCGTGGGACCATCGGAATTCATCGGGACGCACTGCACCTGCACATGCGTGGTTTGCGTGGTTCCCGGCACCACGTCCCAGACCAGATCGGCCCGGGCCTGACACGCGCACGCCAGCGTGGAAAGCGCCAGCAGCACTCGATGGCTTGTCGTGAAGGACATGATCGTTTCCCCGCGGGCTGCAACGGTGCCGGAGTCTTGCCGAGGCGTCCTGCTCACCCGCACGCTGCGGGACGACCCTTCGCTTCGATTCGGTCCGGTGCCAGGAGTTCCGCTCGATGTCCCGGATGGCCCGGGATGCGATATCGCGGGAAACGATCAGGTAACGTTCACGTGCCGGGCAGCTAACGGAGGCCGTCTGCCAGGAGGCCGCCAGCCACCGCGGGGAACGGGGCAGGGGCATATGGTCTGCGTAGTTTGCGCGGACCGCGCTCCATTTGTGCAAACCGCGCTCTAATAGGGTGCCATGAAGGGTGCCATGAACGTCGTCACGAATTCCCCGTCCTCGGCGAGGCCCTCGTCCGTCAGCAGGCTCGTCGGCTATCTGTGGACCGGTGTTGCGATCGTGGCCTGCCCCTGCCACTTGCCGCTGATCGTCGGCGCCCTCGCCGGCACGGCCGCTGGCGCGCTGCTGAGCAGGCACTGGATCGTCGGCCTGCTCGGCCTGCTTGCTTTGTTCCTGGTGTCGGCAGCGCAGGCCTGGCGCCGGTTGTCCGGCGCCGCTGGCGCGGGCTCCTGCGAACTGCGCTGAGCAGCGCGGGTCGGATGCAGCCAGCGCTGCTCAGCCGCTGCAGCTCAGCCGCTGCAGCTCAGTTCGGCGAGCAGTCGGAAAGCGTCACGTCGTTCACCGCGTGTTCGATCAAGCAGAACTGGCGGCCCTGCGCATCGGCGAAGCGGAACATCTGCTGATCCTGGTTCACCCCGCTCACGGTGCCCAGCCACCAGTTGTTGTGGAACCAGTTGCTGCCCTGCGCCAGATAGAACTCTTCGGGGACCTGTTGGCCGTTGATCAGCAGCTGCCCACCGACCCAGAAGTTCAGGCTCGATGGGCGCGTGGTGGAGCGCAGCTTGCCGGTGCCGAACATGTGCCGATCCTCATCCTTCAGGCGTTCGCGCCAGGAGGCCCCGACCTGGGGGCTGCGGCGACGTCCGGCATGGACGTGCAGGACCAGGCGATCCTGTTCGGGCAGGGCCTCGACGACGCCCATCGGCTGGTTGGGGCTGATGTCGTGGTCGCCGTAGTAGTTGAATGCGACGCTGTTCACGCCGTTGCCGAAGCGCAGCACGAATACGTTGTCACGCTCGACCATGGCGGGGGTCCGCGGGGCTTCGGTGGGCGCGCCGGAAGGCGCTGCGCAGGCTTGTACGGTGATGCCCAGCAAGGGCGCTGCCATCCAGGCAGGAAGGGATCGGTTCATCAAGGCTCTCTCGTGTGGGGGAAGGAACATCGTCGGGCGCAACTGTCGCGCGATCGATTTCGATTCCACACGGGGCCATTGGTTCCCCTCGATGTTTTCACGAGCCCCGTCAGGACCCGCGGCATGCAGGCGCGGCGCCTGCGCGCAGTTCGGCTCAGCTCAGGCCGTCGGTCGGCTGGCGGACCCGACGCGCCCTTCGGCTCCACGTTTGCAGCACGCGCCGGAAGCGCTGCAGCCGATGCGGGCGACGCTGGTGGCGCGGGTGGATCTCGACCACGGCGGGCCGCTCCGGCGCGCTGCTGTCAGGCTCGAGGTCGAACGAGCCCTGGGCCCAGACTCCGGGGGCCTGCGGATCCAGCTCGCTGCAATCCTCGACGTAGTCGATCTCGATGCGGTTCATGGCGCGCTCCCCGATGGGTGTGGACCCATGCTAGAAGGGGGCCGGAGAGCGCGCGTGGAACTATTTCACGAAAACCCCGGCTGGTTTCGCCGCGGCGCCGGCCGCGCTACTTGATGTAGTGGTAGCCGGCCGCCTGCAACTGCGGAATGGTGCCGACCACGCCCGGGGTGAGCACCGCATCCGGGATGAGGTGGTTGCTCAGCTCGGCGGCGAGCTGCTCGTGGCCGAGCTTGTCCGGGTTCACTCCCTTCTTGATCAGCGCCCCGCTGAATTCCCAGATGGCGTTGTGGCAGGCCAGGAACACCACGCCGCGACGCTGCAGCACCGTGACCGAGTTGTCGGCAGGGGAGAAGGCCCCGGCGGGGTTCTCGAAGTCGGTCGCGGCGACCTTCGACGCGGCAGGCGCGGCGAGGTAGGGGTTGGCGGGGGAGCTGGCGTGCAGCAACCCGGCCAGCTTGTACTTGTCCCAGACGAAGTCGTCGTACAGCGCCAGGTGCGCGCTGCCGTGCGTTGCCGACAGCGCCAGGAAGTCCGGATGCCCCCAGGACCACACCTGCGCGTTGAGCGCGTTGCGCATCAGGTTCAGCCACGGGCTCTTGATGTCGGTGTTGTCCCAGATCTGCCGCGGGCCGCCGGTGTAGGCCATCAGCAGGTCCAGCGCTTCGTGGTCCCAGGTATCCCGTGCGGTGAGGATCATCGGCACCGTCTTGAAGTCGCGGCGCCGCGGGGCTGCGCCGAGGTGGCGGTGCAGCCCGGCCAGGGAGCTGGCGCGCGGCAACGCGAGATCCAGCGCCGGGCCGGGCGGGGTCGAGGCCATGGCACGATTGCCGATGAGCATGCCGCCCAGTGCGGCGGTGGCTGCGCCCGCGCGGGCGAAGAGTTGGCGACGATTGGTCATGTTTGCGGGATTGGCGAGACAAAGAAGGGAATGGACGGCGGCAGTGTGCGGCCGCGCGCTTCGCAGCGTCCAACGAATCCTTTCGATGCCATCGACCTAAAAAGAAGTTAATGCGCAAAGACGCATATAGATCCGCATCCCGGACCCGCGCCGGTGCCCCGGACCGCGTGTCGAACCCGCTGCCTGCTCGTCGCCGCCCTTGGCCGCGGGCGCCGATCGCGCGACAATGGATTCATGCTGCGCAATCTCGTACTGCTGGCATCGCTGATCGCCGTGGTGGCGGGCACGTCGGGCCCGCGCCTGTGGGGCGCAGTCGCGGCGTGGCTGGTATGCGCGCTGATCCTGCAGACGGCGAAGGACACGGCCGCGGCGTCGATCGGAGCCTGGAGCGCGGCCGTGGTCGCGCTCGTCGCGCTGCATTGAGCGATTGGCCGTGGCGATGGGCCCCAGGCGAGACCCTCCGACCCCCAACGTCGACAACGTGCTGCCGGGCATGCTGGAGCAGATCCGCGCGCAACGCGAGCGCGATGCCGCGGCGCCGGCGAGCGCCGCGGTAGCACAGGCCGAGGCCGCGCAGCCGCGGTCCCGAGGCGACGTCGCCGCCGCGGTTCCTGCGTCGACCTCGACCGAGCAGCAGGTGCGTGAACTGCGCGCCCAGTTGCGCGGGGTGCACGCGCTGCTGGTGCTGGTGCTGGTGGCGCTGGTCGTCGTGCTGTTCAAGCTCTTCGGCTGATCGGCCGGCGCCACGACGCCCGCAGCCTGCAGCCTGCAGCCTGCAGCCCTCGGCCTGCAATTCCCCCAAGAAGTAACAAAGGTAAGTAAATTCGACCTGTCATAAAGTGGGAAAATTTCCCATATAAAGTTCACGCCAGCTGGGGTGGCCCAGCATCATGTTTCTCCGAACAGGCGTGGAGGTCGAAATGCATCAGGAATCCCAAGCGGCGGAATCGGTGGCGAGCGCGCCGATGCGCACGGCCTTCAGCGGCGGCAGCGAGGACATGGCCGGTGCGGCGGCCTGCGCGCGCATCCGGCAGGCCAAGCGCGCCTACAGCGTGCGTCGCGTGCAACTGTCCGAGGCCGACCGGCTGACCACGCGTCAGCGCCCGCGCGCCGGGGATCTCGTGCTGGCGCGCGTGACGCAGCTCGGGCTGCACCAGCACCTGGAGTCGGCCGACGGGCGGCGCCAGCGCCTGTGGCCGGGCGATGAAGTCGTCGTCGCGTTCGGTCAGCGCTATGCGCCGGACCAGTTCGAGGCCGTGGTTCCGGATGACCTGCTGGCTTGTCACCTGGTGGCGGGCGGGGGCATCGCGGCGCGCGTGCTGACCCGCCACGCCGGGGTCAAGCCGGCCACGCAGATCGAGCCGCTGGGGTTGCTGGCCAACGCGCGCGGAGTGCTCAACCTGCGCGATTCGTCGCTGGGGCAGGCGGCGCGGGCGCGCAGCCCCTTGACGGTGGCCGTCGTGGGGTCGAGCATGAACGCGGGCAAGACCACCACGGCAGCGCATCTCATCGCCGGCCTGCGCCGCGCCGGGCTGCGGGTCGGGGCGGCGAAGGTCACAGGAACCGGTGCCGGCGGAGACCGCTGGCTGATGCAAGATGCGGGAGCCACGCTGACCCTGGACTTCACCGACATGGGCTTCGCGTCCACCGCGGGCCTGGCGCCCGACGAGGTCGAGCGCCTGCTGACGGATCTTTGCGGGCACGTGGCGTCGAGCGGTGCCCAGTGCACCGTGCTGGAGGTGGCCGATGGGCTGTTGCAGCGCGAGACCTCGGCGCTGGTGCGCTCGCGACTGTTCGCGCGCCATGTCGACGCCGTGGTGTTCGCCGCGCCGGATGCGCTGAGCGCGATCGCCGGGGTCGAGTGGCTGCGCCAGCGCCAGCTGCCGGTGGTCGCGGTCAGCGGCTTGCTGACCGCGTCGCCGCTGGCTTCCCGCGAAGCCGCGGCGATGGTCGACGTGCCGGTGTTCACGGTCGAGCAGCTCGCCACCCCTGAGGTGCTCCAGCGCGTGCTTCCGCGCATGGAACAGCTCGTCGAGCGCGCCCGGCGCGCGGACTGAGCATGGCCACGCCCGGGGCATCCGAGCCCTCGCCGGCGCAGTTCGGCGGCTTGCGCTACTGGTTCCGGCCAGCGCCGCCGGCGCGCGATCCCGCCGCGCTGCTGGTGGCGGTGCACGGCGTGCGGCGCCGGCCGCTGGAACTGCTCGAGACCTTCGCTCCGCTGGCGGCGGCGCAGCCCTGCCACCTGCTGGTGCCCTGGTTCGAATCCCCGCGCCATTCCGACTACCAGCGCCTGGGGCGTCCCGGGCTGGGCCAGCGAGCCGACCTGCACCTGATCGCACTGGTGCAGATGCTGGGCCAGCAGCACGCGATGCAGCATCAGCGGATGTTGCTGTTCGGGCATTCGGCCGGAGCCCAGTTCGTGCACCGCTTCGTGTTCGCCCACCCCGAGCGGGTGCGGCGCTATGCGCTGGGCGCCGCCGGCTGGTACACGCTGCCCGACGAGCAGCAGGAGTTTCCGCTGGGCACGAGGCATGCGCTGCCGGGCTTCCCGCGCCTGTCCCCCGAACGCTTCCTGCGGGTTCCGGCGCAGGTGTTCGTCGGGTCGCGCGAGCGTGCGAGCGGTCCCACGCTGCGCCGCGACCCGCTGCTCGACCGCATCCAGGGCGTGGACCGCCTGCAGCGGGCCACCCGCTGGGCGCAGGCCATGAACCAGGCCGCGCGTTCGCGCGGCCTGGCGCCGCCGGTGGGCGTGCGGCGCCTGCCAGGCGCGGCCCACAGCTTCAGCGGCCTGGTGCGCCGTGCCGGCCTGGCCCACCAGGTCTGGCGCTTCCTGTTCGGCGCCTGTCCTTGCGGCTGCGCCTCCGACATGTGGATCGACGATGAATCCAGCTGGGATGTCCAGGCCGCCGACGGCGGTGCCGACGACCATTCGATCGCCCGAGGGCCGGGCCGCGCCCAGCCCGCCCCCCGCGGCGGGCCAGGAAACAACTCGGGAGCGGCCCTGCATTTCCTTGAGAGACAAGCGCCTGTTGCTGGGTGCGAGGTTGTTCCGCAGCGTGGCGCAGGGGGTGCTGGCGGCTGATTTCGCGCTGTACCTGCGTGCCTGCGGCTGGGACGGCTCGCGCATCGGCAGCGTGCTCGGCGCCGCGCTGGTGCTTTCGGTGCTGCTGACCCTCGCGGCCACCGCCAGCGACCGCATCGGGCGCAAGCCCTTCCTGCTTGCGTATGAGAGCCTGTACGCGGCCTGCTGCCTGGCGGCCTGGCTGCACCCCTCGGCGCTGGTGCTGGCGGCCGGGGCCATCGGCGCAGGCTTCGGGCGTGGTGCCAACGGCGCGGCAGGGCCGTTCGGCGCCATCGAGAAGGCCTGGCTGACCCAGGGGCTCGACCGCCAGGGGTGGACGCGCGTGCTGGCCCGCAACTCCACCGTGGGCTTCGTGGGCATGGCCCTCGGCGCGCTCGCCGGGTCGCTTGCCGGCTGGAAGGCTGTGGCCGGCGCGCCCCCGGCGCAGGCGTACGGCGTGATGTTCCCATTGGCGCTGGCCTGTTCGCTGGCCTGCCTGTTTTGTATCGCCGCGGCGCGCGACGCGCATCACCAGGAACACGAGCCCGAGCACGCCGAGACGCGGCGGGTCGAGCGGCGCAACCTGCGCCGGCTCGGCATGGTCAACCTGTTGCAAGGCATGGGAATCGGCCTTTCGGGCCCGCTGGTGTCCTACTGGTTCGCACTGCGTTTCGGCGTCGGGCCGGCAGTCGTGGGCCCGATGATGGCGGCCGGTTTCATGGCCGCCGCGCTCAGCGCCCAGATCTCCGGGGTGGTGGGGGCCCGGCACGGGCTCATGCGCACCATCGTCGCGCTGCGCGTGGCCGCGCTCGTGCTGCTGGTGCTCATGCCGCTGGCGCCGAGTCTCTGGCTGGCCGTCGCCGCCTACCTGCTGCACAAGACCCTCAATCGGGGTACCGATGGCCTGCGCGCGTCGATCACCGCCGGCCTGGTGCGCAACCGCCGGCGCGGGCTGGCCGGCGCGGTGTCGTCGGTGTCGCGCCAGATTCCGCGCTCCTTCGGGCCGCTGCTCGCCGGCATGCTGATGGACCAGGGACTGCTGGCCGCGCCGTTCCTGGCCGGCGCCGTGTTCCAGGCCGCCTACCTGTTCCTGTACCGGCGCAGTTTCGACGACAAGCGCGCCGCGGCACAGGAGGCCGGCGCACGGGCCGCGCCGGCTCAGGCAAGCGGCACGTAGCGCCTCTTGCCGCTGCGCCGGTGCTGGTAGACCACCATCGGTCGGCCGCTGCCGGGGTCGATGAAGCTTTCGTCGGTGCGTTCCCAGTCGGGGCCCGTCGGCGGCGTGTCGGATTCGCCGTAGCGCAGGCGCTCGAACCAGGTGCCGATGAGCACCAGCAGCCCCAGCACCAGGGCTTCGATGCCGGCGCCGGTGTCGCGATGGGTGACGAGGATCAACAGACCGGCCAGGCTCAGCCCGAGGCCCAGCAGCAGCACGAGCAGGCGCAGCATGGCGGGGCTCGCGCGCGGCAGCTCAGGCGGGGTCGACGACCACGGCGGTGCCGTAGGCGACGATCTCGCTCATCGACTGCCCGAGTTCCGACGAATCGAAACGCATCATGACGATGGCGTTCGCCTTGCGCAGCAGCGCGCTCTCCACCATGCGGTCGATGGCGTGGCGCCGGGCCTCCTCGAGCATCTGGGTGTACTCGGGAATCTCGCCGCCGACGATGGTGCGCAGGCCGGCCATCATGTTGCCGCCGATTCCCCGGCTGCGCACGG
>JAKCDM010000129.1 GCA_021841865.1 Pseudomonadota bacterium
ATCACCGATACGGTGAAGATCACCCACAAGATGGAACGGCGAAAGTCCATGTGAATTCCTGCTGCGGCGGGTTCGCGAGCGCCCCACGCCGGATCGACGAGCCGCGGCACGCCAGCGCGCCGCCTGAAAGGCATTGTCCGGCCCTCGCGCGCGCAAGCTCGCGCAGGGGACGGGCAAACCATGTATTAGAACCCATGAACATGGCAAGGGCCGATTCAACGGGCGATTCCACCAGCAATTCGCTTCGGCCGTGTGCGCACGCGTCATGCACCCGCGTCATGGCCGCCGCCGCCCCTCCTGCCCCTCCTGCGCCTGCTGCCCGGGCTCGCCATGTTCGCGCCAGCTGTCCCAGTGGAACACGCGAGGCACCGGTTCTTCGCCGCCACGGCACCAGGGGTGGCAACGGGCGATGCGCACGACGCCGAGATAACTGCCGCGGGCAGCGCCGAAACGCTCCAGCGCCTGCAGCGTGTACTGCGAACAGGTCGGCGTGAAGCGGCACTGGCCGCCGATCCAGCTGCTCAGCAGCAGCTGGTAGCCGCGCACGAGCAGCATCAGCAGGCGGGTCACTGCGTCGGCGCGGCCGCACGCCGGCGCGCGCCCTCCCATTGCTCGAGCAGCCGGGTCAGCACCTCGTGCAGATAACGCCGCAACGCCGGCGACTGCGCGCTGACCCATGCGTCGCCCAGGCGCGCCTGCTGACGCAGCACCAGCACCGGCGGCGCCTGCCCCGCCAGCGCGTGCCCGTGCTCGCGCAAGTGGGCACGGATTCGCTCGCGAGCAATGCGGCGGATGAGGTTGCGGCGCGCCGCGTGGCGGCACTGGCGCTTGGGAAGCACGAAGCCCACCGCGCAGGCGGGCTGCGGGGTGGGCTCGGGCAGCGCGTCGGCCGCGACGACGCTGCGGTAATGCAGTCGGAACTCTCCGGCCTGAACCCAGCGCGCCCGAAACGACGCGGCAAAGGACTCGGGCCGGGACAACGCCAGCAGACGTACCGGCTCCAGGGCCCGGTTCGCGCTCATCGAGGACGCACGCGCCGGCTCCCGGCGCGGACTCAGACGGCCAGGCGCTTGCGGCCCTTGGCGCGGCGCGCGTTGATCACCGCGCGACCGCCGGCCGTGCGCATGCGCACGAGAAAGCCATGGGTACGCTTGCGGCGGGTCTTCGACGGTTGGTAGGTACGTTTCATGATCGTGCTTCTCGGTGGTCCGGGGCTTCGCGGGCGCCACGGCTCGAACCGTGGGTCCGGCAGGCCGCGCCGGCTGCAACTCGTGACAAGCGCGGCGAGGTCCGCGTCCCAGTGAATTCCCCCGGGGCATCCAACCTCACCGCGTCGCGCGCCGCCACGCTTCCTGCACAGCAACGAGCACTCCCAGCGAATACTCGTCCAGCGAATACTCGTCCAGCAGCCGCATGCCTTCGGCGCGCTTTGAAAAAAGCATGCCATTTCAGCAAATTGCAGCGCTGCTGTCAATGGTCGAGTGCGGACTGCGAATCGTTAGTCATGCATCAAAACCCGTCAAGGGGGAGTCCCCGGGCTGTGGATAACTCGGGCCGTTGGACTAGAATCGCGTGCCCATCCCCTTGGTTTCCCTCCGGCGCGCGGGCTGATTCCCGCGACGCCGGACGCAGCCCTTTTGCTCCCGGGCCGCAGCCGTGGCAGCGCATGACGGCGCTGCCGGGCGGCGCCCGGCAGCCGGAACTTTCGCGCTCGTTCATGTCCCTCGAATCGCTATGGCAGGCCTGCTGCGCGCAGTTGGCCACTGAAATACCGGTGCAGCAGTTCGCCGCCTGGATCAAGCCTCTGCAGGCACCGAACTGGAGCGCCGACGGCTCCATCGCCACGCTGGCCGTTCCCAACCGCTTCAAGATGGATTGGCTGCGCTCGCAGTACGCCGAGCGCATCTCGCAAGCGCTTGCCGCCGCGGCCGGGCGCCCGGTGCAGCTCGAGTTCCTGATCCACAAGCCCAGCGCGGCGCGCACCGAGGCTCGCCCGGCCGTCGCCACCAGCACTGCCGACGACACGCCGGCTCCGGCCGCGTCGGCACCTGCCGAGGTGCGCCAGCCGAGCAACACCGGCGCCGACGCGCACGACGCCGCCAACGAAGCACTGGAACGTTCCCGCCTGAACCCCGGGCTGACCTTCGACAGCCTGGTCGCCGGCAAGGCCAACCAGCTGGCTCGGGCCGCCGCGCTGCAGGTCGCGGAGAACCCTGGCAAGTCGTACAACCCGCTGTTTCTCTACGGTGGCGTGGGCCTGGGCAAGACCCACCTGGTGCAGGCGGTGGGCAACGCGCTGCTCGCGGCCAAGCCCGGCGCGCGCATCCGCTACCTGCAGGCCGAGCAATTCGTCAGCGAGGTTGTTCGCGCCTACCAACGCAAGACCTTCGACGAATTCAAGCGCTACTACCACGCGCTCGACCTGTTGCTGATCGACGACGTGCAGTTCTTCGCCGGCAAGGAAAAGACCCAGGAGGAGTTCTTCTACACCTTCGAGGCGCTCACCGCCAAGCGCTCGCAGATCATCCTGACCAGCGACACCTATCCGAAGGAGCTGCAGGAGATCGATGCCCGCCTGACCTCGCGCTTCGACTCGGGCCTGACGGTGGCCATCGAACCGCCGGAGCTGGAAATGCGCGTGGCCATCCTGCTGCGCAAGGCCGACGCCGAACACGTGAGCCTGGGCGAGGACGTGGCGTTTTTCGTGGCCAAGAACGTGCGCTCCAACGTGCGCGAGCTCGAAGGCGCGCTGCGCAAGATCCTCGCCTACGCGCGTTTTTCCGGAGAGGCCATCTCCATCGGCCTGGCGCGCGAGGCGCTGAAAGACCTGCTGTCGCTGCAGAACCGCCAGATCTCGGTCGAGAACATCCAGAAGACCGTGGCCGACTTCTACAAGATCAAGGTCGCCGAGATGTATTCCAAGCGTCGCCCGGCGTCGATCGCGCGGCCGCGCCAGATCGCGATGTACCTGGCCAAGGAGCTGACCCAGAAGAGCCTGCCCGAGATCGGCGAGCTGTTCGGCGGGCGCGACCACACCACCGTGCTGCACGCGGTGCGCAAGGTGGCGCAGGAACGCACCCGGCTGCAGGAGCTCAACCAGCAGCTGCACGTGCTCGAACAGACCCTCAAGGGCTAGCCGCGAGCCTGCGCAAGCGGTGGAAATCTGTGGGATGACTGTGGACGGATTCTGAACAACCCTGCCCGAGTCCGGTGACGTCGCGAGTTGTTCTTTTCACCTGCCCTAAACTGGACTGCTTGTCCCCAGGCTTCATTTCAGCCAAGTGTTTGATCGGAAACGGGAAATCGACTTATCCGCAAAATTTCGCGGCTCCTGTTACCAGTCCTATGTTGAGAAGGAAGAATCACAATGAACAGACTGAGCATGTCGCGTGAGTCCCTGCTCAAGGGGCTCGGGGGGGTTGCCGGCATCGTCGAACGACGCCAGACCCTGCCGGTTCTGGCCAATGTGCTGATGCAACCGAAGGGCAACGAGCTCGGCCTGACCACCAGCGACATGGAGATCCAGATCCGGCTGCGCTGCGGTCTCGGCGACGACGCGTCGACGGACGGACTGCAGGCCACCACGGTCAACGCGCGCAAGCTGATGGACATCCTGCGCGCCGCTCCCGGAGAGCAGGCGGCGATGGAATGGGCCGACGGCAAGTTCCAGGTCAAGTGCGGCAAGTCGCGCTTTTCCCTGCAGACCCTGCCCGCCGAGGACTTCCCGCTGGTCAAGGAAGCCGCCGACTACAGCGACCATGCGCTGCGCCTGGAGCAGGGACAGCTCAAGCGCATGCTGGGGCTGGTGCATTTCGCGATGGCCCAGCACGACATCCGCTACTACCTCAACGGTCTGCTGCTGGTGGCCGAGGCCTCGCAACTCACGCTGGTGGCCACCGACGGGCATCGACTGGCCCTCGTCGCCGCGGCCTGCGCCGGCCCGGAGTCGAAACGCGAGGTGATCCTGCCGCGCAAGACGGTCATGGAACTCAGCCGCCTGCTGGGCGACAGCGCGGAACCGGTGGAGCTGCGCTTCGCGTCCAACCAGGTGCGTGTCAGCTTCGGCGACATGGAACTGGTGAGCAAGCTGGTCGAGGGCAAGTTCCCCGAGTACCAGCGGGTGCTGCCCAAGGGACACCGCAATCACCTGCAGATGCCGCGCACGGCGTTGCTGGGAGCGCTGCAGCGAGTGGCCATCCTGACCAGCGACAAGTTCAAGGGCGTGCGCCTGCAGCTCGAGCCCGGCGTGCTGCGAATCTCGTCGAGCAATGCCGAGCAGGAGGAAGCGCTCGAGGAACTCGACGTCGACTACTCCGGCGACGCCATCGAGATCGGTTTCAACGTGGCCTACCTGATCGATGTGCTGTCGAACCTGGGAAGCGACAATGTGCGCCTGGAGCTGCAGGACGGCAACAGCAGCGTGTTGATCACCATGCCCGACGACGCGTCGTTCAAGTACGTCGTCATGCCCATGCGCATCTGAGCCCGCCGCGGGCGAACGGCCCGCCCGAGCAAGCTCCGCACGCGACGTCGCAAGCCCCATTTCGCAGCTCTTCCAGCCTTGTCATGAGCGAAACCACGAGCAACTCCTCCTCCTACAGCGAAGCATCCATCCAGATTCTGGAGGGGCTGGAAGCCGTGCGAAAGCGTCCCGGCATGTACATCGGCGACACCTCCGACGGCACCGGGCTGCATCACCTGGTGTTCGAGGTCGTCGACAACTCGATCGACGAGGCGCTGGCCGGTCATTGCGACGACATCGTCGTGACCATCCACAGCGACAACTCGATCAGCGTGGCCGACAACGGTCGCGGAATTCCCACCGGGGTCAAGCGCGACGACAAGCACGAGCCACGGCGCAGCGCAGCCGAGATCGCGCTGACCGAATTGCACGCCGGCGGCAAGTTCAACCAGAACAGCTACAAGGTGTCGGGTGGCCTGCACGGGGTCGGCGTGAGCTGCGTCAACGCGCTTTCGCGCTGGCTGCGCCTGACGGTGCGCCGCGAAGGCGAGGTGCACGTGCTGGAATTCGCGCGCGGCGTGGTGCAGAACCGCCGGGTCGAGACCATCGACGGCGTCGAGGTTTCGCCGATGCGGGTGCTGGGCAAGACCGACAAGCGCGGAACCGAGGTGCATTTCCTGCCCGACGACGAGATCTTCGAGGGCGTGGACTTCCACTACGACGTGCTGGCGCGGCGCCTGCGCGAACTGTCCTTCCTGAACAACGGCGTGAAGATCCGCCTGGTCGACGAGCGCCAGGGCAAGGAGGACAACTTCGCCTACACCGGCGGGGTCAAGGGATTCGTCGAGTACATCAACCGCGGCAAGACCGTGCTGCACCAGAACATCTTCCACGCCACTGGAGAGAAGGCCACCGAGGCCGGCTCCGGCATCGTCACCGAGGTGGCGATGCAGTGGAACGAGGGCTACGCCGAGAACGTGCTGTGCTACACCAACAACATTCCGCAGCGTGACGGCGGCACGCACCTGACGGGTCTGCGCGCGGCGATGACCCGGGTGATCAACAAGTACATCGAGGACAACGAACTGGCCAAGAAGGCCAAGGTCGAGATCACCGGTGACGACATGCGCGAGGGCCTGAGCTGCGTGCTGTCGGTGAAAGTTCCCGACCCCAAGTTCTCCAGCCAGACCAAGGACAAGCTGGTGTCCAGCGAGGTGCGCGCGCCGGTCGAGGACGTGGTGGCCAAGAGCCTGACCGACTACCTGCTCGAGAACCCCAACGACGCGAAGATCATCTGCGGCAAGATCGTCGACGCCGCGCGCGCCCGCGAGGCCGCGCGCAAGGCGCGCGAACTCACGCGCCGCAAAGGCGTGCTCGACGGCATGGGCCTGCCCGGCAAGCTCGCCGACTGCCAGGAAAAGGACCCGGCGCTGTGCGAGATCTACATCGTCGAGGGTGACTCGGCCGGAGGCAGCGCCAAGCAGGGGCGCGACCGCAAGTTCCAGGCGATCCTGCCGCTGCGCGGCAAGATCCTCAACGTCGAGAAGGCGCGCTACGAGAAGCTGCTGAGCAGCAATGAAATCCTGACCCTGATCACCGCGCTCGGAACGGGAATCGGCAAGGACGATTTCGACGTCTCCAAGCTGCGCTACCACCGCATCATCATCATGACCGATGCCGACGTGGACGGCGCGCACATCCGCACCCTGCTGCTGACCTTCCTGTACCGCCAGATGCCCGAGCTGGTCGAGCGCGGGCACATCTACATCGCGCAGCCGCCGCTGTACAAGGTCAAGCACGGCAAGGACGAGCAGTACCTGAAGGACGGCCACGAACTCGACGCCTACGTGCTGCAGGTGGCGCTGCGCGACGCGCAGATCACCACCGGCTCCGAGCCCGGCGCGCGCGTGCTGAGCGCCGACTCGCTGCAACAGCTGGCGCGCCAGTACATGCTCACCGAGGGCGTGATCGAGCGCCTGAGCGCGTTCATGGACGAGGAGGCGCTGCGCGCCATCGCCGGCGGCGTGGCGCTGGAACTCGACACCCCCGAGCAGGCCCAGGGCTCGGCGCAGCGCCTGCAGCAGGCCCTGCTCGACCAGCACAGCAGCGGCGTCGTGCCCAGCGTGAGCGCCGAGACCGACCCGCGCAGCGACAAGCAGCTGCTGCGCATCAGCCGCCACCACCACGGCAACGTGCGCTCCAGCGTGATCACCGAGGACTTCTGCCACGGCGCCGATTACGCGGTGCTGGCGCAGGCCGCCCAGACCTTCGGCGGGTTGCTCGGCGCGGGCGCCACGGTGACCAAGGGCCAGGGCGACAACGCCAAGCAGGGCGAGGTCGGGGATTTCCGCGAAGCCATGCAATGGCTGATGCGCCTGGCCGAGGCCAGCGTCTCGCGCCAGCGCTACAAGGGCCTGGGCGAGATGAACCCCGAGCAGCTGTGGGAAACCACCATGGACCCGCAGGTGCGCCGCCTGCTGCGGGTGCAGATCGACGACGCCATCGAGGCCGACCGCGTGTTCACGATGCTGATGGGCGACGAGGTCGAGCCGCGCCGGGATTTCATCGAGACGAATGCCCTGCGGGCGGCGAATATCGACGTGTGAGGTTGTAGGGTCTCAACGAACTTGCAAAAAGTCTCACACATGCAAAAGGATCCCCGGCCGCGAGGTTCGGGGATTTTTTTGAATCAACGCGATAGCCTGATCTACGGTTGTGCTATCGAGTTGTGGCGCTGCGCCTGGAGATGCTCCACAGGGTCGACTTCGAGGGGCTTTTGCACGATGCCCGGAGCGTCCTTCCTGCGCTTTCTCATCGGACTTGGGGCGGCGCGGACCCCCGCCCTCGAGCGCATGCTGACGGCATCGTGAGCTGACCATGCCCGCCTTCTCCCGTTACCTCGGCATCGACTACTCGGGCGCCGAGACCGCCGAGTCCAGCCTCAAGGGATTGCGGGTCTACCAGGCCACGCCGGGAGAGCCGGCGGTCGAGATCGCGCCGCCCCCGAGCCCGCGCAAGTACTGGACGCGTCGCGGCCTGGCGCACTGGCTGGCCGAGACCCTGGCCGACGACGCGCCGACCCTGGTGGGCATCGACCATGGCTTCTCGTTTCCGCTGCGCTACTTCGAGGTGCACCAACTGGAGCCGAACTGGCCGGGCTTCCTCGACGATTTCCAGGCCCATTGGCCTACCGATGAGCCACATACCTACGTCGACTTCGTGCGTGACGGCGTGTGCGGCAACGGCGCGGCGCGCTCAGGGAATTCACGTTGGCGCCGCCTTTGCGAGGAGCGCTGCCGGGCCAAGTCGGTGTTTCACTTCGACGTGCAGGGTTCGGTGGCCAAGTCCACCCATGCCGGTATTCCCTGGCTGCGCTTCTTGCGCGCCCAGCTGGGTGCGCGGGCGCAGTTCTGGCCGTTCGACGGCTGGGAGTTGCGGGCAGGACGCTCGCTGATTGCCGAGGTCTATCCGTCGATGTGGCGGCAGGCCTACCCGCTGGAGGGCGCGACCGGCGACCAACAGGATGCCCATGCAGTGGCGTCATGGCTGCGCGACGCGGACGCCAGTGGGGCGCTGGACGTTGCCTTGCAGCCGGATCTCGGCGAGTCCGAGCGAGCGGTCGCGGAAGTCGAGGGCTGGATCCT
>JAKCDM010000022.1 GCA_021841865.1 Pseudomonadota bacterium
CGCTGTCGGGCAATACCGGCTGGTCGACCGGCCCGCACCTGTATTTCCAGTTCTTCGTGCACGGCACGCCGGTCAATCCGCTGAACATCGCGCGCTACACGCCCAAGGGTACGCACCTGCCCGAGGGCTTGCGCTCCGAGTTTCTCGCCAGCACGGCACCGCGCACGCGACTGCTGGCCCTGCTGCCGGGAGCGGATGCGCCGGTGGTGGCCAGCGCGTCCTCGCGCTGAGCGCGGCGCGCGTGTGGCGCGTGCAGTGCCTGGCAGGACGCCGCGCCGATGAGCCAGCGCAGGTTGTTCGCCGGACTCATGTCCGGCACCTCGCTCGACGGGGTGGACGCCGTTCTGCTCGAGCTGGCGCAGTCCGGCCCGCGTGTGCTGGGCCATGTGCAACTGCCGATGCCGGACGAGTTGCGCGTGCAGTTCCTGGCGCTGAACCAGCCGGGCGCTGACGAACTGCACCGAGCGCAGGTGGCCGGCATCGAGCTCACCCATCTGTATGCGCGCGCCATGCGCGAACTGCTGCGCATCACCGGCGTGCCGGCCTCGCAGGTGGCCGCGGTGGGAGCGCATGGCCAGACCGTGCGGCACCGCCCCGAGCTGGGCTACACGGTGCAGCTGGGGTGTCCCGCGTTGCTGGCCGAGCAATGCGCGATCACCGTGGTGGCGGATTTCCGTTCCCGCGACGTCGCCGCCGGCGGACAGGGTGCGCCGCTGGTGCCGGCCTTTCATCGAGCGGTGTTCGGGCGCGAAGGCCACGACCTGGCCGTGCTCAACCTGGGCGGGATCGCCAACCTGAGCCTGCTGTTCGCCGACGGACGCGTGCTCGGCTTCGATTGTGGCCCGGCCAACGCGCTGCTGGACCTGTGGGCGCAGCGGCATCTGGGCTGCGCCTTCGACGCCGATGGCGCGTGGGCGTCCCGCGGACGCGTGGTTCCGCAGTTGCTGCAGTCGCTGCTCGACGATTCGTATTTCGCCGCGCCCGCGCCCAAGAGCACCGGGCGGGACCATTTCGACGAGCACTGGCTGGAGCTGCGCCTGCAGGCCTCGGGCCAGCTCGAGCCCGTCGACGTGCAGGCCACGCTGTCGCAGATGGTCGCGCACACGGTCGCCGCCGACCTGCGGCGAAGCATGCCGGGAGCCGGCGAGGTGCTGGTATGCGGAGGTGGCGCGTCGAACCAGGATCTGGTGCGCCGGCTGCGCGGCGCGCTGGGCGAGCGGGCGATCCTGGACACCGCGGCGAGAGGCCTGCAGCCCCAGCAGGTGGAGGCCGCGGCCTTCGCGTGGCTGGCGGCGCGAACCCTGGATGGAGAGGCCGGCAATCTGCCGGCAGTCACAGGGGCGCGCGGGCCCCGGGTCCTGGGTGCGATCTACCCCGCCTGACGCGGTTCGCCCGCACCGTCGCTGGCGTGCTTCAGGTCGAGAACGACGATCCGCAGCCGCAGGTGGTCGTGGCGTTCGGGTTCTTGATCACGAACTGCGCGCCGTCCAGGCCTTCCTTGTAGTCGATTTCGGCGCCGACCAGGTATTGCAGGCTCATCGCGTCGATCAGCAGCGTGACGCCGCTCTTGACCATCTGCGTGTCGTCGTCGTTGACGGCCTCGTCGAAGGTGAATCCGTACTGGAATCCCGAGCAGCCGCCACCCTGCACGAACACGCGCAGCTTCAGGGCCGGGTTGCCTTCCTCGTCGATCAGCTCCTTGACCTTCGCCGCCGCGCTGTCGGTGAACAGCAAGGGTTCGGCCGAAGCGGTCGACGCATCGTCGTTCAACACTGCGCTCATGGGTTTCTCCTGGTGAAGCCCGTATTTTAGGCTGTGTCGCTCGCGCCTGCCCGGCATACATCCATGCCGGCAAAGTGGGATTTGGCGCTTGCGCCGGGCTCAGGGAAGCAGTGCTATGCCTTGCAGTCCGCAGGTCTCGGGAAGGCCGAACATCAGGTTCATGTTCTGCACCGCCTGCCCCGACGCGCCCTTGGTCAGGTTGTCCTGCACCACCAGCACCATCACTGTGTCGGGCTGCGGGCGATGCACTGCCACGCGCAGCGAATTGGCGCCGCGCACGCTGCGCGTCTCCGGGGCGCTGCCCGCCGGCAGCACGTCGACGAAGGCTTCGTCGGCGTAGAACTGCTGGTACAGCGCCTGCAGGTCGGTGGCCTGGCCGGAGTCGTTCAGGCGCGCGAACAGGGTGCTGTGCATGCCGCGGATCATCGGCACCAGATGGGGCTGGAACAGGCAGCGCAGCGAGGGGTCGGCGTGATCCAGGCCGGCGATCCGGCGCAGTTCCTGCTCGATCTCGGGACCATGCCGGTGGCCCTTGACTCCGTAGGCCTTGAAATTGTCCGATGCCTCGGAGAACAGGTAGCCGATCTCGGCCTTGCGGCCTGCGCCGGATACTCCGGACGCGCAGGACGCGATGAGATGCGCGGGATCGACCAGGCCATGGCGCAGCAGCGGGGCGAAGCCGATCTGCACCGTGGTCGGGTAGCAGCCGGGGTTGGCCACCACGCGGGCCTCGCGGATCGCCGCGCGCTGCAGTTCGGGCAGGCCGTAGACGGCCTCGGCGAGAATGTCCGGGCAGGCGTGGGGCATTCCGTACCAGCGTTCGAACAATGCCGTGTCACGCAGCCGGAAGTCGGCCGCCAGGTCGATGATCCGCACGCCGGCGTCGAGCAGTTCGCGCGCCTGCTGCATGGCCACGCCATGCGGCGTGGCGAAGAACACCACGTCGCACTCGCGCAGCGGAGCCTGTTCGGGGGACGTGAAGCGCAGATCGGTGTGTCCGCGCAGGCTGGCGTAGAGCTCGCTGACGGCCAGGCCGGCTTCCTTGCGCGAAGTGATCGCGCTCAGTCGCACCTCGGGGTGCGCCAGCAGCAGGCGCAGCAATTCGACGCCGGTGTACCCGGTGCCGCCGACGATTCCAGCCTTCAAAGCGGCCATGACCCATTGCCCTCGCGGAACGCGCGGTCACCGCTGCGGCGGCGTCGGCGCGAAAAAGCCACTATCGTAGCTTCAGTGTCGCGTGTCGTCCCCGCGCGCGTCGTTGAGCGCCAGGAACAGTTCGCTCAGCCGCGCCACCGTGGCGTGGGATGCGTGCGCGAAGTCGCCGTCGCGCAGCGCCTGCAGTGCCGCTTCGCGCTGGCCGCAGTCGGCCATGCGCACGATCTCGCCGGCGGCCCTGTGCAGCGTGGCGTGGTGCTCGCGCAGTCGCAGCACCAGTTGCGCATGGGCCGGCGTGGAGACCGGGGCGTCGCGCAACCAGCGTCCGAGCTCGCACTGGTCGTCACGAGCGATCTCCCGCCATGACTGGCGTGCCCGCGCCTCGCCGCGCACGTAGGCGCCCAGGCGCAGCTTCCAGCGGCGCTGGAAGTCGATCGCACGGTAGAAATCCAGGCCTGCCACTTCGGCGCCCGGGTGCATCCCGAAGCGAGTGTGCGGCCCCGGTTCGTGCAGGCCGCCATCGTCCGGCGACGAGGCTTCGCGCGCTTCCGACGCGAAACGCCGATGCCGCCGCAGCCACGCGAACATTCCCATGCACCCCCCCTCGCTGTTGCGGTCCCGAATATTGTGCATGGTCAATATTAGGCCTGCGACGCCGGCTCGCAAACCTTCGGCGGACGCAAAAAAGCCCACTCCTCGCGGAGTGGGCTCGCGGTGCGGCCTGGACGGGCCGGACTCAGCGCTTGGAGAACTGCTTGCGACGGCGCGCGCCGTGCAGGCCGACCTTCTTGCGCTCGACCTCGCGCGCGTCACGCGTGACGTAGCCGGCGCTGGACAGCGACGGCTTGAGCGTGGCGTCGAAATCGATCAGCGCGCGGGTGATTCCCAGGCGAACCGCACCGGCCTGGCCGGTTTCGCCGCCGCCGCGCACGTTGACCTGGATGTCGAACAGGGCTTCGCTTTCGGTCAGCACCAGCGGCTGCTTGACCACCATGATGGAGGTCTGGCGCCCGAAGTACTCCTGCAGCGCACGGCCGTTGACCGTGATGTTGCCGCTGCCCTTCTTGATGAACACACGGGCCACCGAACTCTTGCGGCGGCCGGTGCCGTAATTCCAATTACCGATCATCGCCGTTCCTTTTACAGGTCCAGGGCCTTGGGTTGCTGCGCGGAATGCGGATGCTCGGCGCCAGCGTAGACCTTGAGTTTCTTGATCATCGCGTAGCCCAGCGGGCCCTTGGGCAGCATGCCCTTGACGGCCAGCTGCAGCGCGCGTCCGGGATGACGGGCCTGCATGTCCTTGAAGCGCGTGGCGTAGATGCCGCCCGGGTAGCCCGAGTGACGGTAGTACACCTTGTCGTGGGCCTTGTTGCCGGTGACGCGCAGCTTGGACGAGTTGACGACGACGATGAAGTCGCCGGTATCGACGTGAGGCGTGTAGATGGGTTTGTGCTTTCCGCGCAGGCGACGTGCCACTTCGCTGGCGACACGGCCGAGGACCTTGTCCGTGGCGTCGATCACAAACCATTCATGCTTCACTTCGGCCGGTTTGGCGCTGAAGGTTTTCATGGTGGTTGAAACGCTCTTGAGGAGTGTTGGGGCCGTTTTTCCCGCTCTGCAGGCTGTGCGCCGGCGGGCTCTGCCCGGGTTTCGCTTCGTTGCCGGTTCCGGAGGGCAGGTGACCGGACCGTGCCGCGCGCCCCCGGCGCATCCAGCCCAGGGGGCGGATTGCCGAAGGACTCGCGGCGGGCGAAGCGAACTTTTTCCGGTGGCCAAAAAACCGGAATTTTCCATTCTACGACAAAAGCGGCGCAGGCCCAAGAACGCGGGCACGGCACCCCGCTCGCGGGGTGTTGCAAATCGACACGGGGCCATTATATTGGCGATGTTGCAGCGCACCATCGACCATGTTCACTCCGCTCCCGCCTCGCCTGGCCTCGCCTTCGCCTCCCGGGCCCCCGGTCGGCGGCGTGGGCGGCCTGGTGCCCATTCGTGCGCTCACCGAGCAATCGCGCCCCGCGCTGCTCAGGCACCTGCTGGCGCTTGCGCGCGAGGACCGCTACCTGCGCTTCGGCCATGCCGCCAGCGACCGGCAGATCGCCGGCTACGTGCGCGGCATCGATTTCGGGCGTGACGAGGTGTTCGGGGTGTTCGACCGCCACCTCGAGCTCGTCGCCGTGGGCCATCTGGCGCTGTCCGCCGACGACCCGGGCGAGGCCGAGTTCGGCGTGTCGGTGCTGCCCCGGGGGCGCAGCAGGGGAATCGGCACGCGGCTGTTCGAGCGCGCCGCCACCTTCGCCCGCAATCGCGGCCTGCACACGCTGCGCCTGCAGTGCCTCAGCCGCAACGAGGCGATGATGAGACTCGCCTGGCGCGCCGGAATGCTGGTGCGTGCCAGCGACGGCGAGACCGAGGCCACGCTGCAGGTGCCGCCGCGCAGCCTGCTGAGCCATTTCGATGCGTGGATGCGTGACGTGATCGGCGAGCTGGATTTCGCGATCAAGCGCAGGCTGCGCCGCCCGCCGGCCGCGCGCCCAGAGTCCTAGGCCCCAGGCTTTCAGGCCCAGCGTTTCATGATGGCGATCAGGCGCGCGAACACGCCGCCGTACGGCGGGCGCACCAGCGCCGTGCCGGCCAGACGGCGCTGGCGCAGCACGGGCTTGAGCTTGCTGAAGGTGTCGAATCCCCAGCGGCCGTGGTAGTGCCCCATGCCAGACGGCCCTACGCCGCCGAAGGGAAGTTCGTCCTGCGCGACGTGCATCAGCGTGTCGTTGAGCGTGACTCCGCCTGAGTGGGTGTTGCGCAGCACGTGCTCGATGCGCCGCGCGTCGTCGTCGAACCAGTACAGGGCCAGCGGCCGCGGCTGCTCGTTGATGCGCTGGAGCACTTGTTCGGGCTGGTCGTAGCCCAGCACCGGCAGCAGCGGGCCGAAGATCTCGTCGCGCATCGCTCGCAGGGACTGCGCAGGGTCCATCAGCAGCACCGGGGCCATGCGGTGACGCTCGGGCTGCGACTGCTCGCCCGCGAACAGCGGCAGCACCGCGGCGCCGGCGTCACGCGCCTGCTCGAGCATGCTCTGCAGGCGCATGTACTGGCGCGTGTCGATGATGCTGCAATAGTCGGCGCTGGCCAGGCCGGCGGGATACAGCTCGCGCGCCGCGCGAGCGCAAGCCTCGGCGAATTCGCGCTGGCGCTGCCGCGGCACGTACACGTGGTCGGGCGCCACGCAGGTCTGGCCGGCGTTGACCAGTTTGCCGTAGACGATTCGCCGTGCCGCCAGCTCGAGGTCGAAGTCGGGCGCGACGACCGCGGGCGACTTGCCGCCCAGCTCGAGCGTGACCGGCACCAGGTTCGCGGCCGCGGCGGCCATGACCCGGTGCCCCACCGCGGTCGAGCCGGTGAACAGCAGGTGGTCCAGCGCAAGCGCCGAGAAGGCCGCCGCCTGCTCGGCGCCGCCGGTGAACACGACGAGCTCGTCGGCGGAGAATCGCTCGTGCACGAGCTGCGCGAACAGGCGACCGAACGCGGGCGTGTATTCCGAAACCTTGAGCATCGCGCGGTTGCCGGCCGCCAGCGCCGAAGCCAGCGGGCCGACCGCCAGGTACAGCGGGTAGTTCCATGGCGAGATGATGCCGACCACTCCCAGCGGTTGCGGCAGCACCCGCGCGCTGGCGGGGCGGAACCAGATGCCGGGGCTGGCGCGGCGTGCGCGCATCCAGCGCTGGCCATGGCGCAGCGCATGGCGCAGTGCGGCCAGCGACGGGACCAGGTCGAGCACCTCGGTCTCGGCCCGGGCGCGCTGCCCGAAGTCTTCGGCAATGGCCGCGCACAGCGCCTGCTCGTGCTCTCGCAGCAGCGACAGCAGGCGCTGCAGGCGGTCGCGGCGCACCGGCCACGCGGGGTAGGGGTCGTCCCGGAACGCGGCGCGCTGGTGCGCATACGCGGCATGCAGGTCCGACGAAAAGGGCAAGGGACGGTCCATGCGGCACCACGCCTGTGGTTGGTTGACGCGATGGTCTTATGCTAGGCGATAAAAGCCTGGATGGCGCGCAACGCCCGGCGCGCGCGGGGCGATGGCGCTGCGTGGGAATCCGCTGCGCGGGAATCGGCCCCCCGGGAGTCGGCCCCGCGGGAATCGGCCCCGCGGCGCTGCGGATGCGCCCCGCGCTCGTATGCTCCACGGTCCATGATGATGCAGCTTTCGCTTCCCCCTTCCGTCCACGTGCTGGTGCATGACTGGCTGAGTGCCAACTGCGTGGTCATGCTCGACGATGACCACGAAGCCAGCGTGGTGGATAGCGGCCATCGGGTGCGTGCCGCGGCCACGGTGGCCGGCGTGCGCGGCGCGCTGGCCGGCCGGCGCCTGAGCCGCGTGGTCAACACCCACCTGCATTCGGACCACTGCGGCGGCAACGCGGCCTTGCAGCGAGCCTTCGGTGCCGAGCGGCCCTGCGCGATCCTGGTGCCCGCGGGCGAGTTGCAGGCGGTCAACGACTGGGATGAATCGGGCCTGAGCTTCGTGCAGACGGGGCAGCAGGCCGAGGCCTTTCGCGCCGGCTCCAGCTATGCGGCCGGGGACGAGTTGTGCCTGGGCGGGCTGACGTGGCAGGTCCATGCCGCGCCGGGGCACGACGACCATGCGCTGATGCTGTTCCAGCCCGACGCGAGGATCCTGATCAGCGGCGACGCGCTGTGGGAGTACGGCTTCGGCGTGTTGTTTCCCGAGCTGCTCGGCGGCGACGGTTTCGGCGCGCAGCGCCGCACGCTGCGCTGTATCGAGCGACTCGACCCGCTGTCGGTGATTCCCGGGCATGGGCCGGTGTTCGGCGACGTGGCCAGCGTGCTGCAGCGCGCGCATGCGCGACTGGACATGTTCGAGGCGGACACCGCGCGTCACGCAACGCACGCGCTGCGCGTGTTGCTGAAATTCCACCTGCTCGAGCAGGGGCGCGCGGTGCCTCGGCAGCAGCTGTGGCGCTGGTTCGAGACCACCTCGCTGGTGCGCGACACGCTGGCCCGTCACTGGCCGGGGCAGTCGCCGCGCGAGGCCTTCGAGCAGACCCTGGAAGCCTTGCTGCGGGCAGGCGCCGCGGTCGAGCGCGAGCATGGCGTCAGCGACCCCGACACGCCCGGCGGCGCCTCGGCCTGACATGGCCATGAGCGCTGCGCAGCGCACCGGGCAGGGCCGATGACGGCACCCCGCGCAGGCAAGTCCGCGGCGTCGCGCGCAGGCGCGCCGGCGGCGCAGCGTGCGCAGGCGACCGCGCCCGGCGAACGCCTGGGCCTGCGCAGCGACTGGGACTACGCGCTGCACCTGCCGCTGCATTACGTCGACGAGACCCGCATCACGCCGATCGCCGCGTTGCGCGAGGCGCAAGTGGCCGTGGTGCAGGCGCGCGTGGTGCAGGCCGAGCTGATGCCGGCGCGCCGGCGCGTGCTGCGCGTGGTGGTCGAGGATTCCGGCGGACGCCTGGAGTTGCGTTTTTTCCACTTCTACCCCAGCTGGACGCGGCAATTCGCACCGCAGCGCGAGTTGCGGATCCGCGGCGAGGCGAGGCGCGGGCTGTTCGGCTTCGAGATGGTGCATCCGGTGTGCCACGCGGCCGCCGCGCATGCCGAGCTGCCCGACAGCCTGACGCCGATCTACCCGGCCGGCGCCGGCATCAGCCAGTCCTGGCTGCGCAAGGCCGTATCGGCTGCGCTGGCGCGCCTGGACATGCGCGAATGGCTGCCGCCGGCGTTGCTGGCGCGCCTGGACCTGCCGCCGATCGGGCAGGCGCTGCGCCTGCTGCACGCGCCGCCGCCGCAGGTCTCGATCGAGCAGCTCGAGGATCGCCGGCATCCGGCGTGGCGCCGGGTCAAGTTCGACGAGCTGCTGGCGCAGCAGCTGGCGCAGCAGCTGGCGCGGGCGCGACGCGCCGAACAGCGGGCATGGCCGCTGGCGCGGCAGCCCGACGGGTTGGTGGGGCGACTGCTGCGCGCGCTGCCCTTCGAGCTCACCGTCGACCAGGCCGCCTGCGTTGCCGAGATCGCGACCGATCTCGAGCGCGAGCAGCCGATGCATCGCCTGTTGCAGGGCGACGTCGGCAGCGGCAAGACCGTGGTCGCCGCGCTGGCCGCCGCGCAGGCCATCGACAACGGACTGCAGTGCGCGTTGATGGCGCCCACCGACATCCTGGCCGCGCAGCACCTGCGACGCCTCGCCGAGTGGCTGCAGCCGCTCGGCGTGGGCGTGGCCTGGCTGCGCGGAAGCCAGACCCGGCGCGAGCGCGAGGCCGAACTGGCGCGCGCCGCCAGCGGCGAGGCGGCGCTGGTGGTGGGCACGCATGCGGTGATCCAGGACAAGGTGCGATTCGCCCGCCTGGGCCTGGCGGTGGTCGACGAGCAGCACCGCTTCGGTGTCGCCCAGCGCCTGAGCCTGCGCGCCAAGGGCGCCGGAGAGCAGCGCCAGCCGCACCTGCTGATGATGACGGCGACTCCGATTCCCCGCACGCTGGCGATGGCGGTGTTCGGCGATCTGGATATCTCCACCATCGCGCATTCGCCGCCGGGGCGCCAGCCGGTGCGCACCAGGGTGTTTTCCGGGCAGCGCCGCGACGCGGTGATGCTGCGGGTGCGCGAACTCGTGCTTGCCGGGCGCCAGGCCTACTGGGTCTGCCCGCTGATCGAGGCGTCGGCCGAGCCGAACGACGGGCCCGGCGGACACGCGGAGCTGCGCGACGCGCTGGCCACGCATGCCGAGCTGCAGGCGCTGATGGGCGAGCAGGCCGGCTGCGTGGGGCTGCTGCACGGGCGCATGCCCGCGGCCCGGAAAGCCGAGGTGATGGGCGACTTCGCCGCCGGAAGTCTTCGGCTGCTGGTGGCCACGACGGTCATCGAGGTGGGGGTGGACGTGCCCAGCGCCAGCCTGATGGTCATCGAGCATGCCGAGCGCTTCGGCTTGTCGCAGTTGCACCAGTTGCGCGGGCGTGTCGGGCGCGGCAGCGAAGCGGCGCAGTGCCTGCTGCTGTTCTCGGAGCCGTTGTCGGCGACCGCGCGCGCGCGGTTGCAGGCCATGCACCAGACCAGCGACGGATTCGTGCTCGCGCAGAAGGACCTGGAGCTGCGCGGCCCCGGCGAGCTGCTGGGCCAGCGCCAGTCCGGACTGCAGGGGCTGCGCCACGCCGACCTGCGCGACGACCAGGACCTGCTGGAACTGGCGCGCGAGGCAGCCGCCGAGCTGCTGCGCGAGCACCCCCAGGCGGCGCGCGAGCATCTGCAGCGCTGGCTCGGCGGCGGCATGGACTGGCTCGCCGCCTGAGCGGTAGCCTGGTCAATAGTCTGGGATCATTCGTTCCCCAGTGTGCTTTAATACAAGCTATGACGCTGACCGAGTTGCGCTATATCGTCGCCGTCGCCCGGGAGCGACATTTCGGCCGGGCCGCGGAGGCCTGTTTCGTGAGCCAGCCGACCCTGTCGGTGGCGATCAAGAAGCTCGAGGAAGAGCTCGACGTGAAGATCTTCGAGCGCGGAGGCAGCGAGGTCAGCATCACGCCGATCGGCGCCGAGATCATCGAGCAGGCGCAGCGCGTGCTGGAACAGTCGTCGGCGATTCGCGAAATCGCCAAGCGCGGCAAGGACCCGCTCGCGGGGCCGCTGCGCGTGGGCGTGATCTACACCGTCGCGCCCTACCTGCTGCCCCCGCTGGTGCGTCGGGTCATCGATCTGACTCCGCAGATGCCGCTGATGCTGCAGGAGCAGCTCACCGTGCGCCTGCTGGAGATGCTGCGCAATGGCGAACTCGACGTCGCGGTGCTCGCCGAGCCCTTTCCCGACCACGGACTGGCGATCGCACCGCTGTACGACGAGCCCTTCCTGGTCGCCGTGCCGCGCGGGCACCGGCTGGCGCACGCGCGCTCGGTGCGCAGCGAGGAGATCCGCGACGAGACCATGCTGCTGCTGGGCACCGGGCACTGCTTTCGCGACCACGTGCTCGAGGTCTGTCCCGAGTTCGCGCGGTTCTCGCCTGGTTCGGACGGAATCCGCAAGAGCTTCGAGGGCTCGTCGCTGGAGACCATCAAGCACATGGTCGCGTCGGGCATGGGGATCACCATCCTGCCCAGAATGTCGGCCCAGGCCGATGCCGACGCGTCGAATGCTGGTGGGCAGATCCGCTACGTGCCGTTTCGCGACCCGGTGCCCACGCGGCGCGTGGTGCTGGCGTGGCGCAAGACCTTCACGCGCACGGTGGCCATCGATGCGCTGCGCAGGGCGGTACTCGAATGCGATCTGCCGGGAGTGATCAAGCTCGACCAAGCGATGCCTGCCGGCACCGCAGAGCCGTCCGCGCTGGCCGCCCCGCGCGAGCCGGCGCAGCCGGCCGCTTGAGGCGCGCGTCGCATCGCGCGTCGCCCGCGGCATCGCGGCGGCCCGGAAGGATCGCCGTGCGCCTACCGCTCACTCCACCTGCAGTGCGTGGGTGTTCTTCACTTCCTCCATCACCACGTAGGTGCGGGTTTCGCGCACCCCGGGCAGCGCCAGCAGGACCTTGTTGAGGAACTCGCGATAGGCGTCCATGTCGCTGACGCGGGTCTTGAGCAGGTAGTCGAAGTCGCCGGCCACCATGTAGCACTCGAGGATCTCGGGGCGCTCACGGGCCGCCTCCTTGAAACGCTCGAACACGTCGGGGCTGCCGCGGTCGAGCAGGACCTCGATGCACACGAGCAGCGACGCCCCCAGCTTCTGCGGGTTCAGGCGTGCCTCGTAGCCGAGGATGAATTGTTCACGCACCAGGCGCCTGACGCGTTCGAGCACCGCCGTGGGCGAAAGGTGCACCGCTTGCGCCAGCGCCAGGTTGGACATGCGGCCATCACCCTGCAGCAGGGCGAGAATGCGCCGATCAACGCGATCGAGGGCGCTGGCGGCATCTTTCATGGTTTGCAGCCTCCGGAAATGAGGTGGAACGACGTGGAACACTTCACGTTGCGGCGTACCTTCGCAAGCGGCCGCGCGGAGCGGGCGCGGCCTGGTACGTCGCCTGGCACGAAGCCGGAATGGTCCGGCTTCTTCGACAGCAGGGTTTAATTGTCGCCGATCGGCGGGAAAACAGGCACATCAATCGCCGAGTAGGCGTCGAGCTTGTGGGTCCATGTCCGATCGCGGCATGCGCCGCGGAGCATTCGCGCGCCGCGGGCACGGCGCCTAGTGGAATGAATCGTTCATGAAATCGTCATCGATTATCACTCCTGTGGGCATTCCTGCCGCTGTCTGGGAGTATTCTTCTTTCGGAATATGTGCAAGCTGAGGCGATAATGCGACGCATGCACGAAATCACCATCGCCTTCATCGGGGGCGGCAACATGGCGGGCGCCATCGTCGGCGGTCTTCGCCGCGGCGGCGTCGACCCCGCGCGCCTGCGCGTGGTCGAGCCGCTGGCCGCGCAGCGCGAGCAATTGCAGGAACGCTTCGGCGTGCAGGCGCAGGCCGAGCCGGGGCCGCAGCTCGAATCGGTCGACGTCGTCGTCTGGGCGGTCAAGCCGCAGCAGTTCGCGCAGGCGGCGCGGGCATTGCGCGAGCGCGCGCCGGCGAGCGCTGGCGCGCTGCACCTGAGCATCATGGCCGGCGTGCGCTGCGCGGCGGTGGCGCGGCTGGCCGCGGCGCAGCGCGTGGTGCGCGCGATGCCGAACACGCCCGCGCTGATCGGGCGTGGCGTCTCGGGCCTGTATGCCAATGCGCGATGCGGCGCTGCCGAGCGCGAGGTGGCCGAGCAGGTCCTGCGTCCCACCGGGGAACTCGTATGGGTCGACAGCGAACCGGCGCTCGACGCGGTCACCGCGGTGTCGGGCTCGGGACCCGCATACATGTTTCTCGTGCTGGAGTCGTTGATCGCCGCCGGCGTGCGCCTGGGCTTGTCCGAGGATGTCGCGCGGCGCCTGGCGCTGGGCACCATGTCGGGCGCCGCCGCGCTGGCCGCGGACTCGCCGTCCACGCCTGCGCAGTTGCGCGAGCAGGTCACGAGCAAGGGCGGGACCACCGCCGCCGCGCTGGACGTGCTGCGCCAGCGCGATCTGGCCGGTGCCTTCGACGCCGCGCTGCAGGCCGCTGCGCGCCGCGCCGCCGAGCTGGCCGACGCGCTGGAGCGGGACTGCGGGGACTGAGCCCGGGCGCGCCGGCGCGCCCGGGATGCGACCCATGGCTTGCCCCATGGGTTCGCCGTGGCAATGCCCTCGCGCCTGCTGCTACGATGTCAGGCTTCCCGGAGAGATGGATGAGCGGTTTAAGTCGCACGCCTGGAAAGCGTGTAAGGGTGAACAGCCCTTCGGGGGTTCGAATCCCCCTCTCTCCGCCAGGTTTGCAGCCCGGGCCATCGCCCGGGCTTTTTGTTGGGCATTGCGCGTGGTGCGCGGTCGCGTGCCAGCGCGGGGAATCGGCTCATGCATTGGCTCGCACTCGCCGTCTGTTTCAGTGTTGCCGTGTCGTTGTGGCTCAGGCAGGCGGCGGCATGGCGCCTGGATCTCGGCCAGATCGTGCTGTGGAACTACGCTGCGGCAGGGATTTCCTGCCTGCTGCTGCTGCACCCTCGCCTCGATGCGCGCGCACTGGGTTCGCTGCCGTGGGGGATCGTGCTGGCGCTGGGGGTCGTGCTGCCGGGGCTGTTCCTGATCATGGGGCGCGCGGTGCAGACCGCGGGCATCGTGCGCGCCGATACCGCGCAGCGACTTTCGCTGCTGCTTTCGCTGCTGGCCGCATTCACCTGGTTCGGCCAGCGGGTCGACGCCTGGCAGATGGCCGGGCTCGCCCTCGGCCTGCCCGCGATGCTGGCGCTGCTCGCGCGCCCGACGCGCACGCCGGCGCGCGCCGCGCCAGGCCTGGCCTCGGCGCTGTGGCTGTGCGCCGTCTGGGTGGGCTATGCGCTGGTCGATGTGCTGCTCAAGCTGGTGGCGCTGCGCGGCGGGGATTTCGGCACCACGCTGCAGACCTCCTTCGTGCTGGCCTTCGCCTGCATGGCGGTGGCGCAGGCCTGGCGCATGACGCGCGGCGCGCGCGCCGATGCGCGCAGCCTGGGGGCCGGGGTGGTGCTCGGCCTGCTCAATTTCGCGAACATCGATTGCTACATCCGCGCCCACATCCAGCTGCATGCCAACCCGGCGGTGGTGTTCGCCGGCATGAACCTCGGCGTGGTGGCGCTCAGCGCGCTGCTGGGAATGCTGTGGCTGCGTGAGCCGACCAGCAGGATCAACCGCGCCGGCCTGCTGCTCGCGGGGCTGGCCATCGCCGCGCTGGCGCGCGTGGCCTGATCAGCCCTCGGCGGGGGCGTCGGCGCTGGCCACCTGCCGCCCGACGTAGGTCACCGGGCCGGTGGGTTGCCCGGTCGGCGAGCCGCCCTGCGGCTCGACGCTGATGGCGAAGCCCCTGGCCTGCAGCGCGGCGGCCAGCAGCGTGGGCGGCATCGGCATGCGGAAGGTGCCGTGCAGTTGCACCACTCCGGCGGCGATCGGCTTGCCTTGCGCGGGCAGTACCCACAGCTCGAAGGACTTGCCCTGCGGCGCCGCCTGCTCGCCGATGGCCGTCAGCGAGGCCTGCGCGCCGCGCACATGCAGCAGCGCGGCGTGTCCGGCCGGCCCGGCCAGCACCGCGACGAGCTGGGCGGGCTGGCCGGCCGGCTGCAGCGCCGGGCGCTGCAGCAGCAGCGCGAGCACCAGCGCGCCGGCGGCGACGGCCAGGCCGCCCATGCCCAACGCCAGCGCACGCCAGGCGCGCAGGCCCCATGCGCGCGCGCCGCGCATCGCGGCGGAATCCGCGGCCGCCGGCTCCAGGCGCTGTTGCACGGCCTGCCACACGCGCTGCGGCGTGTGCTCGGGAAGCAGCCCCTGCTCCAGGCGATCGCGCCAGCGCTGCAGGCTTTGCGCGGCCAGCGGCTGCGTGCGCAGCAGGGTCTCGAAGCGGCGCCGGGCGCCCGGCGCCATGCCACCGGTGAGGTAATCGGCGGCGAGCCGGTCCAGCAACTCGGGGTTGCGCTCGAGTCTCATCAGGCCGCTCCCGCCAGGCAGTCCCGCAGCGCCAGCACCGAGCGCCGGATGATGGTCTTGACGGTGCCCAGGGCCATGCCGCGTCGCGCCGAAAGCTCGGCGTGGCTCAGGCCCAGCACGTAGGAGTCGGTGAGCAGCTCGCGCTGCTGCGCCTTCAGCGCGTCGAAGCACTGCTGCAGGCGCCCCTGCGAAAGGCTGGCCTCCATGCGCTGCTCGGGTCCGGGGGCGGCATCGGCGATGTGCTCGGCCAGCGCCAGCTCGTCGAGGCTCTCGGCACGCTCGCGCCGGCGCGAGCGCAGGCGGTCGAGGCAGGTGTTGCGGACCACGGCGGCCAGCCAGGCCTCGGCGTTGCCGACGGCCGGCCGATAGCTTCCCGCCTGGTGCCAGATCTTCACGTAGGCGTCCTGCATGGCGTCCTCGGCCAGGTCATGCTCGCGCAGCAGGCGCAGGCAGATGCCCCAGGCGCGCCGGCGCGTCGCCTCGTACAGCTCGGCGAATGCGGCGCGGTCGCCAAGGGCGGTGAAGGCCAGCAGTTTTTCCAGGTCGGGCATGCCGTCGCAAGGGGGCGGGCGCAGCCGCCCGCGATGCGAGGCATGTTAGCGCGCCGGGCCGGTAGCCTTCAGGCGATGAACGCCGCCGGCACCGGGTTCTCGCCCAGCGCGTTGAGCAGGATCGCCCAGTGCATGGTCTCGTCGCCCAGGATGCTCGCGGCGGCCTTCGCCAGGTCGCGGTTGTGGAACTGCGGCACCGTGCCCAGGTAGGCGCTGGCCGCGCCCTTCTCGAGCCCGGCGGCAAAACGCAGCACGTCGGCCTGGTTGTGCAGCTTGTCGGTGGGGAAGCCGTACTCGGCCGGCTTGCGCGCCATCACCGGGGTCCCGCCGAGCTTGCTGATCGTGGCCTCCAGGATCCCGGCGTGCGCCTTGTGCTGACCCTGGAACTCGACGGCCACCGCCAGCACGGGCTTTTGCAGCAGTCCCGATTCGGCGCCGACCTGGTACGCGGCGATCGCCTGGTATTCGAGCCCGAGCGCGACGTTGAGCATTTTCACGTCGTCGTCGCTCGACATCGACGCGGCGAAACTGCGGGTGGGCAGCGCCAGCGCCGATGCTGCGCTGAGCCCGGCGACGAACAGCCCGGAGCGCTTGAACCAGTCGCGGCGGGCCTGGGCGGCGGGGGTGGCGGACTTGTCGGTAGCTTGCATCATGATCTCCATCGGTGGGTTCGGGGTTGGCAGGCGGGCCGTGGGCGTCGTGCCCGTTCGCGGCCTGCCTGCCAGCTCTTACGCCACCGCCGGAGAACTGGATTCAGGCACCGGTGTCCGGCAGGTCGAACACCAGCACCTCGGCCTGTCGGGCGTCGCGCAGGCGTACCGCGTCGACATGGCGCAGCTTGAGCGCGTCGCCGGTGTGCAGCTCCACGCCGTTGACCTGCAGGCTGCCGCGCACCAGATGCACGTAGGCCTGGCGCCCGGCCGGCAGCGGCAGTTCGAAGTCCTCGCCGGCCTCGAACAGCCCCGCGTACACGCTGGCGTCCTGTTGAATTCGCAGCGCTGCGTCGCGGCCCTGGCCGTCGACGATGCGGCACAGGCGTGCGCGCCTGGACTGCGTGTCGAAGTGGCGTTGCTCGTAGTCGGGTGCGACACCCTGCGTGTGCGGCTGGATCCAGATCTGCAGGAAGTGCACCGGCTGCGAATCCGAGGGGTTGAACTCGCTGTGCCGCACTCCGGTGCCGGCGCTCATGCGCTGCACGTCGCCCGGGCGGATCACCGAGCCATTGCCCAGCCCCAGCGAGTCCTTGTGCGCGAGTTCCCCGCTGAGGATGTAGCTGATGATCTCCATGTCGCGGTGGCCGTGCTCGTCGAATCCCGTGCCGGGCTGCACGCGGTCTTCGTTGATCACTCGCAGCGGGCCGAACTGGATGTGGCGAGGGTCGTAGTACGACGCGAAGCTGAAGCTGTGGTGGGAGTCGAGCCACCCATGCTGGGCATGGCCGCGCTCAGCGGATCGACGAATTTCCTGCGACATGTCGTGAAGCTTCCGGACGATGGTTGGAGTGCGTGCTGTACGCCATGCACGATCGTGCATGGCGTACGCCGGTTCGTGACCTGAACAATAATCGAAAAAACCACCAAGAACTGGATGCGGCTTCGCAAAGGCCGCCACGGAGGTCCCTTGCCATGCATTCCGACGTCGCACTGCGCAGCCTGGCGCTGGCCGACCTCGACCCCGAGCGCCTTCGCGAGCGCGTGCTTGCCGATTTCCACGCCACCTTCGACCGTTACGAACGCCTGTTCGACGTTCTGCGAGGCGAGCAGGCCTATACCGTCAAGCCGATCTCTCTGCGCCACCCGCTGATCTTCTACCTCGGCCACACCGCGACCTTTTTCATCAACAAGCTGGTTCTCGCCGGGGTGCTCGAGCAGCGCGTCGACCCGCGACTGGAGTCGATGTTCGCGGTCGGCGTCGACGAGATGAGCTGGGACGACCTCGACGAGGCGCATTACGACTGGCCGAGTTCGGCCGAGGTGCGCGCGTACCGCGACCGCGTGCGCGCCACCGTGGACCGGGTGCTGCGCGAGCTGCCGATCTCGTCGCCGATCGGCTGGGACAGCCCGTGGTGGGTGGTGCTCATGGGAATCGAGCACGAGCGAATCCATCTCGAGACCTCGTCGGTGCTGATCCGCCAGCACCGCCTGGAGTTCGTGCGCAGCCACCCGGACTGGCAGCCCTGCCGCGACAGCGGGCCGGCGCCGCGCAACGAACTGCTCCCGGTGGACGCGGCGAGCTTTCGCCTGGGGCGCGATCGCGAGCAAGCCGGCTATTACGGATGGGACAACGAATTCGGGCATCGCGAGGCACGCACCGCCGCGTTCCAGGCCGCGCGCTACCTGGTCAGCAATCAGGAATTCCTGGAGTTCGTCGACGCCGGCGGCTATGCCGACGACGCCTGGTGGAGCGACGAGGGCGCGGCGTGGAAGCGCTTCGCGCACGCCGCGCATCCGACCTTCTGGCTGCGCGACGGCGAGGCGTGGAAGCTGCGCCTGATGTGCGAAGTGGTCGCCATGCCCTGGAACTGGCCGGTGGAGACCAATTTCCACGAGGCGCAGGCGTTCTGCAACTGGAAGTCGGCGCGCGACGGGCTGCAGGTGCGCCTGCCCAGCGAGGACGAATGGCACGCGCTGCGCCTGGCCGCCGGCGTCGCCGACGGGCCGCAGGCGCTGCCCGCGCCCGCCAACCTGGAGCTCGATCACTGGGCCTCGTCGTGCCCGGTGGATCGCTTCGCGCACGGCCGATTCCACGACGTGGTGGGCAATGTGTGGCAGTGGCTGGACACGCCGACCTACCCGTTCCCGGGTTTCGACGTGCATCCGGTATACGACGACTTCACCACACCGACCTTCGACCAGCGCCATAACCTGATCAAAGGTGGCTCCTGGATTTCCTGCGGCAACCAGGCGTTGCCGATTTCGCGCTACGCGTTCCGCCGGCATTTTTTCCAGCATGCCGGTTTTCGCTACGTGGTCGGCGAGAAGCCGCCGCCACCGGAGGCTTCGATGTACGAGACGGATGTACTGGTGTCGCAGTACTGCGAGTTCCATTGGGGGGCCGAGCCCTTCGGCGTTCCCAATTTCCCGCGCGCGCTGGCGCAACTGGCGATCGACGCCATGCAGGGCCGGCCGATGCGCAGGGCCCTCGACCTGGGATGCGCGACCGGGCGTGCGAGCTTCGAGCTGGCGCGACATTTCGAGCATGTCGTGGGCATCGACTTTTCCGCGCGCTTCGTCGGCGTGGGCACGCAGCTCGCCGAGCAGCAGCGCATACGCTATCAGCTTCCCGACGAGGGCGAGCTGGTGTCGTACCACGAGCACTCGCTGCAGGAATACGGGCTGCAGGACGCAGCGTCGCGGGTGGAGTTCGTGCAGGGCGATGCCTGCAACCTCAAGCCCCTGTTCAGCGGCTTCGACCTGGTGCTGGCGGCCAACCTGATCGATCGGCTCTACAGTCCCGCGCGCTTCCTGCGCGAGGTGCACCAGCGCATCGTGCCGGGCGGACTGCTGCTGATCGCATCGCCCTACACCTGGCTGGCCGAGCACACGCGGCGCGACGAGTGGATCGGCGGCTTCAAGAAGGACGGCGAGAACTTCAGCACCCTCGACGGCCTGCAGGCGATGCTGGGCGAGTATTTCGAGCGCGTCGGCGAGCCGCGCGACGTCGAGTTCGTGATCCGCGAGACGCGGCGCAAGTTCCAGCACACGGTGTCGCAGGTCACGCTGTGGAGGCGCCGGGGCTGAGCAGGCAGGGGGCGGTGTATTCGTACACTGTCGCAGCTGCGCTGCTCGTCGCCCCCCGCATGAAAAACCTGCTCGAAAGCCTGTTCACGGAAAAGCACCGCCTGACGGCGCGCAGGCGCGCGCTGGGCGTGCTGCACGAACTCTGCGAGCGCCACGAGCGCCTGAACCTGTTCGTCGAAGGGGCGTCGCGTGAGATGCCGTCGATCCTGCTGGAGGTCGACGAGCACGAAGCCAGCGTGGTGTTCGATATTCCCCCTGACGTGGAGGGGGTCGCATGGGACGGCGAGTCGACGCTGCTGGCGATGGCGCGCTACGAGGGCGTCTACGTCGGATTCGCGCTGGAGGGCATCGAGCGCGCGCCGTGGAACGACTCCACCGCGTTGCGCGCCGCGCTGCCGGAGCAGGTGTACTACCTGCAGCGGCGCCAGTATTTCCGCGTGCCCGTGGGCAGCAGCGACGTCGGCGCGGTGCTGCTGGTGCGCCAGGGCGCGGGGGCCGTCAGCGGACGCTGCCACGACATCAGCGCCGGGGGCATGCGGGTGCTGGTGAGCCCGGTGGAGGGCGATTTCCCGTTGCGCGCCGGCGAACAGGTGCCGGAGCTGCGTTTCGAGCTCAGGGGCGTGGCGCTGCAGACGGCAGCGCGCATCCAGCATGTCGACGAGCCGATGACCTTGTCGAGCGGCAAGGTCCTGCTGCCGCTGGGCCTGGAGTTCCTGGGCAAGTCCTTTTCGTTCGACCAGACGGTGGTGCGCTACGTGCAGCAGCGCGACCGCGACCTGCTCAGCGGGCGGCCGTAGCAGCCTGGCAGGCGCCGTCGCCCCGGCGCGGCGCCGGGTGTGGGGAATTTGTCAACATGCCGGGTATTTTTGGTCGCTTGGTCTCGCTGTCGGGGGCCGGTCATGTCGAATCGGGGGCACAATCGCCCCCAGGCTCCCAGAGCGGCCGCTTTCCTCGCGCGGGGCGCGCGGCGCGAGCCCGCTTGCCCGCCTCGCCCCTCCCATGACACCCCAGCCGTTCGAGCGTCTCGCCCCGATGCCTGCCGATGCCTGCCGCCAGCACGGCTGGCTCGATTTCGCCACGTCCACGCTGCGCGAGCTGGTGGCCGGACACGCGCCTTGCGAGCTTGCGCTGCGCCTGTGCCGCCTGGCCGAAAGCCATGCCCCCGGGCGCGTGGCCAGCATCATGTACCTGGGCGAGGACCGGTGCCTGCATGTGTTCGCCGCGCCGAGCGCTCCGGCGGCGCTGCTGGCCGAGCTCGACGGGCTGGCTCCCGGGCAGGGCAGCGGCTCCTGCGGCAATGCGGCGCTGCGCGGCGAGCCGGTGCTGGTGGACGACATCGGCTCCGATACGCGCTGGGAGGACCTGCGCGCACCGGCGCTGCGCTGGAGCCTGGCGTCGTGCCATTCCTATCCGGTGTGGCACGAGGGCGAGCTCATCGGCACCTTCGCGCTGACGGCGACCGCCGCCGGCCCGGCGGCGCCCGAGGAGCTCGAACTGCTCGAATTCGCCGCCACGATGGCCGGCACCTTGCTGGGCTTCGAGCGCCTGCGCGTTCGCCGCGAGCGCGCGCAGGCCTTGCACGCGGCGATGCTCGACAACGCGCTGGTGGGAATGGCCCTGCTGAGCGGGCGCACCATCCGCGCCGCCAACGCCACGCTGGCGCAGATGCTGGGCCTTGCCCATGCGAGCGAGCTGGTCGGGGTCGACGTCGGCGGCCTGCACGCGTCGCCGGAGGATTTCGCGCGCTGGCGCCGCCAGCTCGAGCAGCCGCTGCGCGATGCCGGGCAGGCGCGCGCCGAGGCCTGCATGAAGCGCGTGGACGGAGAGCTGGTGTGGTGGGAGATCGCCGGAAGGCGCATCGGGCATGCCGACGGCGAGTTCGACTCCGTCTGGTCGGCGGTGGACATCACGCAGCGCCGCCAGGCCCAGGAACGCCTGCGCTGGCAGGCGCGCCACGATGCGCTGACGCAGTTGCCCAACCGCTTCGGGCTGGAGCATTTCCTGCAACACGAGCTCGAGCAGGTCGCGCGCAGCGGCTCGCGCCTGGCGCTGGGCTGCCTCGACCTGGACGACTTCGCTTCGGTCAACGAACGCTGGGGCCATCTGGTCGGCGATGCGGTGCTGCGCCAGGTCGCCCAGCGCCTGGGCGCCGCGCTCGGGCCCCACGACCTGCTGGCGCGAATCGGCGGTGACGAATTCGTGCTGGTGCTCAACCGCGTCGACGACCCCGCGCGGCTGGCGCAGCGCCTGCAGCCCTTCGAGCAGGCGATGCAGGCCGCATTCTCGATGTCGCCGTCCGGGCTGCGGCTGGGCATGAGCCTGGGCCTGGCCGTCTACCCCGACGACGAGACCAGCGTCGACGGACTGCTGCGCCATGCCGATACCGCGCTGCTGAGCTGCAAGATGCACAAGTCGACCCGGCGCGAGTGGTGGCTGCGCTGGGGCGAGCCGCTGCGCAGCGAGTTCAGCGACATGGCCGCGCCGCTCGCTCCCGCTGCCTACGGCACGCCGGCCGCGCAACTGCTCGGCGAGGCCCGGGGCCATGGCCTGGCGCTGGACGACGCGCTGCTGGGCGCCTATTTCACCCGCCTGCACGAGGATTCGCAGGCCGCCGCGGCGCTCGGCGCGCTGGACGCCGCCAGCCTGGAAGCGCTGCGCGCCAGCGAGGCCGAGCAATTGCACGCGCTGCTGCAACCCGACGCGCAGGCGTGCGCGCGCGCCGACGCGTCGCTGCGCGTCGGGCGCAGGCTGGCGCTGGCCGGGGTGGGGCCGGCTGCGTTGACGCGGGCCTTCTTCGGGCTGCACCACGAGCTGGCCGTGCGAATCGGACAGCTCGCGATGCACAGCCTGCGGCGCCTGCACCTGCTCGACGTGCTGGCGCAACGCGTCAGCGGCGAACTGCAGCAGCGCATCCTGGGCGCCGACGAGGTCACCCGGGCCTATCGCCAATGGGCCACGCAGGCGCTGGGCGATCTGGAGCGTTTCGCGGTGTGGGCCGACTTCGTCGGCCATGCCGGCGCGGCGCTGGAGCGCCTGCCCGGAATCGTCGGCGTGGCGTTGGCGCGTGCCAGCGACGACGGGCGCTTCGTGTTCGAGTTCCACAGCGCGGCCGTGCAGCCGCTGACCGATCTGGGCGCCAGCGTCGGAGACAACGGCTCGTTCGCGCGCTGCTGGATGCTCGGCTGCATCCAGACCAGCACGGTGTACGGCCAGGACGCGTCGCTGGCGCGCTGGCACGCGGCGGCCGCGCATGCCGGCGTGCGCAGCCACGCGGCGATTCCCGTGCTCGACGCGCAGGGACGTCCGGTCGCGGTGGTGGGCCTGTTCGGGCGCCACCCGGGGCAGTTCGGCCCGCAGGCGGTCGGGCCGTGGCTGGCCACCGTGCTGCAGATCCTGCGCCAGGCCTGGACACGCTTCGACGCCGCCGCGCAGAGCCCGCCCGTGTCCAGCACCGCGATGGCGCGCGCGCGCCAGCTCATCGGCGCCTACCAGGTGCAGATGCTGTACCAGCCCATCATCGACCTGCGCGACGGGCGCTGCCGCAAGGTCGAGGCGCTGGCGCGGCTGCGCGACGGTGCCCGCCTGCTCACCCCCGACGAGTTCCTGCCCGCCTGCGGCAGCGTGGAGCTCGGGCAGCTGTTCCGCCAGGGCCTGGCCCAGGTGTTGCGGCGCCTGGGAGAGTGGGAGCGACTGGGGCTGCGCGTCGACGCGTCGATCAACCTGCCGCCGAGCGTGTTGCGCCAGCGCGACTTGTGCCAGGTGGTCGAGCACGCCTTGCGCAGCCATGGCATCGAGCCGCAGCGGCTGACCTTCGAGCTGCTGGAGACCGAGCAGTGGATCGGCGACGCCAGCATCGATCGCACCGTGGAGTCGCTCAAGGCCCTGGGCACGCGCATGGCGATGGACGACCTGGGCGCCGGGCACTCGACCCTGCTGCGCCTGCGGCGCCTGCAATTCGACCTGGTCAAGATCGACCGCGGGCTGGTGCGCGACATGCCGTCGAACCCGCAGGCCGTGGCGGCCATCGTCGGCGGGCTGACCGAGCTCATGCACCGCCTCGGACTGGTGGTCGTGGTCGAGGGCCTGGAGACTCCCGAGCTGGTTCGCATGGCGGGCGAACTGGGGGCCGACGCCGGCCAGGGCTACGCCATCGCGCAGCCGCTGGAGCCCGAGCAGGTGCTGCGCTGGCTTCGCGCGCGCGAGGCCACGCTGGCGGCGGCGGCCGGGGCCGCGCGCCCGGCGTCGGCCATATAACCGCCGGCATCTATCGGTATCACCACACTGTTGTTGGGATCGCGGGGCCCCCTGCCTAGCATGCAGGATGTGTCGAACCCACGGCGTCGCCGACGCCTTCAGCCCCGTTGCCATGTACCGCTACAGTGAATTCGATCGCGCCTTCGTGCATGCGCGCGCGGCCCAGTACCGAGACCAGTTGCGCCGGCACCTGGAAGGCAGCCTGGGCGAGGACGAGTTCAAGCCGCTGCGCCTGCAGAACGGCTGGTACATACAGCGCCACGCGCCGATGCTGCGCGTGGCCGTGCCGTACGGCGCGCTGGCCGTGCGCCAGTTGCGCGCGCTGGCCGACATCGCCGAGCGCTTCGACCGCGGCTACGTGCATTTCACGACCCGCCAGAACGCGCAGTTCAACTGGATCCCGCTGGAGCGCAGCGCCGACGTGATGGACGCGCTGGCCGAGGTCGACATGCACGGCATCCAGACCAGCGGAAACTGCGTTCGCAACATCAACACCGACGCGCTGGCCGGAGTGGCTCCGGACGAGATCGCCGATCCGCGCCCGTTCTGCGAGATCCTGCGCCAGTGGAGCACGCTGCACCCGGAATTCGCCTTCCTGCCGCGCAAGTTCAAGGTGTCCATCGGCGGATCGCTCGAGGACCGCGTGGCCTCCGGCTGGTACGACATCGGCATGCACCTGGTGCGCAACGCCGACGGCGAGCTCGGGTTGCGCGTGCTGGTCGGCGGTGGCATGGGGCGCACCCCGGTCATCGGCACGGTGGTGCGCGAATTCCTGCCGTGGCGCCACATGCTGCTCTACACCGAGGCCATCCTTCGCGTCTACAACAGCTACGGGCGGCGCGACAACATCTGGAAGGCGCGCATCAAGATGCTGGTGCGCGCCGAGGGGCAGCGTTTCATCGACGCCGTGGAACGCGAGTTCGCGGCCATCGTCGAGCGCGACCTGGGGGCCGAGGCGCAGATCGTCACCGATGCCCAGCTCGACGCGATGGCGCGGCACTTCGAGCCGCCGCCGGCTCCGCCGGCCGATGAGCCGCAGCAGCTCGCCGACAAGGCGCGCGCGCTCGAGCAGGCGCGGCGCCAGCCGGCCTTCGAGCGCTGGCTGCAGCGCAACGTGCATGCCCACCGCCTGGCCGACCACCGCGTGGTCACGCTGTCGCTCAAACGCGCCGGCCAGGCGCCGGGCAACGCGACCACGCAGCAGATGCTGGCGGCGGCGGAGCTGGCCGAGCGCTTCAGCCGCGGCGAGCTGCGCGTCAGCCACGAGCAGAACCTCGTGCTCGCGTGGGTGCGCGACGGCGACCTGGGCCTGCTGTGGGAGCAGGCGCGCGAGGCCGGACTGGCGACGCCCAACATCGGGCTGCTGGGGGACATCATCGCCTGCCCGGGCGGGGATTTCTGCTCGCTGGCCAATGCGCGCTCGCTGCCGGTGGCCGAGGACATCACCCAGCGCTTCCAGGACCTGGACGAGCTGTTCGACATCGGCGACCTCGATCTGAACATCAGCGGCTGCATCAATTCCTGCGGCCACCACCACAGCGGCGGAATCGGCATTCTCGGCGTCGACAAGGACGGGGCCGAGTGGTACCAGGTGACCGTGGGCGGCGGAGACGGCTCGGAACGCGGCGGCAGCGCAGCGCCGGGGCGCATCATCGGCGCGTCCTTCGCCGCCGACGAGGTCGCCGACGTCGTGGAGGCGCTGATCGACGTGTACCGCGCCGAGCGGGCTCCCGGGGAGCGTTTCATCGATACCGCGCGCCGGCTCGGCCCGGCGCCTTTCGCGAGCGCCGCCGATGCGGTGCGTCGCAGCACCGCACGCAAGGTCACAGCATGAACTTCCTCCATCCGGCCAGCGACGACTGGCACGAATTCGAACCCGGCTCGGGCGCGGCGCCGCGGCAGGCGCTGCTCACGCTGGCCGCCTGGAACGAGCTGCACGAGCAGCAACGCGAAGAGTTGCTGCGGGGCTCCCGAGTGGGCCTGCTGCTGCCCAACGACGCCGATGTCGAAGCCCTGCAGCACGAGCTCGGGAAGTTCGCGCTGCTCGCGCTGCAATTCCCGCGCTGGACCGATGGTCGGGCGTACACCCAGGCCCGCCTGCTGCGTCTGCGCCTGCGCTTCGAAGGCCAGATCCGCGCCGTCGGCCAGGTGCTGGTGGACATGGTGCTGCCGCTTGCTCGCAACGGCTTCGACTCCGCCGTGCTGCGCGAGGACCAGGATGTCGAGGCGGCGCGGCGCGCGTTGCAGTTCTTCCCCGGCCACTATCAGATCGACGCGCGGCGTCCGCTGGCCCGCCCCGTCGGCCTGGTTCCGTCGTATTTCGCGGCGTACGCATGATGTCCGACGATCTCTCCCGACACGCGTCGAGCCCGCTGCCGCAGGCGCCCGGGGCGGCGGCTCGCCTGCAGCCGGCCACGCAACGCCACGCGCGCGCCAGCGACCGCCACGACGAGCTGATCGAACAGGCGCTGGAGCTGCTGCGCCGGGCCGCCGCCGAGCATTCCGGCAGCGTCGTGCTGTCGAGCAGCCTGGGCGTGGAGGACATGGTGCTGACCGACCTGATCCGGCGCCACCAGCTCGACATCCCGGTGGCGACCCTCGACACCGGGGCCCTGCACGCCGAGACCCTGGAACTGCTCGAGCGCGCGCAGCTCCATTACGGCATCGACATCGAGGTGTGGCGCCCGCGTGAACAGGCGGTGCTGCAGTTCGTCGCGAGCAACGGTGCCGACGCCATGTATCGCAGCGTCGCGCTACGGCACGCCTGCTGCGCCGTGCGCAAGCTCGAGCCGCTGGGGCGCATGCTCGACGCACGCAGCGCCTGGGTCACCGGGCTGCGCCGCGAGCAGTCGGCACAGCGAGGCTCGCTGCATGCGCGCCAGGTGGGCAGCGACGGCAGGGTCAAGTTCAGCCCGCTGATCGACTGGACCCTGGGCGACGTGTGGCAGTACGTGGCCGATTTCGACGTTCCCTACAACCCGCTGCACGACCGCTTCTTCCCCAGCATCGGCTGCGCGCCCTGCACCCGCGCGGTGACCCTCGGTGAGGACCAGCGCGCGGGCCGCTGGTGGTGGGAGCGCGACGGCGAAAAGGAATGCGGCCTGCACGTGCAGCGCGAAATCCCGGTGCCGCAAGGCGCCTCAACCGACCCATCCCGCCAGCCCGGAGCCCCGGCATGAATGCACCCCTGCAAACCCGGCAGCTGCTGCCGGCCCTCGACCAGCGCCATCTCGACGCGCTCGAGGAAGAGGCGATCTTTATCCTGCGCGAGGTCGCCGGCGCGTTCGCGCGCCCGGCCTTGCTGTTCTCCGCGGGCAAGGACTCCTGCGTGGTGCTGCACCTGGCGCACAAGGCCTTTCGCGGCCTGCGCGACGACGGCGAATTCGACGGCCGGCTGCCGCTGCCGCTGCTGCATGTCGATACCGGGCACAACTTTCCCGAGGTGATCGAGTTCCGCGACCGCGAGGTCGCGCGTCACGGCGACGAGCTGATCGTCGCCCACCTGGAGGATTCGATCCGCCGCGGCAGCGTGCGCCTGCGCGACCCGCTGGAGTCGCGCAACGCGCACCAGAGCGTGACCCTGCTGGAGGCCGTCGAGCAGCATGGCTTCGACTGCCTGGTCGGAGGGGCGCGCCGCGACGAGGAAAAGGCGCGCGCCAAGGAGCGCATCTTCAGCCACCGCGATGCCTTCGGCCAATGGCAGCCCAAGGAGCAGCGCGCCGAGCTGTGGTCGCTGTTCAACACGCGCCTGCGCCCGGGCGAGCATTTCCGCGCCTTTCCGATCAGCAACTGGACCGAGCTCGACGTGTGGATGTACATCGCCCGCGAGAACATCCGTCTGCCGCAGCTCTACTACACGCATCGCCGCGAGGTCGTCGAGCGCGGCGGCCTGCTGGTGCCGGTGACCGGGCTGACCCCGCCGCGCAGCGGCGAGCACCCGCGAGAACTCGACGTGCGCTTTCGCACCGTCGGCGACATGAGCTGCACCTGCCCGGTGCCGAGCCGCGCCGCGAGCGCCGCCGAGGTTGTCGCCGAGACCCTCAACGTGACCCACAGTGAACGCGGCGCCACGCGCATGGACGACCGCAGCAGCCAGGCCGCGATGGAGCGGCGCAAGAAGGAAGGATATTTCTGATGCGAACCGAACCCGAGGTGCTGGCGGGGACCGCCGCGCAGCCCGAAGCCGGCGCCCTTCCGGCGCTGCGCTTCCTGACCGCAGGCAGCGTCGACGACGGCAAGAGCACGCTGATCGGGCGCCTGCTGCTGGACAGCCGCGCACTGCTCGCCGACCAGCTCGACTCGGTCGGCCATGGCAGCGACGCGTCGCTGCTGGCCCAGCTGACCGACGGGCTGGAGGCCGAGCGCGAGCAGGGCATCACCATCGACGTCGCGTATCGCTACTTCGCGACACCGCGGCGCAAGTTCATCATCGCCGATGCGCCCGGGCACGAGCAGTACACGCGCAACATGGTCACCGCCGCGGCCGGCAGTGACTGCGCGGTGGTGCTGGTCGACGTGACCAAGCTCGATCTCGCCGAGCGCCCGCTGCGCCTGCTGCCGCAGACACGGCGCCACGCGCTGCTGGCGCAGCTGTTGCGCGTTCGCTCGATCGTGTTCGCCGTCAACAAGCTCGATGCCGTGGAAGATGCTCGCGGCGCATTCGACGCGGTGCGCGAGGCGCTGGAGTCGTTCGCGCAAGGTGCCGGCATCGTGCCGGCCGGCGTGGTCCCGATCTCGGCGCTGCGCGCCGACAACGTGGTGCAGGCGTCGGCGCACTGGCCCTGGTGGAGCGGGCCGTCGCTGCTGCAGCTGCTCGAGCAGCTGCCGGCCGGCGAGCCGGCGGCCGACGGCTCGCTGCTGCTGCCGGTGCAGTACGTGGCCCGCGGGCACGACGCCGCGGGCAACCCCCGGCGCACGCTGTGGGGCCGCGTGGCGCGCGGCGGGGTGCGGGTGGGCCAGCAGCTGCGGGTGCATCCGGGCGGGCAGCTCGCCGGCGTGGCCGAGATCTGGCACGCCGGGCTGCGCGTGCAGCAGTGCGCTGCCGGACAGTCGGCCGGAGTGGTGCTCGACCAGCACCTGGATGTCTCCCGTGGCGACTGGCTGAGCGACGCCGCGCAGGAGACGCCGGCGGCGCGCGAGTTCGACGCGACGCTGGCCTGGCTCGACAGCGAGCCGGCCGTGCTCGGCCGCAAGTACTGGCTGCGCCACGGGCACGCCTGGGTGGCGGCGCGCATCGTCCAGGTGCATGCGCGCCTGGACATCCACACCCTCGATCGCGTCGAGGCCACCGCGCTGGGCCCGAACGACATCGGGCGCGTGCGCGTGCAGGCGCAGTCGGAGCTGCCGCTGGCGCGCTACGCGGACAACCACGTCGCCGGCGGCATGATCCTGGTCGACCCGCACAGCCATCGAACCAGCGGCGCGCTGCTGGTCGACCAGGCGGTGCCTGCGTGATGGGACGCATCGCCTTCGTCGGCGCCGGCCCGGGGGCGCCCGACCTGCTCACCGTGCGCGCCGCGCGCCTGCTGGGCCAGGCCGACGTCGTGCTGTACGACGCGCTGGTCGGCGACGGCCTGCGCGAGCTGGCGCCCGGCGCGAACTGGATCGACGTGGGCAAGCGCGGCTTTCGCGCCAGCACGCCGCAGGACGTGATCTGTGCCTTGCTGGTACGCATGGGCCGGCGGCACGCGCTGGTGGTGCGCCTGAAGGGGGGCGACCCGAGTGTGTTCGGGCGTCTCGACGAAGAGCTGCAGGCGGTGCGCGACGCGGGGCTGGATTTCGAGATCGTCCCGGGCATCAGCGCCGCGCTGGCTGCGGCCGCCGATACCGCGCGCCCGCTGACACGGCGGGGCCGCGGGCGCAGCGTGGCACTTTGCACGGCCATGGTCCGGCAAGGTCGCGGCCAGCAGCACGGCGAGCCCGGCGACGACTCCGGCGACGGGGGCGCCGCCACGGCCGGCACCGCGCGCCGTGCCGATACCGAGGTCTACTACATGGCCGGGCGCAAGCTCGGCGCGCTGGCCCGCGAGCTGCTCGGGTCGGGCTGGGACGGCGCCACGCCGGTCAGCGTGGTCTCGCGCGCCGGCTGCGACGACATGCTGCAAAGCAGCCACGCACTGGCCGATCTGGCGCGCGCGTCGCTGCTGCATGCCGGACGCCCGACCGTGGTCGTGGTCGGGGTGGGCGCCGAGGCGGTTGCGCAGCAGCCGGCGCGGCCTCGCGCGCGCCGGGCAGCGGCCGCCCCGGTAGCACGCTGAAGGACTTCTTACCGCGGCGGCGTGGCACGGCGCGGGCGTCGCGGTTAGGCTTGCAGGCTTTTCCATCCCAGCCGCCCAGCTGCCTTGCACCCTGCCGTCTCCGGCCGTCGACCCCGAGCCTGCCTGGCAGCGGCCGCGCCGCCGGCGGCCGCGCGGGCGCGGCTGGCCGGCGCGCTCGCTGCGCTGCTGTTGCTCGGCGCCTGCGCAGCGCCGCCGGCCGCGCGCGTGGCCGAATCCCCCGCCGCCGGCGCGGGGCAGTGGCTGGCACGCGGCCTGCAGCAGCCGGGGCTGCAGCGCTGGCTCGGCGCCCAGGGGGCGCAGCACGCGCCCGGCGCTGCGTGGAGCGCGCGCCAGTTGCGCCTGGCAGCGTTGTACTTTCATCCTTCGCTGCAGCTGGCGCGCGACGGCGTGGAGCTGGCGCGGGCCGACCTGCTGCTGGCCCGGCAGTGGCCCGATCCGCGTCTGCAGCTGGGCTTCAAGTACCAGGCCACGCAGGCCGCCGCGCTGCCTTCGCCGTGGACCATCGGAGCGGCGATCGGCCTGTTGCTGTGGTCGCACGAGCAGCGCAGGGCGCAGCAGCAGCGCGCCGAGGCCGGGTTGCGCGCGGCGCGGCTGATGCTGCGCGCCAGCGCCTGGCATCTGCGCCGGCAGGTGGACCTGGCATTCGTCGACTGCTGGCTGGCGCGGCGCGACCTGGCCCTGCAACGCCAGCTGCTGGCCGTCGAATTGCGACGCGCGCAGTTGCTGCAGCAGCGCGAGCACCAGGGCTGGGTGTCTGCCTGGCGGGTCGACGAACAACGCCGGGCGTTGCGCCGGCAGCGGCGCGCCGCGCTGGACGCGCAGGCAGGACTGGAGTCTGCCACGCTGGAGCTGGCCGCCGCGGTCGGCGTGCCGGGCCGCGCGCTGCAGGACCAGACGCTCGATCTGCACGGCCTGGACGCGCCGGCGCCGGGGCGTTTCAGCCTGCCGCCGCGGCAGCGCACACAGCAGGCGCTGCAACGGCGCGCCGACGTGCAGGCGGCGTGGCAGCGCGTGCTCGCCGCGCGCGCCGAGGTGCAGCGCCAGATCAGCCTGCGCGACGGCGCGCCGGCGCGCGTGGCGCCCGGGGTCGAGCGCGACCAGGGGGCGAACGACCTGACGCTGACGGCGGACCTGCCGCTGCCGCTGCTGAATCATCACGAGGGGCAGATCGACGCCGCTCGCGCGCGCCAGGCGCTGGCGCAGGATCGTCTGCTCGAGGTGCAGGCGCGCGCAGCGTCGCGCATCGAACGGGCGCGAGCCGAGCTGCGCGCGGCCGACCTTGCGCAGCGCGTGGCGCGGCGGGGCTGGCGCCGCGCGCGGCGCGCCTGGCTCGGCGCCAACGCGGCCGGCGCTCGCGAATGGATCGATCCGCTGCAGCGCGTGCTGGTTCGCCAGCGCTGGCTGCAGGCGCAGCAGGACCTGCTGCGCGCGCGCGGCAGGCAGTGGCAGGCGCTGGTGCGCCTGCGCGCCGCGCTGCAGGGTACGGGCGCGCCGGCCATCGGCGGCGATACGGGCCAGGCCCGGGTTCTGCCGACGCTTGACGCGCAATCGTGACCATGTTGTTCAAGCATTCTCTGCACCACATGCTGCCGCGCCTGTTGCGCGCCGGCCTGCTGGGTGTTTGCGCCTGGGCCGTGGGCGTGCCGGCGGGTGCGCAGACGGCCCTGCCGCCGCCGGTGTCGTGGAGCGCGTCGCAGCAGCGGGCCTCGGGGCTGCGCATCGAGCACCTCGCCGTGCGTTCCTACCGGCGCACGCGCTCGGCGATGGCCGAGGTGCTCGATCCAGGGCCCCTGCTGCAGGCGCAGGCCGCGCTGGACGATGCCCGCGCGCGCAGCGCCCAGGCGCGCGCCGAACTGGAGCTGGCCACGCTGCGCGCGCGCCAGGCGCGCGCGCTGTTCGCGGCCGGCCAGGACGTGGCGCAGGCCACCGTCGACCAGGCGCGCGCCGGGCGCCTGCGCGCGCAGGCGGGGCTGGCCGCCGCCGAAAGCGCGCTGCGCGCTGCGCGCGCCGGGCGCGCTGCCGTGCTCGGCCCGACGCTGGGCCGGCGCCTGCGCCGGCAGCCCGGGCTGGCCGACGACTTGGCGCAGGGCAGTGAACGGGTGCTGAGGGTGCTGCTGCCGCCGGGCCGTCGCCTGGCGCCGGGCGCGCGGGTTCGGGTTCGCCTTCCCGCAGCGCCCGAGTCGACGCGGGCGGGCTCGCGCGGCGTGGCGCTGCGGCTGCTGGGGCCGGCGCCGCGCGCCGGCGAGAGCTCGCAGGGCCTGGCCTACCTGGGGCTGGCCCGGGCCAGCGACGCGCTGCAGCCGGGGCTGCGCCTGGAGGCCGTGATCGAGTCGGCGACGCCGCGGCAGGGCGTGTGGCTGCCGGCGTCGGCCGTGCTGTTCCACGGCGGACGCGCGTTCGTGTTCGTCGCCTCCGCGCCGGCGTCGCGCGGCGATCGCCAGTTCACCGCGCGCCAGGTATCGACGCGCTGGCCGCTGGACGGCGGGTATGTGCAGCCGGGATGGTCGGCCACCGATGTGGTCAGCGGCGGCGCCGGACTGTTGCTCACGCCGCCGCCGGAGGCGCACACCTTGCCGCCGGCCGGCAACGCCGACGACGGGGACGACGACTGATGGCGGCGCAACAGGGCCTGCAGGCGGCGCTGATCGGCGCCAGCGTGCGGCGCCGTGGCGTGGTCGTCGCGCTGGCCCTGCTGCTGGGCGCGCTGGCCTTGCTGGTGGCGCGTGGCGCGGCCACCGACGTGTTCCCGGAATTCGCGCCCACCGTGGTCAAGGTGCAGACCCGCGCCCCGGGGTTCAGCCCCAAGCAGGTGGAACTGCTGGTCACCGACCCGTTGGAGCAGGCGGCCAGCGGCCTGCTGGGGGTGCGCCGGGTGGTCTCGCGCAGCAGCCCGGGGCTGTCGGTGCTGAGCATCCAGTTCCGCGCCGGCGGCTCGCTGCAGGCCGATCGCTGGCGCGTCGCGCAGCGCCTGGCGGTGGTCCGCCTGCCGCCCGGCGTGGCGGCGCCGCGCCTGACGCCGCTGAGTTCGTCGACCGGCACGGTCCTGATCGTCGAGCTCACGGCGCCCCACCTGAGCCTGATGCGCCTGCACACCATCGCGCGCTGGCAGGTGCTGCCGCAGATCATGGCGGTGCCCGGGGTGGCCGACGTGCTGGTCTACGGCGGCAGGCCGCGTGCACTGCAGGTGCAGGTGCGAGCGCGGGACCTGTTGCGCTTCGGTGTCGGCCTCGACCAGGTACGCGCGGCGGCGCGGCGCGCCGCCGGCGTGCTCGGAGCCGGTTTCATCGACACCTCGCAGCAGCGCCTGCTGCTGCAGACCGACGGGCTCGACGCCGACGCCCGCGCGCTGGCGGGCGCCGTGCTGCGCGCAACGCCGCAGGGTTCCATCACGCTGGGCGACGTGGCCGACGTGCGTTTCGCGCCGCTGCCTGCGGTGGGCGCTGCCAGCCTGCGCGGCCGACCGGCGGTGCTGCTGGTGGTCAGCGCGCAGTACGGCGCCAACACGCTGCGCGTCACGCGCGGCGTGCAGCAGGCGCTGCAGCGTGTGCGCGCCAGCCTGCTCGAGCAGGGCGTGGTGCTGCACCACCCGTCGTTCCGCCCCGCCGATTTCATCCACCTGGCCATGCACAACGTGACCAGTTCGCTGCTGCTGGGCGGCGCGCTGGTCGTGCTGGTGATCCTGCTGGCGCTGCTCGACTGGCGCGCCGCGCTGGTGTCGAGCCTGGCCATCCCGCTGTCGTTGCTGGCGGCGGTGGCCGTGCTCACGGCCATGGGCGTGAGTCTCAACGTGATGACCCTGGGCGGCCTGGCGATCGCCATCGGCGTGGTCGTCGACGACGCCGTGATCGACGTCGAGAACGTGCTGCGGCGCCTGCGCGCCAATCGTGCGCTGGCGCGGCCGCTGCCCGACCTGCAGGTGGTGCTGGCCGCCTGCCTGGAGGTGCGCGCGGCCGTCGTCTACGCGACGGGCGCGGTGCTGCTGGTGGTGATTCCGGTGCTGCTCATGCCGGGCCTGGCCGGACGCCTGTTCTCGCCGCTCGCCCAGGCCTACGCGCTGGCCGTGCTGGCCTCGCTGCTGGTGGCGCTGACCGTCACTCCGGCGCTGTGCGCACTGCTGCTGGTGCGCGACCGCGCCGCCAGCCATCTGCCGGCTCCCGTGCGCTTCGCGCAGCGGCACTACATGGGTCTGCAGCAACGCCTGCTCGGGCATTGGCAGGCGGCTGCAGGGCTGAGCGTGCTGATGGTGGCGGCCGGCGCGTGGGCGGCGACATCGATCGGCGGCAGTTTCCTGCCCCCGCTGCAGGAAGGTCAGTTCGTCGTGCACATGCATCTGGCGCCGGGCGCGTCGCTGCAGGCCTCGCTGGACATGGGCGCGCGCGTCGACGCGGCGCTGCAGCGCCTGCCGCAGGTGCGCGTGGTCGCGCAGCATGTCGGGCGAGCCGGGCTTTCCCCGGACGCCGCCGGCACCGAGAGCAGCGAGATCGAGGTCACGCTGCGGGACGGGGTCGACTCCGCGCGTGCGCTGCGGGACATCCAGCGGGTGCTGGCCGGCTTCGCCGGGGCCACGTTCCGCATCAACAGCTTTTTCGGCGAGCGCCTGGACGAGACCCTGGCCGGCGGCAGCAGCGCGCCGCTGGTGGTCGACGTCACCGGCAACCGCCTGGACGTGATCGCCGCCACCGCGCAGCAGGTGGCGCGCGTGCTGGCCGCGCTGCCCGGCGCGACCGGCGTGCAGGTGGCGTCGCCGCCCGGGGTTCCGCAGCTCAGGCTGCGCCTGCGCGAGCAGGCCTTGCGGCGCTGGGGGCTGCAGCCGGTGGAGGTGCTGCGGGCCGTGCACACGGCGGTCGCCGGCAGCGAGGTCGGGACCGTGTACCGGGGCGCGGTGCCGGTGCCGGTGCGGGTCGTGCTGCGGCCATCGCAGCGCGACAATCCGCAGGCGCTGGGGGAACTTCCGGTGCTCACGCCACACGACGGGTTCGTGCCCTTGCGTGAACTGGTGTCGATGCGCCTGGTCAGCGCGCCCGGGCGCATCGTCCACATCGACGGCCAGCGTACCCAGCAGGTGCTGGCGGCCACCATGTCGGCCGACCTGACGGGTTTCGTGCGCAGCGCCCGCCAGGCCGTGCAGCGCCGCCTGCGCTTGCCGCCCGGGGTGGTGCTGAGCTACCACGGCGAGGCCGAGCAGCGAGCCGCCTCGCTGCGGCGCGTGGCCACCGACACGCTGCTGGTGGGCGCAGCGCTGGTGCTGTTGCTGGCGATGGCGCTGCGCAGCGCGCGCCAGGTGCTGCTGGTGCTGGCCGCGCTGCCGGTCGCCTGGGCCGGCGGCATGCTCGCCATCTGGCTGCTCGGCGGGGTGTTCTCGATCGGCGTGGCGGTCGGACTGCTGGCGCTGATGGGCATCAGCCTGCGCAATGCGATCCTGGTGTTCGCGCATGCCCAGCACCTGGTGCGCGAGCAGGGGCTGCCATGGGACGCGCAGACCGTGCTGCGCGCGGTGTGCGACCGACTGGCGCCGATCGTCATGACCACGCTGGTCACCGCGCTGGGCGTGCTGCCGCTGGCGCTGGGCATGCACGCGCCCGGACGCGAGATCGAGGGCCCGATGGCCGTCGTGCTGCTGGGCGGGCTGCTGGCCTCGCTGGCGTTCAACCTGTTCGCACTGCCCCAGCTCGCGCTGCGCTTCGGGCGCGTCGACGCGGGCTGACGCGGCGCGCGGCCCGGGCTCGCCCCGGGTTCAGGAAAGCGCGCAGATCGACGCCGACGCGCTCCAGTCGGTCAGCGGCTGCGCGAGGTCGGCGCCGCGCTGCACGGCGGTCATCTCGGCGACGATGCTCATGGCGATCTCCGGCGGCGTCAGGCCGCCCAGGCGCAGCCCCACGGGCCCGTGCAGGCGCGCCGCCTGCTCGGGGCTGACGTCGAACTCCAGCAGGCGTTCGCGGCGCTTGTCGTTGTTGTGCCGCGAGCCCAGCGCGCCGACGTAGAAGGCCGGGCTGCGCAGCGCCTCCATCAGCGCCAGGTCGTCGAGCTTGGGGTCGTGGGTCAGCGCCACCACCGCGGTGCTGTCGTCGGG
>JAKCDM010000130.1 GCA_021841865.1 Pseudomonadota bacterium
AGGACTACTGCCCGGACGTCAACGCGCGACTGAACCTGTACAAGCGACTGGCCAGCGCCGCCGACGAGCAGGCGCTGCAGCAGGTGGCCGAGGAGATCGTCGACCGCTTCGGGCGCATGCCGCCGGCTGCGTCGAACCTGCTGGAAACCCACCGCCTGCGCCTGCTCGCGCAACGCTACGGCGTGGTGCGAGTCGACTCCGCCGAGAAGCTCACGCTGCTGCAGTTCCGCCCCGACCCGCCGGTCGACGCCGGGCGCATCATCTGGCTGGTGCAGAATCATCGCGATGTGCGTCTCGCCGGCAACGACCGGCTGCGCATCGAGCGCGATGCCGGCGACGCCGCGGCGCGGGCCCGGCTGGTGCGTGACACGCTGCGCCTGCTCGGCGAGCCCCGCGTGGCGGCGCCGGCCTGAGCGGGCCGCCTCGCCTGCGTCACCACCCTTCCCCGCTGTCCGCACCCCTGCCCTGTCCTGCCACGCGCCCGCCCACTGCGTGCCCCGCCCACCCTTTCCTTCCATGCACAACCTGGTCCTGCAAGTCCCCGCCCCCGCCAGGCTCGACCCCGCCGTCGTCGCCCGCATCGCCGAACAGGTGCGGCCGCGAAGCCAGCAATCCCTCGGCGGCGATGCCGGGCGCGGCGGCCCGAGCGCGCTGCGCCTGTGCGACGTCGCAGCCGACGAGCACACCGTGCGCGAGCTGATGCCGGCGCTGGCGGCTCGCCACGGCCTGGACTGGGCGCTGCTGCCCGCCGGGCTGCGCCTGCGGGACTTTCGCCTGCTGGTGCTCGACATGGACTCGACCCTGGTGAACATGGAGACCATCGACGAGCTCGGCAGCGCCACCGGCATGAAGGCGCGAATCGCCGAGATCACCGAGGCCGCGATGCGCGGCGAGATCGCCGATTACGCCGAGAGCCTGCGGCGGCGCCTGCAACTGCTGGCCGGCACCCCGGAGAGCGTGCTGGAGGACGTATGGCGGCGAATGGAGCTCAACCCGGGGGCGCGGGAGCTGATCGCCGCCGCCAAGGCGGCAGGCCTGCAGGTGCTGCTGGCCACCGGCGGCTTCACGTGGTTCGCCCGTCGCCTGCAGCTCGAACTCGGGCTGCACGAGGTGCGGGCGAATGAACTCGATATCGTCGACGGACGCCTGACCGGGCGCACGCTGGGCCCGATCGTCGACGGCGCGGGCAAGCGCGACGCGCTGCTCGACGCCTGCCGTCGCCTGGGCTGCGAGCCCTCGCGCGCGATCGCCATCGGCGATGGCGCGAACGACCTGCCGATGCTCGATGCCGCCGGGCTGGGTGTCGCCTACCGCGGCAAGCCCGCCGTGCAGCAGGCCGCGGACATGGCGCTGAACCACTGCGCGCTGGACGCGCTGCTGCTGGCGCTGCAAGACGGCTAGGCGCGGCCGCCGTCGTTCAGCGTGGCTCGCCGCCGGGCAGGCGCGGGGCCTGCGCGCTGATGCGCTGGTCGAACTCGGCCAGCGCGGCGGCCAGCCCGTTGGCCGTTTCCGCGACATGCCTGGACTGCTCGTGCTGCAGCTGGTCGATCCGGTGCGTCAATTGCTCTCGGCTGGAATCGATCTGCGCGCCCAGGCGCTGCAGTCCCGAGTCCAGCGCAGACTGCAATTGCACCAGGCGCGAGGTCTCGGCCTTCTCCGCCAGCTCGCGCAGCGCCTGCTGCGCCTTGACCTGGCGGCGCAACTCGATCAGCGAACGCGTGTGCAGCCACAGCGCCAGCCCGCCCAGGACCAGCGCGACGGCCGCGCACAGACCGAGCATCAGCAGGCCCAGCGGCGCCTGCACGCTGGTGAATCCCAGCGTCAGCGAGGTCGGCGCGGTGAACGCGCCCCAGTTCGCCGCCGCGAACGCTGCCAGCAGGATCAGCAGCGCCACGGCCGCCAGACTACGCCATCCCATCGTGTCACTCCCCGGGGAACCACGGGCTCCCGCCAAGCTGGCGGCGCACCGACCGGCGCCGCCCCGAGCGACCATGCTACAGGGCCGCGCGCATGGCCTGCTGCAGATCCTCGATCAGGTCGCGCGCGAGCTCCAGCCCGATGTTCAGGCGCACCAGGTACTCGCCCGGCGCCACCGGCGCCGATGCGTCCCCGGAGGGTGACGTGACCCGGGCCCGCGTGTGCCGCGTGTCGTAGGGAACCGCCAGGCTCATCGGCCCGCCCCACGAGTAGCCGATGCCGAACAGGCGCAGCGCGTCGACGAAGCCGTCGACCCTTGCCGGCTCGATGTCTTCGCGGAACACGAAGCTGAACAGGCCCGCGGCGCCGACGAAGTCCCGCTGCCAGAACTCGTGCCCCGGGCTGCCGGCAAGCGCCGGATGGAGCACCCGCGCCACCTCCGGGCGACCCTGCAGCCAGCGCGCGACCTCGCGCGCCGTGGCGTCGTGCGCGGCGTAGCGCAGCGGCATCGAGCCCAGGCTGCGCAGCACCAGCGCGACGTCGTCGCCGCCGACGCCCAGCCCGAGGCGCATGTGGGCGTCGAGCAGGGCCTCGTGCAACGCGTCGTCGCGCACCAGCACGGCGCCCATCAGCACATCCGCGCCGCCCGACTGGTACTTGGTCAACGCCTGCATGGACAGGTCGATGCCGAGGTCGAAGGGGCGCAGCGCAAGGCCCGCCGACCAGGTGTTGTCGATCGCCGTCAGCACGCCGGCGCCTCGCGCGATGTCGACCAGCGCTCGCAGATCGGGCACTTCCATGGTCACCGAACCGGGCGCCTCGAGCCACATGAGGCGGGTGCGCGGGCCGATCAGCTCGCGCGCCGAGCCCGGGCGCTGCGGATCGTAGATGCGCGTGACGATTCCCCAGCGATCGAGCATGCCTTGCGCAAGATCGCGCCCAGGCGCATAGGCGTTGCAGGGAACCAGTACCTCGTCTCCATGGCGCAGCAAGGCGAGGTCGACCAGCGCAATCGCGGACAAGCCCGAAGGACACAGCAGCGCGTGCCGTGCCCCCTCGATGTCGGCCAGCCGGCGCTCCAGCGCGAAGCTCGCCGGAGTTCCGTGCAGCCCGTAGGTGTAGCCGGACTTGTCGCGCCAGTTGCGCGAGCGCATCTGGCGCACGTTGTCGAACAGCACCGTCGACGCGCGGTAGACGGGAAGCTGCGTGGCGGCAAAGCCCCCGGGCGCGGCATAGGGATGGTGCTGCAGCAGCGTCGACGGGGCGCCCGGCGGAACGCCGTCGCGCGCCGACACGGAAGTCTGCTCTAATCGGGCGTCATGTTCGTCATTGGACATTGGTCACGGTTCTCCTGCAAAGCCTGTCGCGACGTTCGCGACGGTCGCGAACCCGCGAACGCGCCGCCGCCGGCACTCGGAAAGACTCCAGCATAGAAGCTGCGCAGGCAACCCGCACTCCGCCCAAGCATTGGACCCTGCCCCTGCTCCCCGCCACGCGCCGGCCGCGGACTCGATCCGCGCCGTGCCGCGAGCCCGGCCGTCGCTCTCCAGCGCGGCGGCGCACAGCCGCCGCCGGCATCCACTCCCGCCGCGGGCCCTTCGCGCCCCGCGGCCGCGCGCCGCACGGCGCCATCGAGTCTCCCCACAGCCTGCTGCCGAGGAACGCGCGGTATGAGAGAAGCCCTGATCCTGCTGTTCCTGATCCTGCTCAACGGCCTGTTCGCGATGGCCGAGATCGCGCTGGTCACCGCGCGCCGCGCGCGCCTGACTGCGCTGGCCGAGTCGGGTAGCGTTCAGGCGCGCGCGGCGCTGCAGCTCACGGAGCAGCCCACGCGCCTGCTGTCGACGGTGCAGATCGGCATCACCTCGATCGGCGTGCTCAACGGCATCATCGGCGAGGCCGCCTTCTCGTCGAGCATCAACACCGCGCTGCAGCAGCTGGGCCTGTCGGCGCGCGCGTCGTCGGTCGCCGCCACCGCGCTGGTGGTGATCGTGATCACCTACCTGTCGATCGTGGTCGGCGAGCTGGTGCCCAAGCGACTGGGCCAGCTGGCCCCCGAGCGCATCGCGCTGATCACGGCGCAGCCCATGCTGTTCCTGGCGCGCGTGGTGGCGGTGTTCGTCAAGCTGCTGTCGGTTTCCACCGACCTGCTGCTGCGCCTGCTTCGCGTGCGCACCGATCAGCCCAAGCACGTCACCGAGGAGGAGATCAACGTCGTGCTCGAGGAGGGTTCGGACGCCGGCGTGATCGAGGTGCAGGAACACGAGATGGTGCGCAACGTGTTCCGCCTGGACGACCGCCAGATCGCGTCGCTGATGACCCCGCGCAACGAAATCGAATTTCTCGACGTCGAGGATCCGCTGTCCGACAACCTGGCGAAGATCTCGCAGAGCCCGCATTCGCGTTTCCCGCTGGTGCGCGGCGATCTCGACGACGTGCTCGGCCTGGTGTCGGCCAAGGAACTGCTCGGGCGCTTCATCCGCCGCGAGGGCATCGACGACCTCGGCAAGGCCTCCAGCCCCGCCATCTTCGTGCCGGAAAGCCTGACCGGCCTGGAACTGCTGCAGACCTTCAAGCAGAGCCCCGATCACACCGCGATCGTGGTCGGGGAATACGGCCAGACCCTCGGCGTGGTCACGGTCCAGGACATCCTCGAGGCCATCGCCGGCGAGTTCAAGAGCCACCCGTCGGAGGAACCCTGGGCGGTGCAGCGCGAGGACGGCTCGTGGCTGCTCGACGGCCTGATCCCGGTCGGCGACCTGAAGGACAAGCTCGGCCTGCGCAGCGTGCCCGAGCAGGAGAAGGCGCGCTACAACACCCTCGCCGGAATGCTCATGCTCATGCTCGCTCGCCTGCCGCACACAGGCGACGTGATCGAGTGGGAGAGCTGGCGCTTCGAGGTCGTCGACATGGACGGCAAGCGAATCGACAAGGTGCTGGTGTCGCGACCCGTGATCGCCGACGAGGCCGGCGAGACGCAGGGGTGAGGCCAGGCGAAGGCGTGAGGCGAAGGCCTCAGGCGAAGCGCAGCGTGAAGCGAAGCGCGTGATGGTCGAGGCGCGGCGCCGCACTCGGCGAGCGCCGCGCCCTCTGTCACGAAGCGCCGCTGCGCCTGAGCATGCGCGCCCCGAGCTCGCCGATGATGCCGCGGCGGAACGCGAGAACGCACAGCACGAAGATCGCGCCGATCACGATGCCCACCGAATCGCTCAGGTGGGAGAACCACGAAACCCCGGTCACGTGCACCAGGGTGCGCGAGATCAGCCCGATCTTGTCCTCCAGCACGGTGATGATCAGCGCGCCCAGCACCGGGCCGAGGTCGGTTCCCAGGCCGCCGACCAGGGTCATCAGGATGACCAGGCCGGACGTCGCCCAGTGCACGTCGTCGAGGGTCTCGAAGCCCATGACCAGCGCCTTCATCGCACCGGCAAGACCGGCGAAGGCCGCCGACAGCAGGAACACCACGAGCTTGTAGCGCGTCGCGTTGTAGCCCAGCGAGATCAGGCGCGGCTCGTTCTCCCGCGCTCCGCGAAGGATCTGCCCGAAGGGTGAGCGGTTGACGCGTCGCAGGAACCACCAGCTCAGCGCGAACACGAGCAGCACCACCTCGTACATCACGCGGTCGGGCTTGAGCGACAGGCCGAGCAGGCTGCCACGCGCAATCCCCTGCAGGCCGTCCTCGCCGCCGGTGAAAGGCGCCTGCAGGAAATAGAAGTACACGATCTGCGCCAGGGCCAGCGTGATCATCGAGAAGTAGATTCCCTGGCGGCGCACCGCCAGCAGGCCCATCGGCAAGCCGACCGCGACCGCGAACGCGACGCCGAGCAGCACGCCGACGGGAGTCGGCACGTGCCACTGGGTCAGCGCCTGGCCGGCGATGTAGCCGGCACCGCCGAACATCGCGGCATGCCCGAAGGAGATCAGTCCGCCATAGCCGGCGAGCAGGTTGAAGGCGCAGGCCAGCAGCGCGAAGCACATGATGCGCATGCCCAGCACCGGATACAGGCCCATCCACGGCGCCGCCGCGGCCAGCGCCAGCAGCAGCCACAACCAGATAGCGCGCTTGGCCGGCTTCATCGCTGTCTCCCGAACAGGCCGGCCGGGCGCAGCGTGAGCACCACGGCCATCAGCACGAACACCACGGTGTTGGCCATCGGTGCGTACAAGACCTTGGTCAGCCCCTCGACCAGTCCCAGCACGAGGCCGGAGGCGATCGAGCCGCCGACCGAGCCCATGCCGCCGATCACGACGATGGCGAACACGGTGATGATCAGGTTCGACCCCATCAGCGGCGACACCTGGATCACCGGCGCGGCCAGCACGCCGGCAAGGCCCGCCAGCGCGGCGCCGAAGCCGAAGGTCAGCATCACCAGCAACGGCACGTTGATTCCGAAGCACTGCACCAGCGCCGGGTTCTCGGTGCCGGCGCGCAGGTAGGAACCCAGGCGCGTGCGCTCGATCAGCGCCCAGGTGCCGGCGCACAGCAGCACGCTGGCGAGCACGGCGAAGGCGTGGTACCTGGGCAGGAACATGAATCCGAGGTTGAACACGCCACCGAGCTGGGGAGGCGGATCGAAGGGCTGGCCGGCGACGCCGAAGGCCGAGCGGAAGCCCCCCTCGAGCAGCAGGGTCAGCCCGAAGGTCAGCAGCAATCCGTAGATCGGGTCCATGCCGCGCAGGCGGCGCAGCAGCAGGCGCTCGACCAGCATGCCGAACACCCCCAGCAGCAACGGGGACAGCAGCAGCATCCACCAGTAGCTGAGATGGAAATACTGCGCGCCGATCCACGCGAACATCGCGCCCATCATGAAAAAGGCGCCATGCGCGAAATTCACCACGTCCATGAGCCCGAAGATCACGGCCAGGCCGAGGGACAACATGGCGTAGAAGGCGCCGTTGACCAGGCCCAGCATCAGCTGGCCCAGCAACAGCGGCAACGGAAAACCGAACAGCTCAGTCAATCCAGGCCTCTCTGGCGGGAAGGCGCCGCCGCGCGGCGCTCGAAGCGGACGGCGCGGAGCCGGCACGGCGCATGCCGTGCCGGCTCCTGCCGGCCTTCCATTCTTCTTACTTGGCCAGCGGGCAGCCGTAGTCGGCGATCGGCCCGTAGGCGTCGGGGCCGGGGATCTTCTGCACGATGTTGTACAGGTCCCATTCGCTCTTCGACTGCGCCGGGGTCTTGACCTGGGCCAGGTACATGTCGTGCACCATCACGCCGTTGGGCGCCAGGTAGCCTCCGTGGGTGAACATGTCGTTGACCTTCATCTTGTGCAGTTCGGCCATGACCTTGTCGCCGTCGGTCGACCCGGCAGCCTTGACCGCCTTCAGGTAGGTCATGGTCGCCGAGTAGTCGGCAGCCTGCACGAAGGTCGGCATGACGTGCATCTCCTTGTAGAAGCGCTGCGCCCATGCGCGCGACTGCGCGTCCTGGTTCCAGTACCACGGAGTGGTCAGGTACAGGCCCTGCGCCGACGGCAGGCCGATGCTGTGGATATCCGTGATGAACAGCAGCAGCCCGGCCAGCTTCATGGTCTTGGTGATGCCGAACTGGGTGGCCTGCTTGATCGAGTTCACCGAGTCGCCGCCGGCGTTGGCCAGCCCCAGCACCTGCGCCTTGGAAGCCTGAGCCTGCAGCAGGTAGGACGAGAAGTCGGCCGATGCCAGCGGCGCGTAGACCTGCCCGAGCACCTTGCCGCCGTTGGCCAGCACGACCTTCGACGCATCCGCCTGCAGCGCCTTGCCGAAGGCGTAGTCGGCGGTCAGGAAGTACCAGGTCTTGCCACCCTTGTCGACGATCGCCTTGCCGGTGCCGCGCGCCAGCGCGGTCGTGTTGTAGGCGTACATGTCGGTGTAAGGCGTGCACTCCTTGCCGACGATGGTCGACGCGCCGCCGCCGATGTCGATGAACGGCTTCTTGTAGCTGGCGGCCACGCGCTCCATGGCCAGCGCGGTGGCGCTGTTGGTGCCGGCGATCAGCATGTCGGCGCCGTCCTGGCTGAAGAACTCCTTGG
>JAKCDM010000131.1 GCA_021841865.1 Pseudomonadota bacterium
CACCTGCAGCGCGGCGATGCGCTGCAGCAGCGCGGCGAGGTCCTCCAGCGCCTGGCTGAGCGACAGCGAGCGCTGGTCCATGGCCTCGGCCAGGCGCAGCAGCGCGGCGGCGTCGCCGGCCGCCAGCGCGCGCAGCAGCTCGAACAGGTACGAAGAATCCACCGCGCCGAGCATCTGGCGCACGCCGTCGAGCTCGACCCGCCCGGCGCCGAACGCGATGGCCTGGTCGGCAAGCGACAACGCGTCGCGCATCGAGCCACGCGCCGCGCGACCCAGCGCCTGCAGCGCGGCAGGCTCGAAGCCCACGCCCTCGGCCTGCAGCACCTGCTGCAGATGCCCGGCCACCGCGGCCGCCGGCATGGATTTCAGCGCGAACTGCAGGCAGCGGCTGAGCACGGTGACCGGGACCTTCTGCGGATCGGTGGTGGCCAGCACGAACAGCACCTGCTCGGGCGGCTCCTCCAGGGTCTTCAACATCGCGTTGAAGGCGTGGTTGGACAGCATGTGCACTTCGTCGATCATGTAGACCTTGAAGCGCCCGGCTGTCGGCTTGTAGACCGCCTGTTCGAGCAGGCGGGTCATGTCGTCGACGCCGCGATTCGACGCGGCGTCGAGCTCGATGTAGTCGACGAAGCGGCCCGCGTCGATCTCGGTGCAGGCCTCGCACACCCCGCAGGGCTCGGCGGTGATGTCGCCGCTGCCGTCGGGCCCCGTGCAGTTCAGGGACTTGGCCAGGATGCGCGCGATGGTGGTCTTGCCCACGCCGCGCGTGCCGGTGAACAGATAGGCGTGGTGCAGGCGGCGGCGCTGCAACGCGTGCGTCAGCGCACGCACGACATGGTCCTGGCCCACCAGGGTGGCGAAGGTCTTGGGGCGCCACTTGCGCGCCAGCACGGTACTCGACATGGCTTCGATTGTAAGGTCGCGCGCCTGGCCCGCGGCCGCGCAGCCCGCGGCATGCGTACAATAGCGAGTTGACGGGCCGCCCCGCATTGCGGCGCGGTGAACCTGGTCAGGCCGGGAACGGAGCAGCCACAGCCGTTCCCCGCAAGTGCCGGGGGTACGGCTCGTCACCTCTTTCCAGGGTGCGGCGCGCAGCGCGCGGCGAACCCCAGCTTGCTGCACTGGCCGGATGGGCCCGCGAGCCGATGCGCAACGCGCGGACCGGGCCTTCGGGCACACGGCGAAGATACCCCCCACCCCATCGACAAGTACCATTCGTCCTGTGCGTTGCGAGGATTCAGCGATACACGTCCGAACAAGATTCGGGGTTAAATAGAGCCCGGGCCAGCCCCATGGGCCCAGCCGCATACCCGCGGCCCGTCGAGCGCGGGAAAGTACCGACCTGGAATAGTCATGAGCGACCTGATCAAACACACCACCGATGCGTCCTTCGAGCAGGATGTGCTGAAATCATCCACCCCCGTGCTGATCGACTACTGGGCCGAATGGTGCGGCCCGTGCCGCATGGTGGCTCCGATCCTGGATGAAATCGCCGGTGAATACCAGGGTCGCTTGCAGATCATGAAGGTCAACGTCGATGAAAACCGCAACGTACCGGCCAAGTACGGCATTCGCGGCATCCCGACGCTGATGCTGTTCAAGAACGGCGAGGTCGCGGCCACCAAGGTGGGCGCCCTTTCCAAGACCCAGCTGACTTCCTTTCTCGACGCGAATATATAATCGGTGACGTTGCGCGAAGGGCCCGGCGCCTTGCTCCGGGTCGCTCGCGCCGCCGAGTACCGATGCGTCCGCCGGCCGCGTGCCGCGGGCGCCCCGCATACCCACGCGGGGTCCAGGCCGACACCGTTGCGAAACCCGCGAGGCCGCGGCCAGGCCACCTCGATTCCTCCCGCTTTTCCCCGCTGACGCGCAACCGGGCCACGGGGCGCGCGAGCGCCCCCACGCAACCGACGCATCCAGACCCCGCTTCGCATGCGGCCCGCAAGCCGCATCGGCCGCCCGCCGGCCCCCGCGACTCGTTCCGTACGCCGCACCCCCTCCCGCCGTAGTCACGGCCTGTCCATCGCGCCGGCATGACGCCGCGCCGTTGCGCCTCAGTTCCTTCATCGCCCCAGCTCCACCATGCACCTGTCCGAACTCAAAGCGATGCACGTCTCCCAGTTGCTCGAGATGGCAACGAGCCTGGAGATCGAAAACGCAAGTCGCCTGCGCAAGCAGGAATTGATGTTCGCGATTCTCAAGCGTCAGGCTCGCACCGGCGAACAAGTGTTCGGCGACGGCGTGATGGAGGTGCTGCCCGACGGCTTCGGCTTCCTGCGGGCGCCCGAATCGAACTACCTCGGATCTCCCGACGACATCTACATCTCGCCGAGCCAGATCCGACGCTTCAACCTGCACACCGGGGACTCCATCGAAGGCGAGGTGCGGGTACCCAAGGATGGCGAGCGCTACTTCGCGCTGGTCAAGGTCGACCGTGTCAACGGCGTGACCCCGGAGCAGAACAAGAACAAGATCATGTTCGAGAACCTGACTCCGTTGTTTCCGACGGAGCATCTGAAACTCGAACGGGACATTCGCGCCGAGGAGAACATCATCGGCCGCGTGATCGACATGATCGCGCCCATCGGCAAGGGCCAGCGCGGCCTGCTGGTGGCGCCGCCGAAGAGCGGCAAGACCGTGATGCTGCAGTCCATCGCGCATGCCATCACCGCCAACCACCCGGAAGTCGTGTTGATCGTGCTGCTGATCGACGAGCGTCCCGAGGAAGTCACGGAGATGCAACGCTCGGTCAAGGGCGAGGTGGTCAGCTCGACCTTCGACGAGCCGGCGCTGCGTCACGTGCAGGTGGCCGAGATGGTCATCGAGAAGGCCAAGCGCCTGGTGGAATTGAAGAAGGACGTGGTGATCCTGCTCGACTCGATCACCCGCCTGGCCCGCGCCTACAACACCGTCGTTCCGGCTTCCGGCAAGGTGCTCACCGGTGGCGTCGACGCCAACGCGCTGCAGCGCCCGAAGCGCTTTTTCGGCGCCGCGCGCAACATCGAGGAAGGCGGCTCGCTGACCATCATCGGAACCGCGCTGACCGACACCGGCAGCCGCATGGACGAGGTGATCTACGAGGAGTTCAAGGGCACCGGCAACATGGAGATCCACCTCGACCGCCGCCTGGCGGAAAAACGGGTGTATCCGGCCATCCTGCTCAATCGCTCGGGAACGCGCCGCGAGGAACTGCTGCTCAAGTCGGACATCCTGCAAAAAGCCTGGATCCTGCGCAAGCTGCTCTATCCGATGGACGAAATCGAGGCGATGGAGTTCCTGCTGGAAAAGATGAAGCAGACCAAGAACAACGCGGAATTCTTCGACCTGATGCGCCGCGGAGGGTAAGTGACGCGCTTCACATTCATGCGATAATGCGCCCCTTTGGCTAAGTACAGCGGCCGCGAGCGCCTTGCGTGCGCATGGCGTCGGGCTCGCGCTGCGGCTGGCCGCACTTTTTCGGAAACCCCATCATGAAACCAGGCATCCACCCCGAATACCGCGACGTGTGCTTCGTCGACCTGTCCAACGGCAGCAAGTTCGTCATTCCGTCGACCGCGCAGACCCGCGAGACCGTGAAGATGGACGACGGCCGCGAGCTGCCGCTGTTCAAGCTGGACACCTCGTCGGAGTCGCACCCGTTCTACACGGGCACGCAGAAGAGCATCGACTCGCTGGGTGGCCGAGTGGACAAGTTCCGCCAGAAGTTCGCGCGCGCAGCTGCGTCCGCGAACAGCAAGAAGTAAATTCCTCGGGACCGGCACGGCCGGCCCGTCCCCTGCGGGAAATCGACGGGCAGCCTGGCTGCCCGTTTTTTCGCCCATCGCCCGGCGCGCGCATGCCGGCCGCACCGCGCGGCGCCGAGCACGGCGTTCGCATCGCCACGTCCGCACTGCCACGCCCATGAACCGCTCCGCCGAATCCCCGCGCGCGCCGGCGCCCCGGCCGGTGGTCAGCAGGGAAAGCGTGGCCCGCCTGCCGCGCTGGCCGCTGTGGCTGCTGTGCGCGGCCTACCTGCTTCCCGGCTTCGTCGGCCGCGACCCCTGGACCGGCGACGGGCAGACCTTCGGCGTGGCCTGGCAGATCGCCCAGGGCCACTCGACCTGGCTGCATCCGGCGCTGTGGAGTCGCGCCGTCGACGGTGGCTGGCTGGCCTACTGGCTGGGCGCCATCGGCGTGAGGTGGTTCGGCGCGTGGTTCGGAGCGCCTGCAGCCAGCCGGCTGCCCTTCATGCTGGTGCTCGGCCTGTGCCTGGCGCAGATCTGGCACGCCGCCTACTTTCTCGCGTTGCGCGACGAGGCGCAGCCGGTGCGGCCCGCCTTCGGCGAGCCGGTGCCGCGCGTGGCCTATGCCCGCGCGATGGCCGACGGCGCGCTGCTCAGCCTGCTGGCATGCCTCGGGTTGCTGGTGCGCGGGCACGAGACCACCCCGGCGCTGGTGCAGCTGGCCGGCGTCGGCAGCTTGCTGCTCGGCCTGTCGCTGGTGCCGGTGCGTGCGCTGGCGGCGGCACTGGCGCTGTGCGGCGGCGTGCTGGCGCTGGGCCTGAGCGGCGCGCCCTGGCTGGGCCTGTTCGCCGCGCTGCTGTGCGCGCTGCTGCTGTTCGTGCCGGGGCCGGGCTTGCGACGCTTCGCCTCGCTGCCCGCGCTGTTCGTCGGCATCGCCGTGTGCGGGGCGGTGCTCTGGCACGTGCACGGCGCCACTGCGGCACGCTGGCCGAACACCGGTTCGCTGCGTCATTTTCTCGGCGTGCTGGCCTGGTTCCTGTGGCCGGCATGGCCGCTGGCCTGCCTGGCGGTGTGGCGCTGGCGGGCATCGCTGGGGGCCTGGCACGTGCTCGCTCCGCTGGCACTGGGCATGTTGTGCCTGTTGTCGGCCCTGCTCAGCAGCAGCGGCAGCGCCCCGCTGCTGCTGGTGCTGCCGCCGGCCGCGGTGCTCGGCTCGCTGGCGCTGCCGGTGATGCGCCGCGGCAGCCTGGCCGCGCTGGACTGGTTCGCGCTGATGTTCTTCAGCCTGCTGGCGCTGGTCGTGTGGGTGCTGTGGGTCGCGCTGCTGACCGGCGAGCCGGCGCAGCCCGCCGCGAACATCGCGCGCCTGGCACCCGGCTACCACGCCCACCTGCGCATGCTGCCGCTGCTGCTGGCGCTGCTGGCCAGCCTGGCATGGGCCGCCGTCGTCGCGTGGCGCGTGGGACGCCACCGCCATCCGCTGTGGAAGGGCATGGTGCTGTCCGCCGGAGGCGTCACGCTGGTCTGGGTCCTGGTCGGCACATTGTGGTTGCCGGTGCTCGACTACGCCAGCAGCTACCGTCCGCTGGGGCGGGACATCGCCTATGTGCTGAACCGCCAGCACGCGGGCCCCGCGCCGCGCGTGCAGACCCTCGGGCTCAATCCGGCGCAGCAGGCGCTGCTCGGCTACTGGAGCGGGGCTCGTTTCCTGCCCGGCGTCGGGCCCGCCGCGCGGCGCGCGCCGTACCTGTTGACCCTTTCGCGCAGCCGCGCGCCGCCGCAGCGGCCGCCAGGAACCCTGCTGTGGAGCGGCAATCGCCCCGGCGAGCGCGACGAGCTGCTGCGCCTGTGGAGCCGCGAGCCGGAGCGCTGAGCCATGCACGAGCTGCGTGAGCGCGCCGCGGCGGCTCCGGCGGGAATCCCCGGCCTGCTGCGAGAGCTGTTGCGCCTGGCTGGCGCGGTGTTCGTCGGACAGGCCGCGATCATCGGCTTCGGAGTCGCCGATACCGTCATGCTGGGCCGCAGCGGCGACACGCTGGGCCTGGCCACCCTGTCGCTGGGTCAGGCCGTCTACATGACCACCTACCTCAGCCTCGCCGGGGTGACCCAGGCTCTGCTGCCGGCGCTCGGGCGGGAATTCGGCGCGGGGCGCAGGCAGCAGCTGGCCGCGGTGTTCCGCCAGGGCCTGTGGCTGGCCGCGCTGCTGGCGCTGATCGGCTGCGCGTTGCTGTCATGGCCGCAGCCCCTGCTTCGGCTGGCCGCCGGCAGCGACGCCGCGCTGCCTGTCCATTACCTGCAGATCCTGGCGATGGGCATGCCGGCGGCGATGCTGTTCCGCACCCATGTCGCGCTCGGCCAGGCCGTCGGCAGGCCGATGCTGGTGACCTTGCCGCAAGGCCTGGGCCTGGCGTGCAAGCTCGCGCTCAACGTGCTGCTGGTGGCACCCGAGCGCTTCGGGCTCCACGGCCTGCCGCACCTGGGGGTGCTGGGCTGCGCCGCCGCCACCAGCCTGACCCAATGGCTGCTGCTGGGCAGCGCCTGCTGGCAGCACGCCCGCGACCCGGCGCTGCGCCCGCTGCGGGCCCTGGCGGGCTGGGTGCGCCCTGACCCGGCACAGCTTCGGGCCTTGCTTCGCCTGGGCCTGCCCATCGGCGCCAGCCTGCTGGTCGACGTGTCGTCGTTCACGTTCATGGCGCTGTTCATCGCGCGCACCGGCAACGTGCAGCTGGCGGCGCACCAGATCGCGGCCAACGTCGCCGCGGTGCTCTACATGCTGCCGCTGGCCTTGTCCATCGCCACCGGATCGGTGGTGGCGCGGCGCCTGGGAGGCGGGCAGCCGGCCGAGGCGGCGCGAGCGGCGTGGACCGGAGTGGCCGCCGCGGTGCTGCTGTCGGCCTGCGCGGCGCTGCTGCTGTTCGAGCTGCGCCATGTCGTCGCGTCGTGGTACAGCAACGACGCGCGCGTGGCCGCGGTCGCCTGGCACCTGCTCGCGCTGGTCGCCGCGTACCAGGTGTTCGACGCGCTGCAGGCCTGCAGCGCCTTCGCGCTGCGCTCGTGGCACATCGCTGCGCTGCCCGGAGCGATGTACGCGCTGGCCTTGTGGGGCGTCGGCCTGGCCGGGGGCTATGTGGTCGGGCTCGACGTGACGGGATGGACGCCAGCCTGGCTGCTCGGCGCCGCCGGCTTCTGGGCCAGCTACACCGCGGGGCTCGCGCTGGCCGCCGCCGGAATCGGCGCGTTGCTGTGGCACACCACGCGCCGCCGCCACTGAGCCTGGAGCGGCTCGTCAGGCCAGCGCGTCCATCTGCTGCTCGAGTTCCAGCCAGCGCTGCTCGCAGGCGTCGATGTCGAGCATCACCTGCTTGAGCTCGCGACCCTGCTCGGCGCGTTCGCCCGGCGACGTGCTCGCGCACGCCAGCGCAGCCTCGAGCTCGCCGCGGCGCGCCTCCAGCTTCTCCAGGCGCTGCTGCTCGGCGGCCTGCCGCTTGCGCAGCGGAGCCAGCAGCGTGTCGCGTTCGCGGCGCTGCCGCGCGGATTCGCGGCGCTGCTCGCGGCGGTTGTCGGAGCCACCCGGCGATTCGCCCAGCTGCGCAGACGCGCTGTCGCGGGCGGCCGCGCGCGCGCGCTCGAGCACCCAGCGCTGATAGTCGTCGAGGTCGCCGTCGAAATCGGCGACCTTGCCGTCGGCCACCAGCCAGTATTCATCGCACACGGCGCGCAACAGCGCGCGGTCGTGCGACACCAGCAGCATGGCGCCGGCGAATTCCTGCAGGGCCAGCGCCAGCGCCTCGCGCGTGGGCAGGTCGAGGTGGTTGGTCGGCTCGTCGAGCAGCAGCACGTTCGGGCGCTGCCACACCAGCATCGCCAGCAGCAGGCGCGCGCGTTCGCCGCCGGACAGGGTTCCCACCGGCTGCGTCGCCAGCTCGCCGCCGAACTGGAAGCGTCCGAGCCAGTCGCGCGCCTCGGCGGCGGCGCGCCCGATGGCCTGCGCCAGGCGCTGCATGTGCTGCAGCGGGCTTTCATCCGGGCGCAGCACGTCCATTTCCTGCTGCGCGAAATAACCCAGCACCACGCCCTCGCCCGGGTGCACGCGCCCGGCCAGCGGCTCGAGCACGCCGGCCAGGGTCTTGACCAGCGTCGACTTGCCCTGCCCGTTGGCGCCGAGCACGCCGATGCGCGCGCCGGCCA
>JAKCDM010000023.1 GCA_021841865.1 Pseudomonadota bacterium
CAATGCGCCCCCAGCCGCGGTCGACCATGCCGTCGATGACCTGCTTGGTGACGTTGAACATCGAGTACAGGTTGGTCTTGATCACCCGGTCCCAGTCGTCGTAGGCCATCTTGCGGAACACCGAGTCACGAGTGATGCCGGCGTTGTTGACCAGGATGTCCACCTTGCCATGCTCGGCGAACACCTGCTGGAACGCGGCGCAGGTCGACTCCCATTCGGCCACGTTGCCCTCCGACGCATACACGTCGTAGCCCTGGGCGCGCATCTCGCGCAGCCAGGCGTCCTTGCGCGGCGAGTTCGGCCCGCAGCCGGCGATCACCTTGTGCCCGGCCTCGCACAGCTTGCGGCAGATCACCGTGCCGATTCCCCCCATGCCACCGGTGACATATGCAACCTTCTTGTCCATGACTGTTTTCCTTTCGACGTTTACGGGTATTGCCTTCGACCCGGCTCAGCGCTCCACCGCCAGCGCCACGCCCATGCCACCACCGATGCACAACGATGCCAGGCCCTTGTGGGCGTCGCGCTTTTGCATTTCGTGCAGCAGCGTGACCAGGATGCGGCAACCGCTGGCGCCGATCGGGTGACCGATGGCGATCGCGCCCCCGTTGACGTTGACCCGCGAGGTGTCCCAGCCCATCTGCTGGTTGACCGCGATGGCCTGCGCGGCGAAGGCCTCGTTGATTTCCATCAGGTCCAGGTCCTGCGGCTTCCAGCCGGCTCGCGACAGGCATCGGGTGGATGCCGGAACCGGGCCCATGCCCATGTACGCCGGATCCAGGCCGGCGTTGGAGTAGGCGCGGATGCTGGCCAGCGGGCGCAGGCCCAGCGCCGCGGCACGGCTGGCGCGCATCACGACCACCGCGGCGGCGCCGTCGTTGATTCCCGAGGCATTGCCGGCGGTCACCGTTCCGGACTTGTCGAAAGCCGGGCGCAGCCCGGCCAGCGACTCGGCCGTGGCCCCGGCGCGCACGAATTCATCGGTCGTGAACGCCACCGGATCACCCTTGCGCTGCGGCAGCATCACCGGAACGATCTCGTCGGCGAAGCGCCCGGACTTCTGCGCCGCCTCGGCCTTGTTCTGGCTGGCCGCGGCGAAGGCGTCCTGCATTTCGCGGGTGATTCCGTGCTTCTTGGCCACGTTCTCCGCCGTGATGCCCATGTGGTAGTGGTTGAAGGCATCCCACAGTCCGTCGTGCACCATGGTGTCGACCATGCTCCAGTTGCCCATGCGCATGCCGTCGCGCGAGCCCGGCAGCACATGCGGAGCAGCGCTCATGTTCTCCTGTCCGCCGGCCACGACGATCTCGGCGTCGCCGTCGCGCACGGCCTGCGCCGCCAGCATCACCGCCTTCAGCCCCGAACCGCAGACCTTGTTGATGGTCATCGCCGGCACGCTGTCGGGCAGCCCGGCCTTGATCGAGGCCTGGCGCGCCGGGTTCTGGCCGCAGCCCGCCTGCAGCACCTGGCCGAGGATCACCTCGGAGACATGCCCCGGCTCGATGCCGGCGCGCGCCACCGCCTCGCGCACGACCAGCGCACCCAGGTCGACCGCCGCGCTACGCGCCAGCGAGCCGCCGAACTTGCCGACCGCGGTGCGGACGGCGGAAACGATCACGATATCTTCACTCATCTCGGATTGCCTCAAGAAGAAAACCACAATGCCTTCGGCCCCGCAGGGTCTGCGCGAATGCGAACCGTCCTGCCCGACTCAGGCACGGACCCGGACATAACGCCCGGGGGCCGGCTCGATGACCTCATGTCCTGCGCCGCCGTACGCACGCGGCGCGTCCTGCAACTCCCCGGCCTGCGCGGCCAGCCATGCCGCCCAGTCGGGCCACCAGCTTCCCGCACGCTCGACAGCCTGCCCCAGCCACTGCTGCGCATCGGCTGGCAGCGACGATGCCCGTGCCGCCTTCGAACCCCGGCCCCGCCCGGGTTCGGCGGGAAGCCAGTGGCTGCGCTTGCCGGCGGCCGGCGGGTTGATGACTCCGGCGATATGTCCCGACGCTCCCAGCACGAAGCGGGTCTGTCCCCCGAGAGCGCGCGCCGAAGCGTACGCCGTGGCCCAGGGCACGATGTGATCCTCGCGCGACGCGTACACATACGCGGGCAGGTCCATGCGCGACAGGTCCAGTTCGGTGCCGCACACACGCAGCGCACCCGGCTGGGACAGCTTGTTCTCCAGATAGGTGTTGCGCAGGTACCAGGCGAGGAACGGCCCGGGCAGGTTCGTGCTGTCGGCGTTCCAGTACAGCAGGTCGAAGGGCGGCGGGGTTTCGCCCTTCAGGTAATTGCCGACCACGTAGTTCCAGGTCAGGTCGTTGGGGCGCAGGCTCGAGAATGCCGCCGCCAGTTCGGCCCCGGCGAGCAGTCCGCCGCGTCCGATGGTGGCCTCGCGCATCGCGACCTGGGCCTCGTCGACGAACACGTCGAGCACGCCGGTGTCCGAGAAATCCAGCAGCGTGGTCAGGAAGGTGGCGCTGTGCACCGGGCGCTGTCCGCGCGCGCGCAGGATCGCCAGCGCCGTGCCCAGCAAGGTACCTCCGATGCAGAAACCCAGCGCGTTGATACCCGATTCGTCAGGCGCCGGCGCAGACGCGCGCGCCCGCTTGCGCGCACCGGCTGCCGGCGCGGCCCGCGCGGCGGCAGCGATCTCCCCCGCGACGCGAATCGCCTCCAGCACCCCATGCTCGACGTAGTCGTCCCAGGTCCAGTCGCCGCACGAAGCGTCGGGGTTGCGCCAGGACACCAGCAACACGCGATGCCCCTGCTCGAGCGCGTAGCGCACCAGCGAGTTGCTGGGCTGCAGATCCAGGATGTAGTACTTGTTGATGCAAGGCGGAACGATCAGCAGCGGCCGCTGGTGCACGCGCGTCTTCAACGGTCGGTAGTCGATCAGCTGGAACCAGGCATTCTCGAACACCACTGCGCCTTCCGTGGTGGCGACGTTGCGCCCGATCTCGAACTGGCTTTCATCGGTCTGCGTGAGCTTGCCGCGCAGCATGTCTCCCAGCAGGTTGTCCATGCCCCTGCGCAGGCTCTCGCCGCCGCTGCGCACGGCCTCGCTCATCGCATCGGGGTTGAGGGCCCAGATATTGCTGGGAGCCGCCGCGTCGACCCATTGCTGCACCGCGAAGCGAATTCGCTGGTGGGTCTTCGGATCGGCCTGCACGGCATCGGCCAGTTCGAGCAGCGCTCGCGCGTTGAGCAGGTACAGCGCCGCCGTGTACGCCGAGAAACGGTTGCTGCGCCAGGCCTCCCCGGCAAATCGCCGGTCACGCAGTTGCGGCGCCTCCACGCTGCCGCCCAGCAAGCCGACCCACAGCTGCGCATACTCCTGGCCGAAGCGCGCCTGGATCTCGGCCACGCGCGCCTGGTCGAGACGGAACAGCCCTGCTCCGGAGGCCTGCAGGCTGGTGGCGAAGGCTTGCTGCAAGCCCTCGGCCAACGCGGCGGTCGCCCGGGTCGGGTCGACGAAGCTGTGCGGGGAATCGGCGGACATGACGTGAGGGTTCCAGGCGAACTCCCGGCCTGGCGCGAGTCACGCCGCTCGCCCGGTACAACGGGCGAATCGATCCGGGAAATTGTAAGGAAGCTGTCAACAAAATACGGACAACCCTGAATATCAAGACGTTGACGTCGCTGCTTGCAAGAAAATCGATGGTATTAGCAGCGTTAACCACCATCAAACCATTCTTGAACAAAGCCCTCCGGGTGTCAACGCAAAGCCGAGCCCGGCCGGCGGCGCAGGAACTGCCGGTTCAGTCCAGCCAGACCAGCGCGGCCTGGCGCCCGGTGACTCGATCGCGCCGGAAACTGTAATAAATCGAGGGGTTGGATACCGTGCAGATTCCCCCGCCCAGTATGCACCGGCGCAAAAGCCCGGCTCGCTGCAGGCGCATGCGAGCCAGTTCGAACAGGTCGGCCATCCATTTGCCGTGCCTCGGGCCGGGCACGAAGGCCGAAGCGGCGCGCGCGTCGACTCCGACGAAGGCCTCGCGCACCTCGTCGCCGACCTCGAAGTGCGCGGGACCGATCGCCGGGCCGAGCCAGGCCTGCAACTGGGCGGCGTCGCAGCCGGCGCGGCGGGCCAGCGCCGCCGCCGCATGCTCGAGCACGCCACCCGACAAGCCGCGCCAGCCGGCATGCGCGGCGGCCACGCCACGCGCATCGGGAGCGGCCAGCAGAACCGGAAGACAGTCGGCCACCAGCACGCACGCGGCGAGCCCGCGGCGCGTGAGCAAGGCGGCGTCGGCACGCGGCACGCTGCCGCCAGGCCATGCGTCCAGATCGGCCACGTCACTGCCATGGACCTGCTCCAGCCATACGGGCTCGGCGCCCGCCAGCCGCGCCGCCAGCAGTTCGCGGTTGCGGCTCACCGCCACGGGGTCGTCGCCGACATGCGCGCCCAGGTTCATGCCACCGCTGCCATCCGCCGCCGCGTAGGCTCCCGCGCTGCAGCCTCCGACGCGCGTGGTCAGCAGCCCGCGCACGCGCGGGTTGCCGGGCCACTGCAGCACGCTCCACGACGCCGGCATGGCCGCCGCGCCGGCGTCGCCCGCGCCGCTCATGGCAACCCCGGCCGCGCATCGGGCAGCGCGGTCCAGTCTTCGCAGTCCAGGACCCGCGGATCGCCGCCGAGCTGGCTCCATTGCGCGGCGATGTCTGCGGCCACAGCGCTGCGCCATTGCATCCACTGGCCACTGCGCGGATGCCGCAGGCGCAGCAGCACCGCGTGCAGCGCCTGGCGCTGCAGGCCGAGCGCAGGCGCGCCACGCCGGCCGTACAGCGCATCTCCGAGCAGCGGCAGGCCCAGATGCTGGGCATGCACGCGAATCTGGTGGGTGCGTCCGCTTTCCAGCACGCAGCGCAGCGCGCTGACCGTGCCGAGCCCGCCCCGGCAGCTGCCCAGGCTCTCGAAGCGCGTGCGCGCCGGCTTTCCGGACGCAACCACCGCCATGCGCAGGCGATCCCGCGGATGCCGGCCGATGGGGGCGTCGACCCAGGTCGCGCGAGGCAGCTCCCCCCACACGAGCGCGAGGTACTGGCGGCTGATGCTGCGCGCCTGCAGCTGACGCACCAGATCGGTCTGCGCCTGCAGGCTGCGCGCGACGACCATCAGGCCGCTGGTGTCCTTGTCGAGGCGGTGCACGATGCCGGCGCGCGCAAGTGCCGACGCATCGGGAAAGCGTGCCAGGAGTCCGTTGAGCAGCGTGCCGCTCCAGTTGCCGGCGGCCGGGTGCACGACCAGTCCGGCCGGCTTGTCGATGACCACCAGGTCCGCGTCCTCCCACACCACGCTCAGCGGCACGGGCTCGGGCGCGAAGGCCGCCGCCTCCGGGTCGACGGGCACCTGCAGCGCCACCTCGGCACCGGCGCGCGCCTTGCTGCGGGGCGCGGCGACCGCGGCGCCCATGCGCACCAGGCCGGCCTCGCACCACGCACGCAGGCGGCTGCGCGAGAATTGCCCGAACAACTGCGCCAGCACCTTGTCGAGACGCTCGCCCGCCAGGGACACCGGAATTCGCGCCGTCAGCACGGCCGGCTCGGCGCCCTGCGACTCGACGGCCGCGTCATCGTCGGCCTGGCTCCAATCCTGTGCGGACACGGCGCCGGGCGACTGACTGGGATCGCACGCTTGCATGACGCGAGCATAGTGCACCCCGCCCGGACTCCCGGCGCAAGGGGCCCGGCAGACCCGACGCCCCGGAAGCCGCGAGGGGGTTCCTATAATGAAAAGCTTGGCGCCACTACCACGAGTCTCGACGTGAATCGCACTTTCCCCCCGTCCGGCGCGCGCGGCGCGCGCTGGCTGCTGCGCCTGCTTGTCCTGTCGAGCGTGCTGGGTCTGGGCGCCTGCGCATCCAGCGGCAGCACCGACATCACCGCCGGCTGGTCGGCGGCCAAGCTCTACAGCGAGGCGCGCGACGAGATGAACAACGGCGCCTACGACACGGCGACCAAGTACTACGAGAAGCTCGAGAGCCGCTATCCCTACGGCGTGCTGGCGCAGCAGGCGCTGATCGAGGTGGCCTACGGCTACTACAAGCAGGGGGACCGCGCGCAGGCGCTGGCCGCCTGCGACCGCTTCCTGCACATCTACCCGAACAACCCCGCGGTGGATTACGTGCTGTATCTGAAGGGGCTGATCAACTTCTACGACAACCAGACGCTGTTCTCCGAACTCGCCGACCAGGCGCAGTACGAGCGGGACCAGCGCGGTGCGAAGGAATCCTTCGAGGCGTTCAAGCAGCTGGTCACGCGTTTTCCCCACAGCAAGTACGCCCCGGATGCGCGCGAGCGCATGCGCTTCATCGTCAACTCGCTCGGCCAGTACGACGCGCACGTCGCGTTGTTCTACTTCGACCGCGGTGCCTACGTGGCGGCGGCGGACCGCGCGCAGGAAACCCTGCGCGACTACCCGGACACGCCGTCGACCCAGCTCGCGCTGGGTGTGCTGATGAACAGCTACGACCGCCTCGGTCTGACCCAGCTGCGCGACGACACGCAGCGCGTGCTGCGCCTGAACTACCCGAACAGCCCCTACCTGACCGGCCCGCTGCCGCAGCGTCGCACGCGCTGGTGGAGCCTGTGGTGAGCGCCTGACCTTCACAGGCTGTTCAGGGCCGGTCCACGTTGCCGCGCGCACGCAGGAATTCGACCGCCGGCTCGATCGACTCGACACGCGTGAACCCGGGCAGCGAGGCCAGCAGCCTGCGCCCCCATCCGGTGGCGACCAGGCGTTGGTCGCACACCGCGAGCACGCCCCAGTCGTGCTCGCCGCGCACCAGGCGACCCGCGCCCTGTTGCAGCGCCAGCGCTGCCTGAGGCAGCGAATAGTCCATGAAGCCGCTGCGGCCGGCGGCCTCCAGGCGTGCCAGGCGCGCAGCGACCATCGGGTCGTCGGGCGGCGCGAACGGCAGCTTGTCGATTACCACCAGGGTCAGCTGCTCTCCGGGGAAGTCCACTCCCTCCCAGAAACTGTGGCTGCCCACCAGCACGGCGCGGGCATCGGCGGCGAAGCGCCGCAACAGCACGCTCTTGGGTTCGCTGGCCTGCTCCAGCACCGTGCGATCGGCCGGCAGCAGCTCGCGCAGGCGCGCGGCGATGCGCGCCATCGCGCGCAACGTCGTGGTGAGCACGAAACTTCCGCCCGGATTGACCGCGATCAGCCGCGCCGCGAGTTCGGCCACGCGCGTTGCGTGATCCGCGTCCGCCGGGTGGAAGCCGCGGCGCGGCACCAGCAGCCGGGTCTGCGTGGCGTAGTCGAAGGGACTCGATACGCGCAGTTCGCGCAAGCGGCTTCGCTCGCCGCCGGCAGGCGGCTGCAGCGCAGGGCTTTGCTCACCCAGGCCCAGGCGCGCCCGCGCGTAGCGAAAGCTGCCGTCGACGGTCAAGGTCGCCGACACCAGTACCCAGGCCTGCTCGCGCTCGGCCAGCAGCGCGGAGAACGCCGGCCCGATGCCCAGCGGCGTCGCCAGCAGGCGCATGTGGTGCGTACCCACTTCCAGCCAGCGCACGCTGTCGGCCGGCCCCGCGGCGTCGGCAGCGTCGTCAGGGCCGAGCTGCCAGGTCGCCAGCAGGCGCTGCTGTTCGCGGCAGCGCTCGGCCAGGCGACTGAACTCCGGCGCGGCGTCCTCGACCTGCGCCAGCGCGGCCAGCAGCGCATCGAGGCGCTCGCTCCACGCGCGCAGCGCGTCGCGCCAGCCGGCCAGCGCCTGCGCCTGCGCCCAGTCCAGCCGCTGGGCCCCCGGACCGGCGCACAGGCGCGCATCGCGCGCGGCCTTGACCAGCGCGGCACCGAGCAGCGGCCAGTCGGCCATGCCGCGTGCGTGCTGCAAGCCGCAGGCCTGCGCATCGCGCGCCAGCTCCTGCGCCTGCGCCGTGCCCACGGCACTGCCCAGGAACTGCGCCCCGGTGTCGGCCAGCTGGTGTGCCTCGTCGAGCACCACGGTCGTGGCTGCCGGCAGCAGCTCGGCCACGCCGTCGCCGCGCAGCGCCAGATCGGCGAAGAACAGATGGTGGTTGACCACCACGACATCAGCGGCCAGCGCCTCGCGTCGGGCCTTCATGACAAAACACTTGCGAAAATCCGGGCACTCCGAGCCCAGGCAGTTGTCACGCGTGGATGTCACGAGCGGCAGCACTGCCGAGTTCTCGTCCAGCCCGGCCAGTCCCGACAGGTCGCCGTCGTTCGAACCGGCGGCGAATCGCAGCACCTCGCGCAACTGCTGCACGGCGCGCCGGCTGTCGAGCAGGCCGTCGTGCTGGGCGCGCCCCAGCCGGTACAGGCACACGTAATTGGCGCGCCCCTTGAGCACGGTGCTGCGCACCTGCAGGCCCAGCGCCTGGCAGGCCAGCGGCAGGTCCTTGCGCGACAGCTGGTCCTGCAAGGCCCGCGTGGCCGTGGACACCACCACGCGCTCGCCGTGCAGCAGCGCCGGGACCAGGTAGGCGAGGGTCTTGCCGGTGCCGGTGCCGGCCTCGGCGAGCAGGATCGAGCGCTGCTCGATGGCCTGGCGCACCGCGTCGGCCAGCGCCTGCTGGCCCGCGCGCGCGCGCCAGCCCGGCAGGGCCGCGGCCAGCAGGCCGGCGCCACCCCAGACGGGATCGTCGTCGGCAGGCTCGGCGACAGGCTCGTCGTGCCTACAATGCAGCAGGTCTTGCTCGGGCGGATTCAAACGGGCTCGTGCGGCTCGCGGGCCGGCGTCGGAAGATGCGACCTTGCATTGTAGGGACCCCTGATCGCTCCATGATTCCAGTACGAAAGCCGCTGCAACTGCAAGCTGCCATCGGCACCCACCGCGGCGACCGCGAATACCAGCAGGACCGCGTGGAGGTGTTCGCGCATCCGCGCGTGCGCGGCGCCGTGCTGGCGGTGGTGGCCGACGGCATGGGCGGGCGCAGCGGCGGGCGCATGGCGGCCGACCAGGTGATGATCACGGCATCGCAGCTGTTCGAGCGCTACATCCCGTCCAAGGACGACCCTGCGGAGCTTCTGGGGACCATCCTGCAGGAGGCCCATGCGATGATCCGCCTGACGGCAATGTCAGCCGAACAGGAGCCGCACTCCACGGTGGCCTGCGCATTGCTGCACGCCGACGGCGCCTGCTGGTGGGCCCATGTCGGCGATTCGCGCATTCACCTGTTCCGCGGTGGCGTGCTGCGGCAACGCACGCGCGACCACTCGTACGTGCAGGACCTGGTCGACAGCGGCGGCCTGTCCGAAGCCATGGCACGAAGTCACCCGATGAGCAATGTGCTCACCGCCAGCCTGGGGACTCCGGAGGATCCTCCGCGCAGCGTGGCCACGCTGCAATTGGAGGCCGGCGACTCGCTGCTGCTGTGCAGCGACGGGGTGTGGCACTATTTCCCCGATGCCGAGCTGGGCGCGACCCTCGACGCACTGGAGCCGCGCGAGGCCTGCGAGACCCTGATCGCCAAGGCGCGCCAGCGCGCGGGCGGGCGCGGCGACAACCTGTCGCTGGCCGTGCTCAAGCTCAGCGCGCCGCCAGCGGCCCCGGCACCACCGCCGGCGCCCAGGATCGAATTCCCGGACTTCGACACCCCTCTTCCGGTCCCCGGGCGCAAGGCCGGGCGACGCTGACGCGCCAGCGGAGCTCAGCGCAGCGGCAGCAGGGGGCCCGACGCCGGCGGCACCGGCAGCGGCGGCGCTGGCGGGCTGCCCCGACGCTGTTGTTCCTGCACGCGCTGCCGCAAGCGCTGATAAGCCTCTTGCCGTTGCTGGCGCTCGGCTTGCGCGGCGCGCGCCTGCGAAGCGCCCTGCAGCGCTTGCCCGATGCCCGATGGCGCGGTCGGCAGCGCCCCCCGCGCCCCGCCGGCGGGGTGCGCGCGACTCGCGCGGGGCGCGGACGCCGCCGACACCGCGCGCTGCTGCTCGATCGAGCGGGCCTGGCGCTGCAGGCGGATTCGCCGCTCGCGTTCGGCGCGCACCACGGCCGGGTCGACCGGCACGCGCGCCGCAAGATTGGCGCGCACACGCGCACGCTCCTGCTCGGCGCGCTCCTGGCGATCGAGCAGGTCCAGCGCCTGCTGGCGAACTCGCAATGCCCGCTGCGCGTCGCGGTAGTTCCGCGCCGCAGCGTCGAGGCAATGGAACACCAGGAAGCGGTGCATGCACTGCGCACGTTGCACGGCGTAGCGCTGGTCGAGCTCGTGCTGCTGCATCCGCAGCAGGTGCCGCTGCTGCTCGCGCCCACGCGCGTTGGCGGCCGGCGCCGACGCCGACGCGAGTTGCGCTGCCGCCCAGACCGACGGCGGCACGAGCCCGGCGAGCGTGCCGAACAGGCACAGCGCGCGCGCGAGAACGCGCGCGCGAGCAGGAGCGAGTCTCATCAGGTCAATGCGGTTTGCACTTCGCGTCGCTGCCGCTGCAGGTACGCGGGAGTCTGCATTTCCAGCAGACGCGAAACGGTGCGCTCGAATTCATGCGCCAGCGGTCCGCTTCGATACAAGCCCTGCGGCTCGTCCTGGGCAGACATCACGAGCTTGACCGACCGATCGTACAGCACGTCCACCAGCAGCGTGAACCGACGCGCCGCGGTGGCCTGCTCGGGTCCCATGCGCGGCACGCCGCTGAGCAGGATGGTGTGAAAGCGAGAGCTGAGCTCGAGATAGTCGCCGGGAGAGCGAGGCGTGTTGCACAGGGTCTCGAAATCGAACCACACCACGCCCCCTGCGCGACGCAGCGCACGCAGGCTGCGCTGCTCGACGAACAGGCAGGGGTCCTCGTCGGCGCCGTCGGCCAGGCGTTCGAAGCTTGCGCGCATCGCGGCATCGGCGGCTTCGCCCAGCGGCCGGTGGTACAGGGTCACTTCGCGCAGGGCCTGCTGGCGATAGTCGACCCCTGCGTCGACCCGAACGATGTCCAGGTGCTGCTTCAGGCGCTCGATGGCCGGCAGGATGCGATCTCGATGCAGGCCGTCCGGATACAGGCCGTCCGGGTGGAAGTTGCTGGTGGCCATGAGGACCACGCCGTCTTCGAACAGGCTTTCCAGCAGCCGGTCCAGGATCATCGCGTCGGTGACGTCGCTGATGTGGAATTCGTCGAAGCAGATCAGCCGGAATCGCCGCGCGATGCGCCTCGACAGTTCCTGCAGCGGGTTGCGCGTGCCCTGCAACGCCGCGAGTTCACGCTGCACCTCGCGCATGAACTCGTGGAAATGCAGTCGCGTCTTGCGAACCACCGGGACCGTGGCGTAGAACGCGTCCATGAGAAAGCTCTTGCCGCGGCCGACACCCCCCCACATGTAGACCCCGCGAGGCAGGTCCGGGTGCACCAGCAGGCGGCGCACGGCGCTGGAGCGACGCGACTTGTAGGCGACCCACTCGTCCTGCGCGAGCTGCAGGCGATCGATCGCTGCGCGCTGCGCCGCGTCGGGCACGAAACCGCGCTCGCCCAGTTGCCGCAGGGCGTGTTCGCTGAAATTCATCGGGTGCATCGCTGCGGCGCCCATGCCGACGGGCATGGGCGCCGACCGGTGGTTCAGAAGTTCAGCGCGCGCGAATCGGTCGCCAGCGCGGCTTCCTTCATCGCTTCCGACAAGGTCGGATGGGCGTGGCAGATGCGTGCGATGTCCTCGGCGCTGGCCTTGAACTCCATCGCCACGGCGGCCTCGGAAATCAGCTCGGAGGCCATCGGCCCGATCACGTGCACGCCCAGGATCTCGTCGGTGGCGGCGTCGCTGAGCATCTTGACGAAGCCCGTGGTGTCGCCCAGCGCGCGTGCGCGCCCGTTGGCCATGAACGGAAAGCTGCCGCTGCGGTAGGCTCTCCCGGCCGCTTTCAGCGCCTGCTCGGTCTGCCCCACCCACGCGATTTCCGGGCTGGTGTAGATCACCCACGGCACGGTGTTGAAGTCCACGTGGGGCTTCTGGCCTGCCAGGCGCTCGGCCACCGCCACCCCCTCCTCCTCGGCCTTGTGCGCCAGCATCGGGCCGCGCACGACGTCGCCGATGGCCCAGATTCCGGGCACCTCGCTGCGGCAGTCGGCATCGACCGGGATGAAGCCGCGCTCGTCGAGCTTGAGGCCGACCTTGTCGAGCTGCAGCGCGTCGGTGTGGGGCACGCGACCGATGGACACCATCAGCGCGTCGACCTCGAGCTGCTGCTCGCCCCCCTTGGCGTCCGTGTAGCGCAGGCGCACCGGGCCGGACTTGGCCGGCGGCTTGACCTCGGCGATGTTCACGCCGAGCTGGATGTCCAGGCCCTGGCGCGTGAACTGCTTGAGCGCCTCCTTGGCGACCTGGGTATCGGCAGCCCCCAGGAAATCGGGCAGCGCCTCGAGCACCGTGACCTTGGCACCCAGGCGGCGCCACACCGAGCCCATTTCGAGCCCGATCACGCCGGCACCGATGATGCCCATGCGCTGCGGCACCTTGGCCAGTGCCAGCGCACCGGTGTTGGACAGCACGCGCTGCTCGTCGAAGGGCAGGCCCGGCAGCGCGCGCGGGCGCGAGCCGGTGGCCACGATCACCTGGCGCGCGCGCAGCGTGGCCGGCTCGGCGCCCTGCACCGCGACCTCGAAGCCGGCGTCGCTGCGCCCGGCGAAAGCGGCGTGGCCGTGCACGAACTTGACCTTGTTCTTCTTGAACAGGTACAGGATGCCGTCGTTGTTCTGGCGCACCACCTGCTGCTTGCGCGCCAGCATGCGCGACAGGTCGAGCTTGACCGAGCCGACGTCGATGCCGTGCTCGGCCATGCCGTGGCCGACATGCTCGTAATGCTCCGACGACTGCAGCATGGCCTTGGACGGGATGCAGCCGACGTTGGTGCAGGTGCCCCCCGGGGCCGGCGCACCGTCGTCGCGGCTCCACTCGTCGATGCAGGCCACCGACAGGCCCAGTTGCGCGGCGCGGATCGCGGCGATGTAGCCGCCGGGCCCGGCGCCGATGACGATCAGGTCGTAGTCCATCGCGGGCCTCACAGGTTGAGCAGCAGGCGCGACGGATCTTCCAGCGCCTCCTTCATGGCGACCAGGCCGAGCACGGCCTCGCGTCCGTCGATGATGCGGTGGTCATAACTCATCGCCAGGTAGTTGATCGGGCGGATCACCACCTGGCCGTTCTCCACCACCGGCCGGTCCTTGGTCGCGTGCACGCCGAGAATGGCTGCCTGCGGCGGGTTGATGATCGGCGTGGACAGCATCGAGCCGAACACGCCGCCGTTGCTGATCGAGAAGGTGCCGCCGGTGAGTTCCTCGATCGACAGCTTGCCGTCGCGCGCCTTGACGCCGAACTCGGCGATCTGGCGCTCGATGTCGGCGAAACTCATCTGGTCGACGTTGCGCAGGATGGGAACGACCAGGCCGCGCGGGCTGCCCACCGCGATGCCGATGTCGAAATAGCCGTGGTAGATGATGTCGTTGCCGTCGACCGAGGCGTTGAGCACCGGGTACTTGCGCAGCGCATGCACCGCCGCCTTGACAAAGAAGCTCATGAACCCGAGCTTGACCCCGTGCTCCTTCTCGAAGCGGTCCTTGTGCGCGTTGCGCAGATCCATGACCGGCTTCATGTTCACTTCGTTGAAGGTGGTCAGGATCGCGTTCTCGGACTGCGACTGCACCAGGCGCTGCGCGATGCGCGCACGCAGGCGGCTCATCGGCACGCGCTGCTCGGGACGCTCGGCATAGGCCGACAGGTCGACCTGGGCATCCACCTGCGGCAGCGCCTGCGGGGTATTGAACGGCGCCGCCGCAGCCGCCGCGGCGGCTGCCGGAGCCGAGACCTTGGCGGCCACCGCACCGAGCGCGTCGCCCTTGGTGATGCGTCCGCCGCGGCCGCTTCCGGCCACCGCGTCGGCGGCCACGCCCTGCTCGGCGAGGATCTTCGCCGCCGCGGGCATGGCCACGCCGGCGCTCGACTGCGGCGCCGCGGCCTGGGGCGCCGCGGGGGCCGCCGCCTGCGCGGCAGGCGCGGCGGGGGCGGCGGCCGCCACCGCACCGGCCTTGGCCTCGGTATCGATGGTGGCGATCAACTCGTCGGCGACCACGGTGGCGCCGTCGCCCTTGGCGATGCTGGCGAGCACGCCGGCGCTGGGAGCCGGCACTTCGAGCACGACCTTGTCGGTTTCGATCTCGATCAGGATTTCATCCTGAGCCACGGCTTCGCCGGGCTTCTTCTTCCACTGAAGCAGCGTGGCCTCGGCCACGGATTCGGACAATTGGGGGACCTTGACATCAATCAGTGCCATGGTGGGATCTCGCGATGGGTAGGGTATGTGGGGTGGTGGACGGCGCGAGGATCACGCCGTGCCGTGCGGGGCGCGCGGCATGGCCGCGCGCCCCCTGGCGGACTCACTTGCTGAGGATGAAGCCCTTGAGCTTGCCGAAGGCGGCCGCCAGCAGTTCCTTTTGCTGCTCCGCGTGCTTGGCGTAGTAACCCACCGCGGTCGAGGCCGAGGCCGGGCGCCCGGCGTAACCCAGGCGCTGGCCTTCCTGCATGTTGTCGTGCACATGGTGCTGGATGAAAAACCACGCACCCTGGTTCTGCGGCTCGTCCTGGCACCAGACGATGTCGCGCACGTTGGGAAAGCGCCGCAACTCGGCCGCGAAGGCCTTGTGCGGGAACGGGTAGAGCTGCTCCAGGCGCACGATGGCCACGTCCTGGCTCTCGCGCTGGCGGCGCTCGGCGAGCAGGTCGTAGTACACGCGCCCACTGCACACGACCATGCGCTTGACCTTCGCCGGATCCAGATCGCCGCTGTCGCCCAGCACGGTGTGGAAATGGCTGTTCGACAATTCGCTGAGGTCGGAGCGCGCCTCGGGGTGGCGCAACAGCGACTTCGGGGTCATGATCACCAGCGGCTTGCGGAACTGGCGGATCATCTGCCGGCGCAGCAGGTGGAAGATCTGCGCCGGGTTGGTCGGCTGGCACACCTGCATGTTGGTCTCGGCGCAAAGCTGCAGGTAGCGCTCGAGGCGCGCCGACGAGTGTTCCGGCCCCTGGCCCTCGTAGCCATGCGGCAGCATCAGCGTCAGGCCCGACGCGCGACCCCACTTGACCTCGCCGGCGGAGATGAACTGGTCGATCAGGACCTGCGCGCCGTTGGCGAAATCGCCGAACTGGGCTTCCCAGATCACCAGCGTGTTGGGGTCGGCGGTCGAATAGCCGTACTCGAAGCCCAGCACCGCCTCTTCCGACAGGATCGAGTCGATGACCACGAACGGCGCCTGGTCGTCGGAGACGTTCTGCAGCGGAACGTAGCTGCCGGCGTCCCAGCGCTCGCGCTTCTGGTCGTGCAGCACGGCGTGCCGGTGGCTGAAGGTACCGCGGCCGCAATCCTCGCCCGACAGGCGTACCGGGTAGCCGTTGGCCACCAGCGACGCGAAGGCGAGGTGCTCGCCCATGCCCCAGTCGAGGGTGAGCTCGCCGCGGCCCATGCGCGCGCGGTCGGCGATCACGCGCTCGACCAGCGGATGCAGCTTCAGGTCGTCGGGGATGCTCGTGATGCGCTCGGCCAGACGCCTGAGCTCGGTCATCGGCAGCGAGGTATCGGCGCTGTCGGTCCACTTGCGATTGAGGAAATTGCTCCAGTCGACTGCGAACTTGCTCTTGTAGTTCGACAGCACCGGCTCGAGCGCGCGCTCGCCGTCCTCCATGGCCTGGCGGAAGGCCTGCACCATGGCGTCGGCGTCCGCGTCGCCCAGCATGCCCTGGCTGGCCAGGCGGTCGGCGTAGAGCTTGCGCGTGCCGGGGTGGGCGGCGATCTTCTTGTACATCAGCGGCTGGGTCACCGCCGGCGTGTCCTGCTCGTTGTGGCCGAGCTTGCGGAAGCACACGATGTCGACGACCACGTCGTGGCCGAACTCCGCGCGATAGTCCACCGCGAGCTGGCAGCACAGCGCCACGGCCTCGGGATCGTCGCCGTTGACGTGCAGCACCGGCGCCTCGATCATCTTGACCACGTCGGTGCAGTACAGCGTCGAGCGCGCGTCGCGCGGATCCGACGTCGTGAACCCGATCTGGTTGTTGATCACGATGTGCAGCGTGCCGCCGGTGGAATAGCCGCGGGTCTGCGCCAGCGCCAGGGTTTCCATGACCACGCCCTGGCCGGCGAAGGAGGCGTCGCCGTGCACCAGTACCGGCAGCACCTGCTGGCCGCTCTTGTCGCCGCGGCGCTCCTGGCGCGCGCGCACCGAGCCCTCGACCACCGGGTTGACGATCTCCAGATGCGACGGGTTGAACGCCAGCGACAGGTGGATCGGGCCCGAAGGCGTCGACACGTCGCTGGAAAAGCCCTGGTGGTACTTGACGTCACCCGACGGCAGGTCGGAGGCGTGCTTGCCCTCGAATTCGTCGAACAGGTCCTTCGGGCGCTTGCCCAGCGTGTTGACCAGCACGTTCAGGCGCCCGCGGTGCGCCATGCCGATGATCACCTCCTGCGCGCCGCGCTCGGCACCGCGCAGGATGACCTCGTCCATGCCGACGATGAAGCTCTCCCCGCCTTCGAGGGAAAAGCGCTTCTGTCCCACGTAGCGGGTCGCCAGGTAGCGCTCGAGGCCCTCGGCCGCGGTCAGCTTGTCCAGGATGTCGCGCTTTTTCTCGGGGCTGAAGCTCGGGCGGGTGCGAATGCTCTCCAGGCGCTGCTGCCACCAGCGCTTCTGGCCCTGGTCGCTGAGGTACATGAACTCGGCGCCGATCGAGCCGCAATAAGTCTCGTGCAGGTTGTTGATGAGCTCGCGCAGGCTCATCGTCTCCTGGCCGAAATAGGTGTTGCTGACGTTGAAGCTGGTTTCCAGGTCGGCATCGGTGAAGCCGTAGAACGACGGCTCCAGGTCGGGGATCTCGGGGCGCTCGGCGCGCTTGAGCGGGTCGAGGTCGGCCCAGCGCACACCCACGTTGCGATACGCGGCGATCAGTTGCTGGGCGGCAACACGCTTGCGTGCCAGCTCCAGGTCGGCTCCCGGCTGCACCACGCGCGGTGCGCCGCTGCGCGCGCGCTGGGCGAACGCCGACACCACCGGGGCGTGGGGAATATCACGGGAGTTGCTGCCGTCGACTGCCGGCACATGCTGGAGCGCGTCGAAATAGTCCCGCCAGTGGTCGGGCACGGCGCCCGGATTGGCCAGGTACGCCTCGTACAGCTCCTCGACATAGGGAGCGTTGCCGCCGAACAGGTACGAGTTCGCGCGCTGCTGCTGAATGGTCATGGTGAGCTCACTGTTACGCCGGGTCTGCCGGCAGGGAGTGGGTGAAGCACCATGCGCGCCCCCGGGTACCCCGCGCACGCGCACAGCGGTCCGATGACGCCTGAACCTTCGGGTACTTTAGCAGCGCTTTTGATGCAACGCAAAACACTTCACAACGCCAGAAAAACCAGATTCCTCCTTTTCTTACACGAGATTTTTGTATTTTTGTGGACGGTCGTGCTGAAAATGAACCATAGGGTCCAAATTCCTGCCATGCCGCGTCGGCCCGATCCGGCAAGCCGGCGAGCGACACGACCGTTGCCATCGCCCCCAGGCCGCGCGCAGCGCGCCGAGCCGCGGGAACTTTGCGCGCCTCGCGCCGTCGAACGCAACAGCGCGCCGGCGAGCCGCCGCCCCCGCCCCAACCTCACCCCGCCCACCCAGGAACCGAAGCGATGCCCGCACTGTCTGCCGCTTCCCGGCGCATCGCGCGCCTCCCGGCTTCATGCGCGCTGCTGTTGGCCGCGTGGGCCGCTCCGTCGCACGCAGTGACCGGTGCGGCCTATGACCGCGGCTGGGCACGCTCGAATGGCGACACCACCTACGTGGTGCCGGTCAACGACACCGGCCAGCTGATTCGCGTACTCGGCACCGACTACCGCCAGAGCTTGCACGTGCCCGAGATCGAGGCGGTGGACCTGCCGGGCGACTACGACCCGTCGCAGCGCGCGCCCGGCGCCTACGGCGCGTCGCACCCGCAGCTGGCAGCGATCGGCGCCGACTTCAGCGCGCTGTTCGCGTCCGGCGCGCCGCGCGGATTCCGCTTCAAGCCCGACGACGACCCCACCGGCTCGACCCCGGACGACGGCTGGTTCGTGGTGACCCACTACCAGACCGTGTGCGACGGGCGTGCACTGCGTTTCCGGGCAGTCGCCTGGTCCGGGCGCGACGGCAACGACGGCCAGGCCAGCACGTCGCGCGCCGACGACGACAAGGCGCTGACGCCGATCGCGGCCGCCGCCGTGCTGGCGTCGCTTCCGCGGGGCCAGGCCAGCTACCTCGTGGGCAGATATGGACGCGCGCTGACACCGAGGCAGTTGCAGCAGGAAATCGAGCAAGGCTCGGTCGGCCCGCTGCGAATCGACTATGCCGCGTTGCTGCCGGGGGTGGCACGACCGATCGCGATTCCCGAATTCCTGGCGCTGGCGCAGGTGCTCGACGTCGAGCACCACTTCGGCGGCAAGGGCGCGGGCACCCGACTGCACTACGTCAACTATCTCGCCGACGGCGATTCCCGGGTCACGCGGGTGATCGCGGACAACCCGATGCACCAGCAGATCGTCATCGACGACTGCCTGATGATCGACGCCATCGGACAGGACGTTCCCTACGGCGACGACCGCAAGGGGATCGAGCACCTGGCCCCGGAGCTGGAAGACGCGGTGCTGACCACCGTGTTCTCGCACGCGCTGCCCGGCCACGGCATCAGCGCGACGAGCACCTGCGCGTTGCGTGCCGACGACAGCGGCCGGCGCTTCGACGGCACCTGCCTCGACGCCGCCGGGAACCCGGTGCCGGCATCGCTCGACGCGACGGCCTGCACGAATGCACTCGACATCGTCAATGACAACGGCGTGCTGCGCTGCGCCGGCGAAAAGGTCCCGCGCCCCGCGGGCAGCTACCTCGAGGCCTGCAGCAACACGCAATGGGACGGCGCGACGCTGCGCGCGGGCTGCGGCCCGCGCGACTGGCGGGTCGTCTCGACACTCGACTACGCCGGGCAATGCCGTGTCGGCTCCACCGTGAGCTTCGACTGGAGCGCGGCCCGGCTGCGCTGCGACAACCCCGCGGGCTCCGGGCGCTGAGTTCGCCGCGGGCGCGCATGCCGGCGCCGCACAGGCCCCTGTGGACCCGCGACGACATGGCGTGTCCGCGCCGGCTTCAGGAAGCGGGACGTGGACTTTCGCAGCGCAGCTGCCCGGCGGCTTCGTCGTAGCGCAACGCCGAACCCGGGATGCAAGCGCGCGCATAGTCGATGCTGGCGGAGCGGCGGTCGTAGGTGCCGCCGCAGCTCGTGCGCAGGCTGCGCCCATCCCAGGCGAGCACGCGACACGCCTTGAGGTAGCTGCCCACCGGCTGCGCCACCTTTTCGCCGACGCACTGCAGCGCGCCGTCGGCATTCACGATGTCGGCCGCGTTGCCACAGCCACGGGCGTCGAGTACCACGTCCTTCGATCGCCCCTCGGAGTCGGGGCACGTTCCGGTGTACCGCGTCCCCGAGTCGTCCACCTCGAGCAGGCAGCTTCGGGCTGCGCTGATCTCGGGCAGGCGACGCCGGAACACGACCGTGACCAAGGCGTCGTTGGTGTCGGGGACCAGCCGGACATCGCTGTCCGACCGCGCGTACGGAAGATCCTGCGCGATGGCGTTGATCTCCAGGCAGTCATCGATCACCAGATGCTGCTCCAGCGGCGTGTCGCTGATCACCCTCGTGACCCGCGAGTCGCCGTCTGCCGAGACGTTGACGTACGACATCTGCGCACCCAGGACCCCCATCGTGGACAACTGGGATTTCACCTGGTAATACACGGCGAAACCGAGCATCCCCAGGTATCGGCTGGCACGTACGGCTGCGGCCCGGATCGCGGTGTTCTCCGGATTGGCCAGCCAGTTGCTCTTGGACGACACCTCGACGACCTTCTGCCAGCCCATGGACTCCGAGCTGTACTTGTAGCTGATGAACAGTTCGCTGCCGAGTTCATAGGCGCCGACCAGGCCCTGGAACACGATCGGCGCGGCCACCGTGACCCCGAGCGCCGCCAGGGTCTTCGGAATCGCCTCGCCTGGCTCGTTGCCGGTCCACGCCGTGACCTTGAATCGCAGAGGCTTGCCGTTGCAGGTCGTCGCGTAATGGGTCACTGCCCGGGAATCGGCAGGCGCCTGGCAAAACGGCAGCGAAGCGAGCGAGCCGCACTGCACACCGTAGCGATAGCCCCCGGACTTCAGCTCGGGAAAGGTCCGATCGAAGCCCAGGCCGATCGCCTTGTACAGCGGATGGGCCCGGGTGTACGGGGTCTCTTGTCCGCGCGAAGGGCTGTAGTTGGCAGGAATGCTGGCCGGCGCAAGATCCGGCGCGTTCACCATGCCGGTGTAGTCGGTTCCCGTGACCGTGAGCTCATGGCCGGTGTCGTTGACCATGGCCATGTAGGTCGTATTGCCGCCAGACGCCCTCCCGTCGACGACCAGCCGCGACGCGGTGACCGCCTGCGCCGAAAGCATCTGGCTGGCACACAGCAAGCCCGACAAGGTGCGAACAACCGCGCTCGGGAACATGATTCCTCCTCGACCAAGGCCGGCCGGGCCAGCCTTGCCCATGAGACCCCTGGGCGACGAGAAGGTTTCGGGGTATCAGCGGGTTTAACCCGCCGATACCCCAGGAAATGACAATCGGTCCGCGGCTCCAGCATGACGAATTCGGCGCTGGCCGAGTTCGTCAGCCATGACCTGCGCTCAGGCGGCAGCCAGCCCCGCGTTGCCGGCCACGCCGATCAGGCGCGGCTGGTTCGGCTTCAGGGGCTTGACCGTCGGGTTGTGCTTCAGGTACTCCTCGACGATATCCCAGATCGGCGGGTTCGACGCCTGCGCCGAAGCCTGCTGCACCGGAGCCCAGCCGGCGACCTTGTAGGTCTTCTTCGGATCGATCGGCTTGCCGTGCAGGCGCATGTCCTGGATGCGGTTGCCCGACTTCTCGCCCGGCGCGCAGGCGTAGGTCAGCGCACCCACGCGAACCATGTCCCCGCCCTGCTGGTAGTACGGATCGGGGTTGAACAGGTTGTCGCAGACATCCTCCATCACCGACTTGACCGTGGCCCCGGTCATGTCGGTGAGCGTGCAGTAGGGATAGGTGATGGCCAGCTGGGTCATCAGGGCCTCGCGCGTGATCGGCTCGCCCGGCAGCAGGCTGCCGCCCCAGCGGAAGCCCGGCGAGAAGGCGAGGTCGCCGCCGCGCACCGCCAGCATGGCATCGAGCACCAGCTGGTCCCAGGTGCCGTTGAAGTTGCCGCGGCGATACAGCACGCCCTCGGTATGCCCCAGCACCTCGGTCAGCTTGGCCTCGTAGGGCGCGCGCAGCTTCCTGATCAGCGCCTGCATGTCCGCATCGGCGGGCAGCAGATTCGAGAAAACCGGCAGCAGGCGGTACTTGTAGCCCACCATCTTGCCGCCGCGCACGTCGAAGTCCATGACCGCGAGGAACTTGCCGTGCGAGCCCGCGTTGGTCACCAGGGTCATGCCCCCCGACGGACGGCGCACCTCGACCGCGACGGCCTCGCCGTCGTGGGTGTGGCCGCCGAAGATGCAGTCGATGCCGTCGACCAGCGTGGCCATCTTGCGGTCCACGTCCATGCCGTTGTGGGAAATCACCACCACCAGCTGGGCGCCCTTGGCTCGCACTTCCTTGACCACCTTCTGCATGTGGTCGGTATCGATGCCGAAAGTCCAGTCGGGCATCATGTACGCCGGGTTGGCGATCGGGGTGTAGGGGAAGGCCTGCCCGATGATCGCCACCTGCACGCCGTTCATCTGCTTCATCACGTAGTTCGGGAACACCGGATCGCCGAAGTCGGCGGTCTTGACGTTCTGCGCGACGAAGTCGATGCGACCCTTGAAGTCCTTGGAGATGATCTCCTTGACGCGGTCCTGGCCGTAGGTGAACTCCCAGTGCGCGGTCATCACGTCGACGCCCAGCTGCAGCTGCGCGTCGACCATGTCCTGCCCCTTGGTCCACAGCGACAGCGCAGTGCCTTGCCAGGTATCGCCGCCGTCGAGCAGCAGCGCTCCCGGACGCGAGGCCTTCAGTCGCTTGACCAGCGTGGCGATGTGCGCGTATCCGCCCATCGTGCCGTACTGCTTCGCCGCCCGCTCGAAATCCAGGTAGGTGAACGCGTAGGACTCGCGGCTGTCGGGCTTGAATCCCACGCGCTTGAGATAGTCGGCCCCGACCAGGTGCGGCAGGTGCCCGTTCATGCTGCCCACGCCGATGTTCACGCTGGGCTCGCGGAAATACAGCGGCTGCAGGTGCGCGTGGCTGTCGGTCATGTGCAGGAAATGCACATTGCCGGTGACCGGCGGGCTGTACAGCGCGTCGACCTCGGCTGCGCTGGCTTCGCGCATCATCGGAAAGCCGCTGACACCGGCTGCTGCCAGCACACTCAGAAATTCGCGGCGGGTAATGCTCATGGCGGATCCTCGACGAAAAAAAAGCCCGCCTCATGCAGCATGGCGGGCAGCACGGTACGGCCAGGCCGCGACCGCGGCCCCGGCGATTACTTGTTGACCGGTGAGTTCGGATCCATCAGCAGGGCCATCACGTCCTTCATCTGCTGCTGGGTCAGGATCTTGTGCGCACCGAAGGGCGGCATGTAGCTGCAGGCGTTGAACGCGCCCGAGTTGTAGATGCGAGCCCACGTGTACTTCAGGATGGCCTCGCTGTCGCCACGCAGCTTCGCGTAGTGGTACAGCTCGGGGCCGATGTTGCCTTGCGACGGGTCGTTGGCGATCATCTTGTGACAGGCCAGGCAGTTGCCGCCGTTGGGCGTTCCCGGCTTGTCGCTCCACTGCATGCCCTTGCCGTTCTCGGCGATCTTCAGGCCTTCCTTCCAGTCGCCCAGGTACTTGCCGTCGGCCGGGTACACCACGCCGGCCTGCGCCTTCGCCTCCAGGCTCTTGGCCAGCGCGTCGGGCATCGGCTTGCCCAGGTAGTCGTACTTGGAGCACTCGTACTGGGCTTCGGTCTGCTTCAGGCGCGAGACCTTGGCCTGGCCCTTGTCGGCGAAGTCGTTTTTCAGGATGCCCTGGAACGACGCGGTGGCGAAAGGATTGCCCGCCTGCGCGGAGGCTTCCTGCTTGGCGCCCGCGCAGCCCGCCAGCATGGCGGCACCCAGCGCTGCCGACGCGAATAGTGCGAATTTTTTCATGTCGTCTCCTGGCTCAGCGCTTGAAGGTCGGCGTATCCAGCGTGGCTCCGTTGGAATTCACGCCCATGTAGGTGATCAGGTCGATCACCGCGTTGGAGGTGAATTTCGGCGCCGGCCAGCGTTGCTGGCGTTCGCAAGCCAGCATGCGCCACTCCAGCGTGCGCGCGACGCCCTGCGAGTTCGGGTACGCCGGCCACGTCGCGTAGGACTTCGCCGCCTCGGCATTCGTCAGGTTGGGAAGCGCCGAGATCTTGATGCGCTTGCCGCTTTCCGAGTGGCACGCGGCACAGGAGAAGCTGAAGGGCCCCGCACGGTAGAAGAACAGCTTCTTGCCGTTTTCGTAGGCCAGCTTTTCCTGCGGATTGTCCTGGGGAATGGCGATCTTCATGCCCTTGGATTCATGCGCGACATACATCGCGAGGTTCTCCAACGGCGACGCGTTGCCACCTTCCTTGGCGAAAGGTGCCTTGTCGGCCTCCTTGGCCGACAAGCCCTGCAGGGTTTCCATGCAGGTCACCAGGCGCGATTCGAGATCCTGCACGCGACCGGTGTCGGGGAAATAGCGCGGCAGCTGCGCGTAGGCGCCCTTGACCACGCCCGGGCCGAGCCCGAGGTCGCACTGCTGCAGCGACGCGTGCTTGGGCCCGCGCTTCTCACTCCACAGCTTCTTGCCGTCGTCGATGTTGAAGTCGGCCGGGTTGCCACCCATCTCGTTCATCATCTGCAGGTAGGCGTTGCCTTCCTGGCTCACGGAATCGGCCGCCTGCGCCTGCACGGCACCGGCCCCCACCAGCAGCAGCACGGGAAGGGTGATCCCGGCCAGTGCGGCCATCTTCTTAGGTAGTCGCTGTTTCATGGTCTCCTCGCGAACAGTTCGTGCTACTTGCTGCAACAGACAGGGCCCGGCAGTGCCGGGCCCTGGGCGAATCACGACACCGTGGTGCTGCCGGTCTGGGTCTCGCCCTTGTTGTCCAGCCAGGTCACGGAAACCGTGTCGCCCGACTTGCCGCCCTTGAAGCTGAACTCCAGGAACGGGTTCTTGGAAATCGCGGTTCCCCAGTCGCAGTTCATCACTTCCTTGTCGCCGTGCTTGCAGATCACGGACTGGATGAAGTGCGCGGGGATCAGCTTGCCGTCGGGGCCCTTGAGCAGGCCGGTGTCCTCGGGGTGGGTCATCAGCACGCGGACGACGACGGTGTCGCCTTCGACGCTTGCGCGCATGCGCATCGGATTGGGCATTTCAAACTCCAGGAAAAATTTGCTGAGGAAGGTCGGACGCAGTGACGCGCGGCATCAGCCGCCGCAGCCGCCCAGCGTGACCTTGATTTCCTTCTTGCTGTACAGCAGCTTGTCGCCGACGCGCGCGACGGCGTAGACGTCGGCGGTCTTGGCCATCTTGATGCGCGTGGCGACGCTGGGAACGGCACCTTCGCCCATCTTGAACGTGGCCACCAGCGCGGTCGGGTTCTTCTCGACGACGATGCCCAGCATGGTCACGCCGCTCGCGGTGGACTTGATGCCCACCGGCACGACCGCGCCGTTCTCGGCGATGTCCGGACCGATGATCGACACTTCGCTGCTGGCAGATGCGGTGCAACCCATGCCCTTGGCGATTTCATCCAGGGTGTGGGCCTCGAACAACTTCGGATCCCAACCCGGGGCATCGGCGGCCTGCGCCACCGAGGGCAGGAGGCCGGCCGTGGCGGCCAGGCCGGCGACGGTCGCGCCAGCACCGAGCTGCATGACCTGACGACGAGACTGATTCATTCCTAAAACTCCTCACTGAGAGAAAAGTGCGCGGCCCCCATCGGACACGCGCGGACTGATGCGATTACTGTTTTGCTCCATCCACCAGCCAGGTCGCAATCATCTTCGCATCGCCCTCGCTGATACTCTGCGGCGGCATCGGGATACTTCCCCATGTACCGGAACCACCCTTGATGATGCGCTGGGTCAATTCTGCCACCACACCCTGCTGGCCCGCATATTTCTTCGCCACGGCCGCATAGCCCGGACCGACGAGCGTGTTGTCGCCCATGCTGTGGCAGGCAATGCAACCATGCGCCTTGAGCAGCTCGACGACCTTGGCGTTCGGGTCGGAAGCCGCGGCCTGCTTGGCCTTCGCCGCCTTCTCGAGCTCGGCCTTGGACAGCGTCACCTGGCCGCGGATCGGGCCCCAGGGGCGATACTGATCCTGCAGGTTGCCCCAGGTGTTCATCGCGAACTCGGGGATCGAGCTGGACACCACGGGCTTGGGTGCACAGTCTTTCATGCACTCCTTGTTGTGCACATCGGGGATACCCCCGTTACCCAGCACCTTACCGTCCTCCAGTACCTGCTTGCCGCCCGGCCACATGCCGTGGTTCCACGTCATGTCGTTGCGATTGGGCAGCTTGTCCTGCACCTGCTGCACGTTGTCGCGGGTGAGCACGAAGTTGGCCGGAACGATGTTCGCCAGGTTGAGCAGGTAGTCGACCAGCGAATAGGTCTGGTCCCAGGTCAGCGTGTCCGGCGAGGTCCACGGCATCGCGCGGTGGATGTAGTCGAACAGGGTCGACAACGTGGACAGCTTCTCGAGCGAGGTGCCGAAGCCCTCGCTCGGGTTGCCCAGCTTGGCCACGATGCCGGTCTTCATTTCCTCCTTGGTGGCCTGGAAGGCACCCACCAGCGGCGGGAACACCGAGTTGGAATCGGCGAAGTCGCCGTGGCAGGAGGCGCACTTGGCTTCCCACAGCTTGGTGCCTTCCGCGACCGTTCCCTGGCCCGCCGGCAGGCCCTGGAAGTCCGGGCGCACGTCGATGTTCCAGGCCTGGATCTCGGCCTGGGTCGCGGGCTGGCCCAGCGAAGCTCCGGGGTTGGCGCCCCACGCGGCCGAAGCGGCCACGGCGAGGGCTGCGGCTACCGCGGCCTTGGAAAACTTGGGAAGCCCCAACGTGTTCTCAAGAATGCGCGAGTTGAACATTGCGGACATCTCCAGTTTCTTCGACTTGCCAGGTTTGAATCGCGTTGTTGTGGTAGACCGAGCGGGTGCCGCGCACCTTGCGCAGCTGCTCGTAGGTGGGCTGCACATAGCCCGTCTCGTCCACCGCACGGCTTTGCAGGAAGGCGCCCTTGCCGTTCCACACCCAGGGGATGTTGAAGCGGGTCAGCGCCTTGTTCTGGATCGGGCCTTCCAGGCGCGCCGGGTGCCAGTTCACGCCGCCGTCGAAGGACACGTCCACGCGCTTGATTCGCCCGCGCCCCGACCACGCCAGGCCGGTGACGTTGTAGAGCCCCTTGTCGAGCAGCACCTGGCCGCCCGACGGCGACGTGATCACCGACTTGCACTCCATCAGCGAGGTGTACTGGCGCAGCTTGCCGTCTGGCATCAGGTCGACGTAGCCCAGCACCTCGTCCTTCGCACCGAAGGGCTCGGTACCCAGCTTGATGCGGCGCAGGTACTTGATGTTGGACACGCCCTCCACGCCGGGAACCACCAGGCGCAGCGGATAGCCGTTTTCCGGGCGCAGCATCTCGCCGTTCTGGCCGTAGGCCACCAGCACCTCGCCCGACAGCACCAGCGACATCGGAATCGTGCGGGTCTCGTGCGAGCCGTCGGCGCCCTCGGCGAGAATGAAACGCACGCCCTTGAGGTTGGCGCCGCAGTCCTCGAGCAGCTTGATCAGCGGCACTCCGGTGAACTCGCTGCACGACACCATGCCGTGCGTGTATTGCACGGTGGGCACGGCCACGTTGCCCCATTCCATCGCCGAGTTGGCACCGCACTCGATGAAGTGAATGCGAGACACTGGCTGCATGCGCATGATGTCGCCCACCGAATACACCTTCGGGTTGGCGACCAGGCCGGGCTCACCCATGACCATCAGTCGATGCTGCGCCGGGTCGATCTCGTACCAGCCCTGGTGCGAGCGATTGAAATGCAGGCCCGACGGCGTGATGATGCCGAACATGCCCTGCAGCGGAGCGAAGGCCACGTTCGCCTGGTTCACCGCCGACAGCCCGGGGCTGATGCGGCGCACGAGGTTGGCCTCGTACTTGGACGGCATGCCATACGGCGGCTCGTCGACCGGGCGCCCCAGCGTGGTGCCCCACTCGGGCTTGTTCAGGATCAGCTTCTCGTCCTCGGCCGAGGCGCTCCCGGCGTAGGCGTTGGCAGCACCGCCCGCCACCATCGCCGCGCTGGCGCCGACGAACGCGCGGCGCAGAAAATCGCGCCTGCCCGATTGCACCTGCTGGATCTGATCCGCGCTCAGGAAGTTCTCCGGCGCGGGACGCAACCGGCCTAGCTTGTTGCTGTAGTCACTCATCCTCGTACTCGCTGGTTGGCTGTTGGGACTAGATGCGCCGGGCCAGGCGCTCCGATTGCGAAACCGAATCCGGGTCATCCAGTTCGATCGCGATCTGGGTGCACACGCTGCGGCACAGCTGGACCGCCTTCTCGCTTTGCACCCGGTAATAGATCTGGTTGCCCACGCGGCGCTTGGCCACGATTCCGGCCTGGTACAGCACCTTCAGGTGCTGCGACACGTTGGGCTGCGTGGACTCCACCGCCTGCATGATGTCCCCCACGCTCTTCTCGTGGGTGCAGATCGCGTTCAGGATTCGCAGGCGCAACGGCGTGGCAAGCACGCCGAACAGTTCCGCCGCGGTGTCGAACACCCGCTCGGCGGCTTCCTCGTCGGAGGCATCGCCGAGCAGCTTGGGAGGTTGGGCCGTCGCGGACATCACTGTTTAATAGAATCTGCTTATAAGCACGGACTTATGGATTGTAGGCCTGTCGACGGACTCGTCCAGCCCCGACGCATAGTGCTTTCCCTAGTCCTTGCCTGGGAAGGGGGTGGGGCGCGGGATTGTTGCGCAAGCGCAAGTACGCCGCGCGCCCCTGAGGGGCGCGCGGCGATGGCTGCGGCTAGACAGGCGCGCTGGCAAACGCGCCGAAGGATCAGCTTTGCTCGGACAGCGCCTTCCGGATCTGCTCCAGCGCGGCCGGATCTTCCAGCGTGGTCAGGTCGCCGGTCGGGCGCTGTTCGCACAGGGCCTGGATGGAGCGGCGCAGCAGCTTGCCCGAGCGGGTCTTGGGCAGCATGGACACGAACAGCACGCGCGCCGGACGCGCCACCGCGCCGAGCTGGGTCTGCACGGTCTGCATGATCTCGGCCTGCAACTGCTCGCGCCCCTGGGCCTCGGCGGTGCGCGACGCGTCCCGCGCCACCACGAAGGCCATCGCCTGCTGGCCCTTGACCTCGTCGGCCGCCCCCACCACGGCGACCTCGGCCACCGCCGGATGGCTGGAGATGCTCTCCTCGATCTCGCGCGTTCCGAGGCGATGCCCGGCGACGTTGATCACGTCGTCGGTGCGCCCGAGGATGGTCACGTAGCCCTTCTCGTCGGCCACTCCCCAGTCGAAGGTCGAGTAGGCCTGGCGCGACGCGAAGTTCGACCAGTAGGTGTCGATGAAACGCTGGTCGTCGCCCCACACGGTCTGCATGCAGCCCGGCGGCAGCGGCCAGTCGATCGCCAGCACGCCCTTGTGCCCTGCCGGCACCGGCTCTCCGCTGACCTCGTCGAGCACGCTCACGCGGTACCCCGGCATCGCCACGCCCGGCGAGCCTGCCTTCGGAGCAAGCGCCTCGACGCCGGCGGCAATGCTCAGGATCGGCCACCCGGTTTCGGTCTGCCAGTAGTTGTCCACGACCGGCTTGCCGAGCATTTCGGAAATCCAGCTCGCGGTCGGTTCGTCCAGCGGCTCGCCGGCCAGGAACAGGCGCTCCAGCGACGACAGGTCGCGATCGCGCATGAACGACGGATCGAATTTCTTCAGCACCCGCACTGCGGTCGGAGACGAGAACATCACCTGCGCGCGGTGCCGCTCGGCAAGGCGCCAGAGAATGCCGGCATCCGGGCGAACCGGGGTGCCCTCGTAGAGCACCGTGGTCATGCCGTGGATCAGCGGCCCGTAGACAATGTAGCTGTGGCCCACGACCCAGCCGATGTCGCTGCTGCAGAAGTACGTGCCACCCGGACGGCCGCAGAAGATGTCGCGCATCGAAGTCGCCAGCGCGACGGCGTAGCCGCCGGTGTCACGTTGCACGCCCTTGGGGCGTCCGGTGGTTCCCGACGTGTACAGGATGTAGCTGGGATGCGTGGAATCCACCCACACGCAAGGCACCTGCGTATCCCCCACCGCCGCGCTCTCGGCCGCATGGTCCAGGTCGCGACCGGCGACCGGCTCGAAGGCATGCAGCCCGCGATCGACCATCAACACCTTTTCCGGCTTGTGCGCCGCACGCGCGATGGCCTCGTCGAGCAGCGGCTTGTACGGCACCACGCGCCCGGCGCGCGAGCCCGCATCGCTGCTGAGAATGAGCTTGGGAGTCGCGTCGTCGATGCGCGTGGCCAGGCTGACCGCGGCAAAGCCGCCGAACACCACCGAATGAATGGCGCCGATGCGCGCACAGGCCAGCATGCCGAACACGGCTTCCGGGATCATCGGCATGTAGATCAGCACGCGGTCGCCCTGCTGCACGCCGTGGCGCTGCAGGATCGCCGCCATGCGCTGCACCTCGCGGTGCAGTTCGGCGTAGGAATAGCTGCGGCTGCGCTCGACCTCGGTGGACTCCCAGACCAGCGCAGCCTGCTGCGCGCGCTCGGGCAGGTGGCGGTCGACCGCGTTGTGGCACAGGTTGGTGAGCCCGCCGCGAAACCACGCGGCGAAGGGCTTGCGGCTGGCGTCGAGCACCTGGTCGAAAGGCCTATGCCAGTCGATCAACGCAGCCTTCTCGGCCCAGAACTCCTGCGGCTGCTCCACCGAGCGCCGGTGATACTCGCGGTAACCGGTCATGCTTGTCTCCCTGAGGTTCTTGTTGCGGCGCCTCGGCGCGCGGCCGGGCGTCTCGCCCGGCCGACTGCTCCGACCCTAGACACACCACCTGACACGACCCTGACCGCGGGCGCCGCAGCCGGCTGCGCGCCCCGGCACTCGCGCGCCGGATCAGATGTTGACCACCGTTCGCCCCGAGACACGCCCGGCCATCAGCGCCTGCGCGGCTTCCAGCGCCTGGTCCAGCCGGATGTCGTGCGCCACCGCCTCGAGCTGAGACGCATCGAGTTCGTCGGCCAGCGCCGCCCAGGCCGCCCGCCGCGCGCCCAGCGGCTGCATGACGCTGTCGATTCCGGCCAGCGTGACATTGCGCAGGATGAACGGCGCCACCGAGGCCGGAAAATCCATTCCCTGGGCCAGCCCGCAGGCCGCGACCACGCCGCCCCAGCGAGTCTGCGCGCAGGCGTTGGCCAGGATGTGGCTGCCCGCGGTATCGACCACCGCGGCCCAGCGCTCCTTTTGCAGCGGCTTGCCCGGCTCGCTGAGTGACTGCCGCGGCAGCACCTCGGCGGCGCCCAGCGCGCGCAGGTAGTCCTCGCGCTCGGGCTTGCCGCTGACCGCGACCACCCTCCAGCCGCGCCGCGCCAGCAGCGCCACTGCGATGCTGCCCACACCCCCGGTGGCCCCGGTGACCAGCACCTCGCCGTGCTCGGGACGCAGTTCGTGCGCGGCGATGGCCTGCACGCACAGCATCGCCGTGTAGCCGGCGGTGCCGATGATCATGGCCTGGCGGGTGTCGAAGCGCGCCGGCACCGGGACCAGCCAGTCGCCGCGCAGGCTCGCGCGCTCGGCCAGGCATCCCCAGTGCGTCTCGCCGACCCCCCAGCCGTTGAGAATCCAGCGGTCGCCCGGCTTCCATGCCGCGTGGCGGCTTTCCAGCACGATGCCGGCACCGTCGATTCCCGGCACCATCGGCCAGTTGCGCACCACGGGCGCGCGATTGGTCAACGCCAGCGCGTCCTTGTAGTTGATGGTCGAGTGCAGGACCTGCACCAGCACATCCCCCGGCGGCAGCCGGGATTCATCGACCTCGCGAAGTTCGGCCTGGAAGGTCCCCGAGGCTTTGTCCAGCAGCCAAGCTTGGAACATGATTCGTCTCCGTGAACAACTGGGAAGCCGGCCCGCGCGCGACGGCGCCCGGGCCTCGACACCAGCCTACAACACCCGCAGACTGCCGTCGGCAAGCCGGCCCGCACGCACGCCGCGGGCGCTGCCACGCCGGCGCCTCGGGTTGACGCCCGCTGCGGCCGCCGGCAAAATCGCGCGATGTCCCGAGCCCAGCCGTCTCCAGCCCCTGCATGCAGCGCGCCGCGGCGTGCGCTGGGCGCCGTGGCGCTGCTGGCGGCGGCCTGCATGTCGTCCGCCTGGGCGGCGCCGGGCGCCGACGACGCAGCCCGGCACGGCTCCGAGGCACGAACGGTCGTGCAGTCCGGCCAGCCCGCGCTCGGGGACGGCGCCGACCAGCGCCTGCGCCAGATCATCGCGCGCGCCCAGGCCGAGCCGCGGGCGCCGGCGACGGCGGTGTCCACGGCTCCCGACGGCGCGCCCACCACGGCGCCAGCGTGGTGGGGAGCGCCGAGAGTCGTGCACGAGGTCTCGTCGCGGGCCTCGGAGCTGGTGGTCAACGCGTTGAGCTTCCTGGGAGTTCGCTATCGCTACGGTGGCGACCACGCATCCAGCGGATTCGACTGCTCCGGCCTCGTGCGCCATGTGTACAAGGAAACCCTCGGCCTGGTGCTCCCGCACAACGCGGCCCAGCAAAGTCGTGAGGGCGAGAAGGTGGCCGAGAACGAATTGCGCCCCGGCGACCTGGTGTTCTTCAACACCCTGCGCCGAGCGTTCTCGCATGTGGGCATCTACATCGGCAACGGGCAGTTCGTGCATGCGCCGCGCCCCGGCCAGCGCGTGCAGATCGACAGCCTCGACAGCCCGTACTGGGCACGCCGCTTCGACGGCGCGCGGCGCCTGATCACGCACGCCGCGGAGCCGTTGCTGCCGTCGGCGCAGGCCGCGTCGCCCGACATGCGCGAGCCCACGTCGGCCCAGCCCGAGCCCGCCGCGCAGCGCAGCGAGCGACCGATGGCCGCGCTGCCCATTTCCAACGCGGTTCCGGCGGGCGCCTCGCCGGCGACCACTGCACTGATGGCGGGGGCGCTGCTGCCCCGGGTGGCGCCCGAGAGCAGCAGGCCCTAGTAGCAGGCCCTAGTAGCAGGCCCTAGTAGCAGGCCCTAGTAGCAGGCCCTGGCAACAGGCCCTGGCAGTCAACGCCGCGGCGGCGGCAGGTCCGTGCAGGACCCCTCGGCAACCTCGGCGGCCATGCCGATCGACTCTCCCAGCGTGGGGTGCGGGTGGATGGTGCGCGCAATGTCCACCGCATCGGCGCCCATTTCCACGGCCAGCGCGATCTCGCTGATCAGGTCGCCGGCATGGGTGCCCACGATTCCGCCACCGACGACGCGATGGGTCTGCGCATCGAACAGCAGCTTGGTGAAGCCCTCGTCGCGCCCATTGGCGATGGCCCGGCCCGACGCCGCCCACGGGAACACCGCCTTCTTGACCGCGATGCCCCTGGCACGCGCCTCGTCCTCGCCGAGGCCGACCCAGGCGATTTCCGGATCGGTATAGGCCACCGACGGAATCACGCGGGCGTCGAAGGCGCTGCGCGACAGCGAGGAGTCGCCGAGCAGTTCCCCGGCGCACACCTCGGCCGCGACGTGGGCCTCGTGCACCGCCTTGTGCGCCAGCATCGGCTGGCCCACGATATCGCCGATGGCATGGATATGCGGCACGTTGGTGCGCATCGCGGCGTCGACGCGGATGAACCCGCGCTCGTCCACGGCCACGCCGGCGTGCTCGGCGCCGATCCGCTTGCCGTTGGGGGTGCGGCCCACGGCCTGCAGCACCAGGTCGTAACGCTGGGGCTCGGCTGGCGCGCCCTCCCCGTCGAAGCGCACCCAGATGCCGTCGTCACGCGCCTGCGCGTCGACGGTGCGGGTCTTGAGCATGACGCGGTCGAAACGACGCGCGTTCATCTTCTGCCACACCTTGACCAGGTCGCGGTCGGCGCCGGGCATCAGACCGTCCTGCATCTCGACCACGTCCAGGCGTGCGCCCAGGGTCGAGTACACCGTGCCCATTTCCAGACCGATGATGCCTCCGCCGACGATCAGCATGTTGCGCGGTTCGATATCCAGCGCCAGCGCCCCGGTGGAATCGACCACGCGCGGATCGTCGGGCAGGAAGGGCAGATGCACCGCCTGGCTGCCGGCGGCGATGATTGCACGCTTGAATCGAACGTGCTGCGACGACCCCGCCGGCTCGCGCCCCTCACCCTGCGTCAGGCGCACCTCGACATGGTGGGCGTCGACGAAGGTCGCATTGCCGCGCACCACGGTGACCTTGCGCGCCTTGGCCATGCCCGCCAGGCCGCCGGTGAGCTTGCCCACCACCTGGTCCTTGTGCTCGCGCAGGCGCTTGCGGTCGACCTTCGGCGCGGCGAACTCGATTCCGGCGGCCGCCAGGTGCGCCGCCTCGTCGATCACCGAGGCCACGTGCAGCAGGGCCTTGCTGGGAATGCAGCCGACGTTCAGGCAGACCCCGCCCAGCGTGGAATAGCGCTCCACCAGCACGACCTTCAGCCCGAGGTCGGCGGCGCGGAAGGCCGCCGAATAGCCGCCGGGGCCGGCGCCGAGCACGAGCACGTCGCACTCGTGGTCCACGCTGCCGCCGTAGGCCCCCGCCGCGACCGGCGCCTGCGGCGCGGGCGCGGCGGCCGCAGCCGCCGGCTGGCTCGCCGCGGCAGGCGCGGCCTGCGCGGCACCTCCCTCGGCCTCCAGCTCCACCAGCGGCGTGCCCTCGCTGACCTTGTCCCCGAGCTTGACCAGCAGCGTCTTCACCACGCCGCCGGCGCTGCTCGGAATCTCCATGCTCGCCTTGTCGCTCTCCACCGTGATCAGCGACTGCTCGGCCTCGATCCGGTCCCCCGGCTTGACCAGCAGCTCGATCACCTCCACGTCCTTGAAGTCCCCGATGTCGGGAACCAGCACCTGCACTTGCGCCATCTCGCGTGTCTCCCCAGGGTTCACAACAACACCCGGCGCAGATCGCCGAGAAGCTCGCCGAGCAAGGTGGTGAAGCGCGCGGCCATCGCGCCGTCGATCACGCGGTGGTCGTACGACAGCGACAACGGCAGCATCAGGCGAGGCTGGAACTGCTTGCCGTCCCACACCGGCTGCATCTGCGATTTGGACAAGCCCAGGATCGCCACTTCGGGCGCGTTGATGATCGGCGTGAACGCGGTGCCGCCGACCCCGCCGAGGCTGGAGATCGTGAAGCTGGCACCTTGCATGTCGGCGGGCTTGAGCTTGCCTTCGCGCGCGGTCGCCGCCAGCTGCGACATTTCCGCGGCGATCTGGCGCAGCCCCTTCTTGTCGGCGTCCTTGAGCACCGGCACCACCAGGCCCTGCGGCGTATCGGCGGCGAAGCCCAGGTTCACGTAATCCTTCAGGATCAGGTTCTCGCCGCTTTCGTCGAGCGACGCGTTGAACGCCGGCATCTGCTTGAGCGCGGCGCAACAGGCCTTCATGACGAAGGCCAGCATGGTCAGCTTGGCCCCGCCGGCGGCGGCGCCGGCGTTCGACGACTTGCGGAACTCCTCGAGCTCGGTGATGTCGGCCTGGTCGAACTGCGTGACATGCGGGATCATCACCCAGTTGCGCGCCAGGTTCGGGCCCGAGATCTTCTTGATGCGCGAAAGCGCCTGCGTCGACACGGGGCCGAAGCGGGAGAAATCGACCTGCGGCCACGGCAGCAGGTCGAGTCCGGCGCCGCGCGCGCCACCGCCGACCTGGGCCGACGCGCGCGTGCTCGCCTGGCCGGTCATCACCGCCTTGACGAAGGACTGCACGTCCTCGGCCGTGATGCGCCCCTTGCTTCCGCTGCCGCGGACCTCGTCCAGCGGCACGCCGAGATCGCGCGCGAGCTTGCGCACCGATGGCGATGCATGCGGCAGCCGGGCCGGGTTCGGCTCGGGCTCCACCGGCGGCAGCGCCGCGGTCGGCGGAACCGGGTGCCGAGGCTGCGAGGCCAGCGCCTGCGCCGCCTGCGCCGCCTGCGCCGCCTGCGCCGCCTGCGCCGCCTGCGCGGCCTGCGCCGGTTCGGCCGGCCTTTCGGCCTGCGGCGCGGGCGCGGCGGCCGCAGCCG
>JAKCDM010000024.1 GCA_021841865.1 Pseudomonadota bacterium
CTGGGTCACCGACGACAGCTGCGCGACGGCCTGGTTGATCTGCTGGATCCCGGTGGCCTGTTCCTCCGACGCGGAATTGATCTCCCGCACCAGCTCGGAGGTCTTGCCGATCGCCGGCAGCACCTCGGCCAGCAACTTGCCGGCCGCCTCCGCCTGGTTCACCGACGAGGCCGCGAGCTCGCCGATTTCCCTGGCCGCGGCCTGGCTCTTCTCGGCCAGCTTGCGCACCTCGGCGGCGACCACGGCGAAGCCCTTGCCGTGCTCGCCTGCGCGTGCCGCCTCGATCGCGGCGTTCAGCGCCAGCATGTTGGTCTGGTAGGCGATGTCGTCCACCACCGAAATGCGCTCGGCGATCGACTGCATGGCCGACACGGTTCCCTGCACCGCATCCCCGCCCTGCTGCGCCTGGCGCGCGACCTGCTGTGCCGTGGTGTCGGTCAGGCTGGCGTTGTCGGCATTGCGCCGGATCGACGCGCTGGCCTGCTCCAGCGTGGCCGAGGTCTGTTCCACCGACGCGGCCTGCTCGGAAGCCGCCTGCGACAGGCTTTGCGACGTCGCCGACACCTGCGACGAGGCAGCCAGCAATTGGGCCGCCGACTGGCGCACCGATCCGATCACCGTCGTCAGGCGCTGGGTCATCTGCCCCATCGCACGCAGCAGCTGCCCGGTCTCGTCGCGCGAGCCGGGCGGCACGTGCACCGTGAGGTCGCCGTCGGCGATGCGCTGCACCACGTCGACGGCCTGGCCCAGCGGCCGCGTGATGGAGCGGGTGATGCTCCACGCCAGCGCGACAGCCAGCACCAGCGCCAGCGCCGCGGTGGCGATGCTGGTGCGCAACGCATGCTGATAGTCGGCCTGGCTGCCCGCGTACATCGCGTCCATGCCGCGCTGCTGGTCATCCAGCAGCCTTTGCATCGCCACCCCCAGTGCGTGCACGTGGGTACGCGACTTCTTCAGCCAGCTGTCGCTGGCGGCGGCGAAGTTGCCGGCGGACATCTCCCTCAGCACTTCCTGCTCGGCGCCCCGGCTGTCGCGCAGCGCGCCCTTGAGCGCGCGCACGTCGGCGGCCGCGATCGGGTCCAGCTTCATGGCCGACAGCGCGTGCATCGCGGCGTTCGTCGACAGCTGGTTGACGTGGATCTGCTGCAGCGACGACTGCGGGCAGTTGTACTGCAGCAGGCACACCAGGGTCACGCGGGTGGTTCCCTGGAAATTCGTGAACGCGGTATTGGCCTGGCGTTCGGCAGCGACGCGGCTGCCGACGATGTCCTTCAGATTGGCCTGGATGTGGCGCGCCTGGATCACGCCGAAGGCGCTGGTCGCCAGCAGCAGCAGCATGAGCAGCCCGAAGGCCAGGGACAGGCGCGAGCCGATGCGAAGACGTTGCAGCATGGTCGATGAAGACAGTGGGTTCCCGGGGACAGGCCTGGCCGCCACCGAGCGCGGTCGACGCCCGCCCACTGGCCCTACACCGCCAAGCTGACACAATTATGACACTGTCGCCGTTGCCCACGGCACAATTTCCAATCGCCGGTCGCGCAGGCGAAGCGCCCCGGGCGCCAGGAATCCTGTTGCTGCGCTTGCGCTGGCGCAACTCCAGATGCTGGCCACGCAGGGCACGCAGGGCACGCAGGGGCGCTACTACCCCTGCACCTACCCGGTGTGAAGGACCTGATCCGGGCCGGCCGCGCGACGCGGCCCGGGCCCGCGCCACTCAGGATTCGTACAGCTTGAACAGCGCCTGGGTGCCGTTGCGCCCGAGGCCGCGCTCGGCCATTTGCTCGTACAGCTTGCGCGCCAGCGACAGGCCGGGCAACTGCAACCCCATCTGCTCGGCCTCGCCCAGCGCGATGCCCAGGTCCTTGAGGAAGTGCTCGATGAAAAAACCCGGTGCATCGTCGCCGGCGATGATGCGCGGACCCAGCACGTTGAGCTGGAATCCCGACGCCGCGCCGCCGCCGATGGCCTTGAGCACCGTCGCCGGATCCAGTCCCGCGCGGCGCGCGTAGGCCAGGCCCTCGGTGACCCCGACGATGGTCGAGGCGATGACGATCTGGTTGCACATCTTGGTGTGCTGACCGGTGCCCGGCCCGCCGAGCAGCACGATGTTGGGCCCCATCAGCGACAACACGGGCAACGCGCGATCCAGGTCCGCCTGCGCGCCGCCGACCATGATCGACAGGCGAGCTTCGCGCGCGCCGACGTCGCCTCCCGACACCGGCGCGTCGAGCGCGTGGCAGCCGCGGGCGGCAGCCGCGTCGGCGATGCGCCGCGCCAGCGACGGGCTGGAGGTGGTCATGTCCACCAGCAGGGTTCCCGGTGCCGCGCGCTCGACGATTCCCGCGGGGCCGAGGTAGATCTGCTCGACGTCCGACGGATAGCCGACCATGGTGATCACCATGTCGCAGGCCGCCGCCACGTCGCCGGGGCTGTCGCACCAGCGGGCTCCACGCTCGAGCAGCTCGCGCGCCTTGTCGCGCGAGCGGTTGTACACATGCAGCTCGTGGCCCGCCGCCAGGATGTGGCCGGCCATGCTGCGCCCCATGATGCCCAGGCCGATGAAACCGATGCGGCGGGGCGCTTGATTCGTCCTCATGCTTGGCTCTCCGTGTCGTTGCTCCCGGGGCGCGCCCGGCGATTCGATGCGGCATGTTAGTGGCCCGTCGCCGGCCAGGCCGGGCGCACGTGGCCGGCGCGCCCGCGCCGCCCTACAATCGGGCCGCCGCCGACGCAGCCAGCGCGCCCGGCAAGCGCCCGCGCGGCGGCGCACCACGCCGCGCACAAGCCGAGCCGGCGCCGCACGCGGCCCCGGCCAGGGAGGGACGTGGCATGACTCGCCTGATCCTGCTGGGCACGCGCAAGGGAACCGTCATCGTCGACCGCAAGGGCTCGAGCTGGCGGCCGCGCGCGATCGAACACGCCGGCATTCCCGTTTGCCACGCGATGCGCGACCCGCGCGACGGCACGTTGTGGGCCTCGCTCGACCACGGCCACTGGGGCCCCAAGCTGTCGCGCTCGCGCGACGACGGTGTCTCGTGGCACGACGTGCTGTCGTTGAAATATCCCGACGGCGCGCGCCATGTCGTCAAGTACCTGCCGACCCCGGATTTCGACCCGGGCGCACCGAGCGCGCAGCCCGAATACAAGGATGCCACCGTCTACAAGATCTGGACCGTGGTGGCGGGCAACGCCGGGCAGGCGGGTCGCCTGTATGCCGGGACGATTCCCGGGGGCCTGTTCATCAGCGACGACGGCGGCGACACCTGGGAGCTGAACCGGCCGTTGTGGAACCACCCGAGCCGTGGCGGCAACCTGTTCGACGGCGCCGCGACCAGCGAGAACCACTGGCAAGGCACTCCGGCAAGCGTCGACTACGGGGTGTTCGAGCCGGGCATCCACTCCATCGCCGTCGACCCCCGGGACGACCGGCGCCTGCTCGTGGGTGTATCCACCGCCGGGATCCTCGAGACGACCGATGGCGGCGCCAGCTGGGCCGGGCGCAACCGCGGCATGACCAACGACTACCTGCCCGACCCCGAGGCCGAATGGGGACACGACGTGCATTGCCTCGCGCTGTGCGCCGGTCAGCCGGAGCAGCTGTGGCAGCAGAATCACTGCGGGGTGTTCCACAGCAGCGACGGCGCCGCGAGCTGGAGCAAGGTCAGTCGCGCCGAGGCCGGAGTGCATTTCGGGTTCGCGATCGCGGCCGACCGGAGCGACGGGAACACCGCGTGGGTGGTGCCGGCACAGGCCGACTCCCAGCGCATGGCGATCGGTGCGGGACTGTTCGTCGCCCGCACCGACGACGGCGGGCAGTCGTGGATCGCGCTGCGCAAGGGACTGCCGCAGGAGCATTGCTACGACATCGTGCTGCGCCATGGCTTCGACGCGTCCGGAGATCACCTGTGCTTCGGCAGCACCAGCGGCAACGTGTTCGTGTCGGACGATCGTGGAGAGTCGTGGAACTGCCTGGGCAGCCATTTCCCGCCCGTGTATTCGGTGCGCTTCGGCTGAGCGCCATGCCCACCGTCGAGGTCACGCGCCACCTGCACCGGTTCTTCCCGGCCCTGCGGGAGGGGGGTGTCGACGTGCCGGCCGGCTCGGTCGCCGAGGTCTTGCGGGCGGTGGACCGCATCGCACCCGGCTTCACCGACTACGTGCTGGACGAGCGCGGCGCCGTGCGCCGGCATGTGGCGCTGAGCATCGACCGGCGGGTCGTGGTCGATCGCCGGACGCTGACCGACCGCGTGCCGGAGGGCGCGGTCGTGCATGTATTCCAGGCTCTCACGGGGGGCTGAGGCGCGCAGGCCGCCCCCCGCCCCGAGCTCAATTGAAGGTCACGGTGGCCTCCACGGTGTCGTAGATGTCCTTGCTCAGCGACTTCACCGACGTGGTGATCGACGAGCGGTTGGTCCCGATGTTGTAGGTGACGTTGTTCTGGGGAACCTTGGCGCGAAGGGCCCGGGCAGGAGCGCCGGAGCTGCTCGGTGCCGAACTTCCACCCGTGTTGTCCGCCCGCGAGATGTTGTCGGTCACCGAATACGCGTGGTCGTTCTGCCAGACCTCGATGTGCGCGCGATCGAACGCGCCCCCGGAGACATTCAGGCCGCAGATGCCCGCGCTCTGCTCCACGGCCTCGGTGTACAGCGTGATGCTGCCGTGAGCCGGGACCGTGTTGTTGTTGGCGAAGTCATTGCAATACCAGTGGTCCTGCCCGCCAAAGCTCAGATAGATCGGATAGTCGTTCTTGTTGACGAAAGTCACGTACCAGCCGGTGCCGGCATGGGCGGCGCCCATGCCGAGCAGCAAGGACAGTGCAAGCAAGTGTTTTTTCATGGCCAACCCCGACAGGAAGCAATCGGTTACAGGATGCCGACCATGCGACGCATCGGACGGCGGCTCCGCGCACACGCGCAGACTCGGAACCCGGCGCACCAGCCCGTGCGCGGGCCGGTTCGCCGGTAGCTGCACTGTAGACAAGGCCTCGACGCCCGGGGGCGACGCCTGTCGGGAATAGGTTTATGCGCGATGCACCCTGCGTTTTTCACGCATGAGCCGGGCCCGCACGGGCTGCAGCGTGGGCGGCAGAGGGTGAGCGCGCCTTGCTCAGGCGCTGGGCGGGCGCCGCCTGGCGCGCAGGATGCCCCAGAACAGGTAGCCCGACACGAGCACGAACACCGCCGCCAGCGCGGCCTGACCGTAACCGGCGAGTCCGCTGGGATTCTTCCATCGATGCCGGATCACCTCGTCGGCCAGCGCCTGCACCTGTGCAGCCGGCGCGAAACCCAGCGCCGGGTCGAGTCGGCGCGCGCGTTCGAGTTCCTGCTCGGCGAGCGGCCATTTGTGCTCGGCGGCGAGGATTCGTGCGTCGACGTAATGCGCCTGCGCCGAATTCGGCTGCTCGGCCAGGAATTCGGCCACCGCATGGTCGGCCTGCGTCAGGTGCCCCGCCGCAAGCAGCGCCTCGGCCTGCTCGAGACTCGCCGCCTGCGCAGCGCCGGCCATCAGCAGGAACCCGAACCCGATCGACACGAAAAGGCGCAAGCAGCGGGAGCGGGACGGCAACGCAATGCAGACAGCGGACATGGTTCGCGAGAGACGGAAAAATGCGGCAAGGCCCTGGACCTTACTACAGCTCGGCGCATCGACCATGCCCCCGGCACGCAAGCCCCGCAGCCATCGGCGCAGTCCAGCGCATCGATCCGACGCCCGCGGCGCCTGCGCGCGCGCCCTCCGGCATTTCAACGGCCTGCTAACGACCAGCCCCTGCCGAATTGCCGGCCATTGCACGCGCGGGCGCCCCGCGACGAACGGCCTGCCGCAAAATGGGACATCTCCCGCAGCCGTGTACCGGCGAGCACAGGCAGCCATGCCTGGAGACCACGAAACAACGCCATGCGACACCTCCGCGCCATCGTGCTGTCGAGCGCCCTGATGGCCGCGTTCGCGGCCGCGCTGCCGCTCGCCCGGGCCGGTGCCTACATGGATGCGGTGCGCGTCCAGCAAGCCTGCCGCTCGATCGCCGAACTGGGCGCGAGCGCCTTCGCCGCGCGTCCGTCGACCGCCGCGATCATGGACTCGTTCGAGCTGCAGGCGGCCGCGCGAACCTGGCTGGAGCAGATGAACACGCAGCACCCCATTCCCGCCGGGCGCGAGGGCCAGATCATCCGGGAAACGGCGGTGCACGCGTTCACGCGTGCCGCGAGCGCGCAAGGCGCCTACGACTACGGCTGGGCCCGCTGCATGGACGAATACGCGCTGCCGCCCTTCGGCACCGTGCAGGTCCAGCCGCGGCCGCACCCGACGCCGACTCCCATCGAACGGCCCCGCTGAGCCCGCCCGGCAGCCGAGCTGCTCAGGCGACGGCGACGGGCGCCTGCGCGGCGCTCGCGCGCACGCGCAGCACCAGCACCGCGGCGACCAGGCCGAGCACCCCGAAGGCCACCGTCGACAAGGTGTAGCTGCCGTAGCTGCTGCGCAGGATGCCGCCGGTGAGCGCTGCGAAGGCCGCGCCGATCTGGTGCCCGGCGACGATCCAGCCGAACACGATCGGTGCGTCGCGGCTGCCGAATGCGTCGTGCGTGAGCCGCACCGTGGGCGGCACCGTGGCCACCCAGTCGAGGCCGTAGAACAGCGCGAACACCGACAGTCCGAGCTGTCCGAGGCCGAAGGAATACGGCAGGTAGATGAGGGCCAGTCCGCGCAGCGCGTAGTAGAAGAACAGCAGGACCCGGCTGTTGAAGCGGTCGGACAGCCAGCCGGACATCGTCGTGCCCACGAGGTCGAGCGCGCCCATGCTGGCGAGGATTCCGGCCCCCTGCACCGGGCTCAGGCCATGGTCGCCGCACATGGCGATGAAAAAGGTCCCGATGAATCCGTTGGTGGTCGCGCCGCAAATGAAAAAACTGAAGAACAACAGCCAGAAATCGCCCACCTTCACCGCGCTGGCGAGCGCGCCGAAGGCCATGGATACCGGGTTGGTGCGTAGCGTGGCGCCCTGTTGCGGTGCGTCGTCGGCTTCGCCGAAGCGCCGCAGGCCCAGCGATGAAGGCTGCTCCGGCAGCAGCCAGTACACCAGCGGGATCACCAGTGCCGCGCCGCCGGCCACGGTCCAGATCACGGGTCGCCAGCCCAGGTGCTCGACCACGTAGGCCAGGAGGGGGAGGAACACCAGCTGGCCGGTCGCCGAGCTGGCGGTGAGCAGGCCCATCGCCAGGCCACGCCTGGCGACGAACCAGCGGTTGACCACGACCGCGCCAAGGGTCATCGCCGTGACGCCCGTGGTGCTCCCGACCACCAGGCCCCAGATCAGCCACATCTGCCAGCTGTGGCGCATCAGGCTGGACCACAGCACGGCTCCCGCCAGCACCATGAGCGCGCACAGCACGGTCCTGCGCAGCCCGAAATGCTGCATCGCCGCGGCGGCAAAGGGCCCCATCAGGCCGAACAACGCCAGGTTCAGCGACAACGCGCCGGAAATCGCGGCGAGATCCCAGCCGAAGGCCCGCTGCAGCGGCACGAGCATCACGCTGGGGGCCGCGCGCGTGCCGGCGGTGACCAGCATGACCAGGAAGGTCACTGCCAGCACGACCCAGGCGCGATGGACTCGCAGGCGGCCACGCATCAACGGAGCTTGCACGATCGGATCAGCCACGCGCTGCCTCGCCCGGCTCGAGCTGCCGAACCACCCTGGCCGGTACGCCGGCCACGAAGCTGTTGGGCGCAACGTCCCGGGTGACCACGGCCGCCGCCCCCACCACCGAGTTCTCGCCGACGGTGACTCCGCCGAGGATCGTCGCCGCGGTGGCGATCCACAGCCAGGCGAATGCCGCGCCGGATGGCGTCTGCCTCGGCAGCCCATTCGGCGCTCGAAGTGGCGATGCGATGCAACGGAGGGTACGAGGGGCGGGGTTCCATGCGGTGCTCGAGGTGTCCAGCCGGAAGCATAGCGGCCGCCACGAGCTGCGCGAGCACGCGCCCCCCGGCTATTCCAGCAGCCTGTTAAGCGTGGGTTCAGCAGCGCCGCCCACAATCGCCGCCGTCCCAGCCCCGCTGCTGCCATGCGCCCCGCCAACCGCGAGCTTGCCGGTCACATCCTGCCGACCTCGGCAACGATGGTCGGGGTGTGCATGACCGTGGTGTCGATCATCCAGCTGCTGCACCTCGGGCATTTCGCGACCCTGGTCGACCGCTTTCTCGCGCTCGACAGCCTGCTGTTCCTGCTCAGCGCGCTGCTGTCGTACCTGTCGCTGCGCCGGCGCCCGGCCGAGGCGCTCGAGGCCCAGGCGGACCTGGCCTTCATGACCGGGCTGACCATCATGGCGGCGTGCAGCGTGCTGCTTGCGTTCTCGCTGATCTGACAAGGTCCGAGCGAATCCCCGATGCCCGCCCGGCTGCTTCCTGGAGGCGCCCGCGTCAAGGCACCAGCCTGTAGCCGGCGCCGCTCTCGGTGAGCAGATGCCGGGGCCGCGCGGGCAAGTCCTCCAGCTTGTGCCGAAGACGCCCCATGTACACGCGCACATAGTGCTCGTTGTCCAGGGCATGGGGCCCCCAGAGCTCCTGCAGCAGGCGCCGGTGCGTGAGCAGGGCCCCCGCGTTCTGCGCCAGCAGCTCGAGGAGTCGGTACTCCATCAGGGTCAGGTGCACCGTGGCCTCCCCCTTGCGCACCAGGCGCCTGCCCATGTCGACGACCACGTCGCCGAAGCGCACCACGCTTCCATGCTCGCCGGTCTTGCGACGGCGCAGCGCGGCCCGCACCCTGGCGAGCAATTCGGCGACGCCGAAGGGCTTGGTCAGGTAGTCGTCGGCCCCCAGGTCGAGCGCCGAGACCTTCGCGGCCTCGTCCTGGCGCGCCGAAAGCACGACGACCGGTGCGTGGCTCCAGGCGCGGAATCCGCCGAGAAATACCATGCCGTCGGCATCGGGCAGGCCGAGATCGAGCAGCACCAGGTCGGGCCTGCGCGCCGCCGCGTCGGTGAGCGCGCGGGCGCACTGCTGCGATTCGTGCACCCGATAGCCCTCGGCTTGCAGCGCCGAGCGCACGAAGCGGCGGATCTCGGCCTCGTCCTCAACCAGCAGGATCAGTGGCTGGCTTGTCATCCTCGGGCTCCTCGGGCTCATCGGCGGGGACCCCGCGCGGCGCCCGCAACGGCAATTCGAAAGCAAAGGAGGCTCCGCCCTGCGGTCGGTTGGTCGCGCGAATGCTGCCACCGTGGGCCTCGATCACCGATCGGCAGATCGCCAGCCCCAGCCCCACGCCCGGCACAGCCGACTCGGCCTGCCCCCTGGCGAACTTGTCGAACAGCTCGCGCTCGCGCCCACGCGGCAACCCCGGCCCCTCGTCCCAGACCGTGACCCGAGCAACCCCATCGGCCGTGCGCGCGCTGACACCGATGCGCGCGCCCGCCGGCGTGTACTTAAGCGCGTTGTCGAACAAGTTGACGAACACCCTTTCGAGCAGGGGTCCGTCAGCGTAGACCAGCGCGAGATCGGCGGGAACATCCATGCACAGCGGATGCAGCGCGAGCTGCTCCTCGTCGAGTGCGCGCAGCGCGCTGCCGACCATCTCCTCCACCGATTGCCAGCGCCTGCGCAACGTGACCTTGCCTGCCTGCAGGCGAGCCATCTCCAGCATGTCGTCGACCATCCTGGATACCCGGCGAGCCTGCTTTCCCACGGAACCGACCTGCTCCACCAGCGCCGGTGCCTCGCCCTGCGCGCGCATGCGCAGCAGGTCGGTGGCACCGATCAACGAAGTCAGCGGTGTGCGCAGGTCGTGGGACAGCGCCGACAGCACCGAATTGCGCAGCCGCTCGGCTTCCATCGCCAACAGGGTGCCCTGGGCGACCTCGACGAAGTGCACGCGCTCCAGTGCGATGGCGATCTGCGTGGCGATGGTGTCGAGCAGTCGACGCTGTTCGGGAACCAGCACATTGCGCTGCGGGCCGGGCGCGACGACCAGCACGCCGCGCACGCGCATCGGCGCCTTCAGCGGCAGGTACAGCGATGCCAGCGCAGGCAGGGTGCTGGTGCCGATGCCCGCCGCCTCGCCGTGTTCCAGGCACCAGCGCGCCAGCTCGGCGTCGACCTCTTCGATCGCCGCGCCGGGCCCGGCGGAGTCGACCTGCCGCAGCCGGCCGTCGTCGTCCAGCAGCAGCAGCGCAACCCGAGCGCGAAAGCCGTCGCGCACGTGCTGCAGGCCGAACGCGGCCACCTGCTCCGCGGTGAGCGCTCCCGAAAGGTCGCGCGACAAGGCATACAGGTCGCGCGCACGGCCTTCGCGCAGGTTGGCCACCCGCGCCTGGTAGCGCAGCCCGGCGGTGAGGTGCCCGATGAGCAAGCCGACCCCCAGCATCACGCTGAAGGTGAACAGGTACTGCACGTCGCTGACGGCGAAGGAATACCGCGGCGGCACATAGAAGAAATCGAAGGCCAGCACGTTGACGAAGGCTGCCAGCACCGCCGGCCCGCGCCCCAGGCGCCAGGCAGTGAGCACGACTCCGGCCAGGAACAGCATGACCATGTTCGACAGGTCGAAGTAGCCCAGCAGCGGGCTGGCCAGCAAGGCCACCGCGGCACTTCCGGCGAGGGCCCAGGCATAGTCCGGCCAGCGCAAGGGCTGGCTCGCGGCGCCTCCGGGCACCGCGCCTGGCGCGGCTGCCGGCGCGTCGGGCTCGGGGGCGAGCAGAACCAGGTCCAGGTCGGGAGCCAGGGTTCCCAGCGCGCGCGCGAAGGATCCGCGGCGCGCCTCCTGCCACCACCTGCGCCGGCGATGCCGGGCCATGACCACGCGGTTGAGGTTGTGGCCGCGGGCGTAGGCCAGGACTTCGGCAGCTGCCTGCTGCCCCGCCAGCACCGCGGTGTGCGCGCCGAGGTCGCGGCCCAGCTGCAGCAGCTTGAGAATCGCCGCGCGGCGCGGTTCGGCGAGCTGCTGCAGCGGCGGCGTCTCGGCGTAGACCACATGCCAGCGTGCGTGCAGCGCCTCGGCCAGGCGAGCCGCTGCGCGCACCAGCCCGGGCCCGTTGTCGGGTCCCACGCACACCAGCAGGGCCTCGGAGGCACTCCATACCGCGCCGCCCACCCGCGTGCTGCGGTAGCTGCGCATCTGGCTGTCCACGCGCTCGGCGGTCAGGCGCAGCGCGAGCTGGCGCAGCGCCAGCAGGTTGCCCTTGCGGAAAAAGTTCCTCAGCGCACGAGCCGCCTGCGCGGCGACGTACACCTTGCCTTCGCGCAGGCGCTGCAGCAGCTCGTCGGGGGGAAGGTCGACCAGCACCACGTCATCGGCCTGCTGGAACAGGCGGTCGGGTACGGTTTCACGCACCGGAACCTCGGCGATGCTGGCCACGATGTGGCTGACGCTGTCGAGGTGCTGGACATTGAGCGTGGTGTAGACATCGATGCCCATGCCCAGCAGTTCCTCGACGTCCTGCCAGCGCTTGGGGTGGCGGCTGCCGGTGGCGTTGCTGTGCGCCAGCTCGTCGACCAGCAGCACCTGCGGCCGGCGCTGCAGGGCGGCGGCGAGGTCGAATTCCTCGAGCATGCGGCCAGCCGAGCCCAGGCGGATGCGCGGCAGCAGCTCCAGCCCCTCGAGCAGGCGTTGCGTCTCGTGTCGACCATGGGTCTCCACCACGCCGCACACCACGTCGACGCCCTTGGCCCGCAGCTGCTGCGCCGCGGCCAGCATGGCAAAGGTCTTGCCCACGCCGGGCGACGCGCCGAAAAAGATCTTCAGCTTGCCTCGCAGCGCCTGGTGCTCCTGTTGTTCGACTTCGCGCAACAGCGCCTGCGGGTCGGGACGTTGGTCGTCGCTCATGATTCGGTGCACGTGGTCTCGCCGGCCGCCCCGCAGCCGGGCCATGGCGCGGCACCGGCGCCATGGCCGGCGTGCTCAGGGTACGCGCCGGGGGCGCATGCCGTCGAGCGCCAGGTTCAGCTCCAGCACGTTCACGCGCGGTTCCCCGAACAGTCCCAGCCAGGGGTGATGCGCCTCGCGCGCGAGCAAGCGCCTCACGCGCCGCTCGGGCATGCCGCGCGCCCGGGCGACCCGCGCGAGCTGGTATTGCGCCGCGGCAAGACTGATGTCCGGGTCGAGCCCGGAGCCCGACGCGGTGACCAGGTCCACCGGCACGGGCTTGTCCGCGTCGGCAGGGTCGGCGTCACGCAGCGCACGAATCTCGGCCCGCACGGCGTCGAGCTCGGCCGGATTGCTCGGCCCGAGATTCGATCCCCCCGAAGCCAGCGCGTCGTAGGGTCGCGGCGAAGTCGCGGACGGCCGCCCCCAGAAATACCCCGGTGCCGTGAAGTACTGCCCGATCCATTCCGAGCCTACGGCCTCGCCCCGGACCGCGAGCACCGACCCGCCGGCCTGCCAGGCGAAAAGCGTGTGCGCCAGCGCGGTCACCGCCAGCGGATAGGCCACGCCGGTCAGCAGGGTGAACGCGAGCAGCAGCACGATGGCCGGACGAAACACTGAGAACATGGGTGCCTCTCCTTCAGGCCAGGTGCAGCGCTTGCAGCATGAGGTCGATGGCCTTGATGCCGAAAAAGGGAAGGATGATTCCGCCAAGCCCGTAAATCATCAGATTGTTGCGCAGCAGCACCGACGCGGACAAGGCGCGAAAGCGCACCCCCCTGAGAGCCAGGGGAATGAGCAACACGATGATCAGCGCGTTGAAAATCACCGCCGACAGGATCGCCGAGTGCGGAGTGGCAAGGTGCATGAGGTTGAGCACGCCGAGCTGTGGATAGGTGCCGACGAAAATCGCCGGGATGATCGCGAAGTACTTCGCCAGATCGTTGGCGATGCTGAAGGTGGTCAGCGCGCCGCGGGTCATCAGCATCTGCTTGCCGATCTCCACCACCTCGATCAGCTTGGTCGGGTTGGAATCCAGGTCGACCATGTTGCCGGCCTCGCGCGCGGCCTGCGTGCCGCTGTTCATCGCCACGGCGACATCGGCCTGCGCCAGCGCCGGCGCGTCGTTGGTGCCGTCGCCGGTCATCGCCACCAGGCGGCCCTCCGCCTGGTACTTGCGAATGAGCGCGAGCTTGGTCTCGGGCGTGGCCTCGGCCTGGTATTCGTCCACGCCGGCCTCGGCCGCGATGGCCGCCGCGGTCAGCCGGTTGTCCCCGGTGATCATCACGGTCTGGATTCCCATGCGCCGCAGCTGGGCGAAGCGCTCCTTGAGGCCGTCCTTGACGATGTCCTTGAGCTCGACCACGCCGAGCACGCGCGAACCGTCGGCCACCACGAGTGGCGTGCTGCCGCGGCGCGACACCGCGTCGACCCGATCCCTGAGGTCGTCCGGCAGGCGGCCACCGCGCTCGCCCACGAAGCGGGCCACCTCCTGCGCAGCTCCCTTGCGAATCGGCCGCCCCCCGATGTCCACGCCGCTCATCCGGGTCTGCGCGGAAAAGGGCACGAAGCTGGCGTGCAGCGCCTCGAGTTCGCGCTCGCGCAGGTTGAAGCGCTGCTTGGCCAGCACCACGATGCTGCGCCCCTCGGGGGTCTCGTCGGCGAGCGATGCGAGCTGCGCGGCATCGGCCAGCTCGCGTTCCTCCACGCCGGCCACCGGCAGGAAGGCGCTGGCCTGGCGGTTGCCCAGCGTGATGGTGCCGGTCTTGTCCAGCAGCAGCACGTCGATATCCCCCGCGGCCTCCACCGCGCGCCCCGAAGTCGCCACCACGTTGGCCCCCAGCATGCGGCTCATTCCGGCCACCCCGATGGCCGACAGCAACGCACCGATGGTGGTGGGAATCAGGCACACCAGCAGCGCCACCAGCACCGTGATGCTCACGGGGTGGCCCGCGCCCACCGCGTGGACCGCGTAGATCGAATAAGGCAGCAAGGTGACGCTGGCCGCGAGCAGGATCACGGTGAGCGCGATCAACAGGATGGTCAGCGCGATCTCGTTCGGGGTCTTGCGTCGCGTGGCGCCCTCGACCAGCGCGATCATGCGGTCCAGAAAGGCGTCGCCCGGATTGGTCGTGCAGCGCACGACGATCCAGTCCGACAACACCGTGGTTCCGCCGGTGACCGACGAGAAATCGCCCCCCGACTCCCGGATCACCGGCGCCGATTCTCCGGTGATGGCGCTTTCGTCCACGGTGGCGGCGCCCTCGATGACCTCGCCATCGCAGGGGATCACCTCATGGGCCAGCACGACCACGACGTCGCCCTTGCGCAGGTCCTCGGCGTCGACCAGGGTCCAGGGTGCGCCGTAACGCGGCTCGCCGAGCTTCTTCGCGCGGGTCGTGCTGCGCGTGCCGCGCAGGCTGGCGGCCTGGGCCTTGCTGCGTCCCTCGGCCAGCGCCTCGGCGAAATTGGCGAACAACACGGTGAACCACAGCCACACGGCGACTGCCAGCGTGAAGGCGGTCGACGCCTCGCCGTGTCCGCGCAGCGCCTGCAGCCACAGTCCGGTGGTCAGCAGGCTGCCGACGTAGACCACGAACATGACAGGGTTGCGGAACTGCACCCTGGGGTCGAGCTTGCGAAAGGACTCGACTACCGCCGGCCCGAGCAGCGCCGAATCGAACAGCGGAAGACTTCGACGACTCATGGCCGGCCCCCGATCACAGCCGCATGTCCGGCCCACGGCGCGAAATGCTCGGCGATCGGGCCCAGGGCCAGCGCCGGCAGGAAGGTCAGCGCTGCGACCAGCAGCACCGTGCCCAGAAGCAGTGTGATGAACAAGGCCCCATGCGTTGGCATGGTTCCGCTGGACGTGGCCAGGCGCTTTTTCGACGCCAGCGAGCCGGCGATGGCCAGCGCGGCGATGATCGACACGAAGCGACCTGCCCACATCGCCAGACCGAGCGCGAGGTTGTAGAAAGGGGTGTCGGCGCTCAAACCGGCGAATGCGCTGCCGTTGTTGTTGGCCGCCGACGTGAACGCGTAGAGCATTTCCGAGAAGCCGTGCGCGCCGGGGTTGGCCAGCCCGGCCAGCCCGGCGGGCGTGACGGCGGCGATGGCGGTGCCCACCACGATCAGCACGGGCGAGATCAACAGTCCCATCGAGACCATCTTCATGTCGAAGGACTCGATCTTCTTGCCCAGGTACTCCGGCGTGCGGCCGATCATCAGGCCGCCGATGAACACCGCCATGAGAGCCACCATCAGCATGCCGTACAGCCCCGTTCCCGTGCCGCCCGGGGCGACCTCGCCCAGCTGCATCAGCAGCATCGGGACCATGCCGCCGAGCGGAGTGTTCGAGTCGAGCATGGAATCGACGGCCCCCGTCGACGTACCCGTGGTGGCCGCGGTGAAGATGGCCGTCGACGCGATGCCGAACCGGCTCTCCTTTCCCTCCATGTTGCCGCCAGGCTGCGAGGGGCCGGCCCTCTGGTCGACGCGCAGCGCGCGAAACGCCGGATTGCCCTGCTGCTCGAAGTGCGCCTCGGCCGACATGGCCACGCCGAGCATGATGGCCATCGCGGCCAGCAGTGCCCAGCCCTGGCGTCGGTCGCCGACCATGCGCCCGAAGGTGAAGGTCAGCGCCACCGAGATCAGCAGCAGCGCGAAGATCTCCAGGCCGTTGGTCAGAGCATCGGGGTTCTCGTAGGGATGCGCCGAGTTCGCGTTGTAGAAGCCTCCGCCGTTGGTCCCCAGTTCCTTGATCGCCTCCTGCGACGCCACCGGTCCGAGCGGCAGGATCTGCTGCGCCGACTGCGAGGCCACCCATGTCGGCCGCCCTTGGGCGTCCACGACACGATGTCCCTTCGCGTCGGTCGCAGCGAGCCGCAGGCTCACGGGCGCGATCAGGTGCACCGTGCGCTCGGCGCGCAAGGTCTGGGGCACGCCCTGGCTGACCAGCACGATCGCCAGCACGAAGGAAATCGGCAGCAGGACATAGCTGGTGATGCGGTGCAGGTCGACCCAGAAGTTGCCGATGGTCGACGCGCTGCGTCGGGCGAAGCCCCGCACCATCGCGAAGGCCACCGCGATGCCGGTGGCCGCCGACAGGAAATTCTGCACGGCCAGCCCCGTCATCTGCACCAGGTTGCCCATCGTGGTTTCGCCGGCGTAGCCTTGCCAATTCGTGTTGGTCACGAAACTGATCGCGGTGTTGAAGGCGCTGTCGGGGCTGAGCGCGCCGAGATGCCGCGGATCGAGGGGCAGCATCCCCTGCAGGCGCTGCAGCGCATAGAGCGCGAGCACGCCGAGAAAGTTGAACAGCAGCAGCGCGCGCGCGTATGCGCCCCACCCCATTTCCTGCTCCGGTCGCGCGCCGGCCAGGCCGAGCAGCCGAGCTTCCAGCGCGAGCAGCGCCTCGGGCATGCGCCCCTCGGCCAACGCGGCCATGTACAGGCCCAGGGGCCGGCCCACGAGCAACAGGGCGGCGAACAATGCCGCCAGCAGCGCCCAGAACGCGGAAGTCATCAGAAGTCCTCCGCTCGCACCAGCGCATAGCCCAGGTAGATCACCAGCAGCACCGTGATGATCCCGCCCAACCAGTAGAGCACGCTCATGTCAGCGCCCCCGTTGCAGTTTTTCGCAGCCGCGGACCAGCCAGACCATGGCGAGCCAGCACAGCGATGCGACCCCCAACCACACGAAGTCCATGATGGACACTCCTCGTCGAATCCCGCCTCAAGCCTAGGACTCGCGGTATCAACGGCGCATAAATTGTTGGCCCCGGCGCATCAACAGGGCATCAATCCCAACGCCGCCGGTCGGTCGTTCGGGTGTACGCTGGCCTGGTCCACGCAAGCGGCCGCATCGCAGGCACGAAACCATGCCCACCGCACTGATCACGGGAGCCGGCCGCGGCATCGGCCGCGAACTGGCCGTCACGCTCGCGGCGCAGGGCTGGCAGGTGCTGGCGGGGGTTCGCGACCCGCTGGCGGCGCCTGCCGGCACCCGGGCCGAGCGCGTCGACATGGCCGACCCCGAGTCCATCGAGGCGCTGGCGCGGCGCCTGCGGGACCGCGGCCAGACGCTCGACGCTCTGGTGAACAACGCCGCGGTGTACGAACAGGCTCGGCGCCTGATCTGGGAGGTCAACGTGCTCGGCCCGTTGCGCCTGACGCTGGCCCTCGAGGGGCTGCTCGCGCCGGGCGCGCGCGTGGTGATGGTCACGAGCGGGCTCGGCAGCTTGTCGGCGCAGCCCCCGCAGCTGGTCAGGCGCCTGGGCGCGCCGGCGCTGTCGCTCGACGACCTGGACAGCATGGCGCGCGAGGCGCCGGGCGGCTATGGGGCGAGCAAGGCCGCGCTCACCGCGATGGCGCGCCTGTTCGCCGATCGCCTGCGCGATCGCGGCATCCTGGTCAACGCGATCAGCCCCGGCTGGGTGCGCAGCGACATGGGAGGCGCCAACGCGCCGCGCTCGCTGCGGCAAGGCGCGGCAAGCCTGCTGTGGGGAGTGCAGTTGCCGGCGGGCGGCCCGTCGGGCGGGTGCTTCGAGGACGGCTTGCCGCTGGAGTGAGCGCCGGCGGCCGCCACCCGCGGCGCGCGCATGCGCCGGCGGCCGGGCCCCGCCCGCGCAGGCCCGGACGCATTCCCGCAACGCCGGCTGCTCAACCCTGCGGCGCGGATTCGTGCACGTACACCGGCTCCACGACGGCGTTCATTCCGCGCAGGGCTCGCAGCCTCAGCACATTGGACTCGGCGAGCAGGGTTCCCTTGGTCAGCAGCACCAGGCCCGCGACGTTCAACAGGTCGCGCGCCAGGCGATGCCCCTCGCGCAACTCGGACAGCGACAGCGGAATCTCCCCGTCGGGGCGCCTGCGCTCCTCCTCGTGCGGGGAGGCCTCCTCGACGATGCCCAGGAACATGTCCACGACGCGGGGGTCGAACTTGTGCCCGCGGTGCTGGCGCAGGTGCTCCAGCACCTCGGGTTCGCTGAACTGCGCGGGGGCATCGGCCGGCTTGTTGAGCATCTCGTCGTAGGTGTCGCAGACCGACAGGATGCGCGCGCCGATCGGAATGTCCTCGCCGGCCAGTCGCGCGGGGAAGCCGGACCCGTCCCAATGCTCGTGGTGCGCGGCGACCGCAGCGGCAGAGGCCTCGTACCAGGGAACCCCGCGCAGATGCGATGCGCCGATTTCCGGATGCGACAGGATCAGCCCGCGATCTGTCTCCGACAGCTCGCTCCACGGCGTGAACAACACCGCGCGTTGCATGCCCAGCATGCCGATATCGTGGAACAGCGCGGCATGGCGCAAGGCCTGATGGGCCGGGTAGGACACCTTGAAGCGCACGGCCAGCAGATCCACCAGGCGGGCGACGCGACGGCCATGCCCGCCCAGATGCGGGTTGAAGGTGTCGAGCAGGCCGCACAGCATGGCTTCCACGCCCGAGCGATTGGCCGTGACCTGCGCCTGCAGGTTCTCGCGATCGTCGGCCAGCGTGCGCACGTCTCGCGCCAGCCGGTTGGCCATCCCGATGACGCCGCCACTGGGCGGCGAGCCTTGGATCAGGGGCATGGGAACTCCTTGGGTCGATCAGTGGGGAAGGGACGCGCCGCGCGGGTCCGCGCCTTCGGAACGCGCCTGCTGCACCAGCCAGTCCAGCCAGCTGTCGGCCTGCCGATCTTGCAGTCCGCCCCGGGACAGCAGACCGGCATACCACGTGGCCAGCGCGCCTTGCGCCATGCCCCGCTCGGCCAGGAAGCGCTGCACCGGGTCTTCGTCGCCGCCCGGCGCGGCCGTTCGCAGCGCTTCGCGCAGGTTGGCGCAGCGCGCGAGCATGCCCAGGTAGGTCGTGATCCTGCCCGGGCGAGCGCAAGGCCGGAAGTCGCGCAGCCAGGACGGGACCATCGCCGCCGGCATCGGGCGTGCGATGCCGTAGCCCTGGCCGTAGCGCGCGCCGCACTCCAGCGCCGCCTCGATGATGCCCTGGTCCTCGACCCCCTCGACCACCAGCGTGCGCCCGAGTTCGGCGGCCAGGCGAACGATCGATCGCATCAGACCCAGGGTCTGCAGCGGGTCCTTGCGCATGTTCAGCGAAATGCTCTGGTCGAGCTTGATGACGTCGAAGGGAAGCTGCGCCAGGCGCTGCAGGCTGCTGTAGCCGGCGCCGAGATCGTCCATGGCCAGGCGCACGCCGAGGGTCTTCAGGTTGTGCAGCGCCGAACTCTGCACCTTGAAGTCGATGTCCTGGGTCTCCAGCAACTCCAGGGTCAGGCGCCGCGGCGCCACCCCGTGGCGCGACAGCGTGGACTCGACCCAGCGTGCGCACTGCGCATCCAGCAACGACGACGGCGGCAGGTTGATGGCCGCATCGACCCGCAGACTGCTGTCGTCCCAGGCGCGCAACTGCCTGCACACCTGCTCCAGGCCGCGACGGAACAGACGGTCCAGTTCGGTCTCGCCGAGCACGGGCAGGAACAGCCCCGGCGGCACCATGCGCCCGTCAGCCAGTTGCAGGCGCGCCAGGGCCTCGACCCTCACGCACTGCCCCGAATAGAGATCGACCACCGGTTGCATGTGCATCTGCAACCCGCCGTCGAACAGGCGCTCGCGGTAGGTCTGCGCCTGGTCCCGAGGCACCATCAGCGCCGCCGCCGGCGCGCGCGCGCCACGCCAGGCGTGGCTGGCGCGCGACTGCAGGCCGCGGATGAACTCGCGCATCCACGGCGATTCGAACTGCCCGGGGTGACGGCCCAGCAGCACGATCACCATCGCGCAGCAGCCGGGATTGGGGGCCACCGGAATCGCCACCGCGCTGCGCGCGCCCAGCACGCGCGCCATTTCCTGCCAGCGCGCCAGCCTGGCGTCGCGCTGCATGTCGGCCGATGTGTGCACCTGGTGCGTTCGCCACGCCGGCAGCACCAGGCCCGGGCCTTCCAGCCTGTCACACTGCAGCGGCAGGCTGAGCCTGCCCGATCGCGACAAGGCCACCAGCGCATCCGCGCCGGGCCCGGCCGAGGCCTCGACCTCGAACATTTCCTGCGCGTTGGGGCGCAGCACCGAGCACGCGACGATGCCTGGCAGCGCTCCCACAGGGTCGATGAGCTCGCGCAGCACGTCGCGCCACGGCGTGCCCGGATCGGGCGTTCCGTGCAGGGTCAGGGCCCCGAAATAGCCCCCCAGGGTGCGGCTCGCCGCCCGCAGCTGGGCCTGCAGATCGTCCTCCAGGCGCTCCTCGAGCAGGCGCAGCAGCCGGTAGCGATTGCGCGAGCTCAGGCGCGACGCCAGCGCGCATTCCATGGCCGTGCGCCGCAGCAGCGCCATCGGCGGAATCAGCTCCGCCGCGTCGATGCCGACCAGCGCCTGCAACTGCCCCAACGGCTCGGCACGCTGCTGCACGGCCTGCGCCGTGAGCCCGGCCGACACCAGGGACCCGAGATGGTCTGCATAGCGGCGCGCCAGCCTCGGCAGCTCGCCGTCATGCAGGAGGCTCAGTCGATCGGCCCAAGCGGCGTCACGCCCGGCGTGGTCCGCCAGCTCCTGCCGGCACTGCTCCACGAAGCGAGCGACCGCGTCGCGCAGGATCTCGCCATGGGCTCGCACCAGCGCGTCAGCGTCGGCACCGTAGGCCGGGAACTCGCGCGGCTCGGCCTCGTCGTCGTCGCGCACGCCGAGCTGCCACCAGTCGGGGCGATCGAGCTTGCGCGCCTTGAGCTGGTACAGCGCGGCATCCGCCTGGCGCAGCAACGAATCCGCGTCGCGGCCGTCGCGCGGCCAGGTGGCCAGCCCGAGGGTCATGCCCACGCGCGCAGGCTGTCCGGCGCCGAGCTCGAAGGGCGTTTGCACGGCCTGGTGCAGGCGAGCGAGGATCGATGCCAGCTGCGCGTGCAGATCGTGCTCATCCAGGCCCTCCAGCACGACGACGAACTCGTCGCCGCCCAGGCGGGCCAGCATGTCGGCGTCGCGCATGAGCCCGCTCAGGCGCCGCGCGAAGCGGCGCAGCAACTCGTCGCCCGCCTCATGGCCCAGCGCATCGTTGACCGGCTTGAAGTCGTCCAGGTCGATCACTCCGACCGCCACCACCTTGCCGGCGCGCTGGGCACGCGCCAGCGCCCTCGGCAGGTGTTCTTCCAGCGCGCGGCGGTTGGGAAGCTCGCTCAACGCGTCGTGCCGCGCCTCGTAGCGCAGCTCGCGCTGCAGACGAGCCCGCTCGGTGACGTCGACGAAGGTCCAGACCATGGTGCCGGGCACGCCCCTGCGCACCATGCCGGCGGACACGTCGCACAGCAGCTCGCTGCCGTCGCGGCGACGCAGGCGCACGTCCATCGCGCGCGCCAGGCCCTGCCGCGTGAGATCGTCGTGCAGGCGGGTCACGCGCGCGTATTCGGCGTCGTCCGGGTACAGCATGCGCGCCGGCTGCCCCTCCAGTTCCCGCGGATCGTCATGGCCGAGCATCGCGGCGAAACGCCGGTTCAGGCTGACGATTCGCCGCTCGCGCTTGATCAGGATTCCGGCCAGCGTGTGGTCCAGCAGCGTGCTCTGCAACTCGAGCAGCTCCTGCTCGCGCTGCTGCGCGTCAATGCGGTCCAGACCCTGCGACAGGTTCAGCGCCAGCTCGAGCAGGATCTCCCGCGCCTCGGCGTCGAGCGCGTCCGGCTCGCCCAGGTGGGCGCTCAGCGTGGCCCACACCTCGCCGCCGCGGCGTACCGCGACGGTGGCCGTGGACCCCACGCCGAAGCGCCTGAGCTGATCGCGCCAGGGGGCCAGTTCCCTGGCATCGTCCACGTCGCCCGCGAAAAAGGCCTGCCCCGTTCTCCACACCCGGGACACGGGACCGTTGCCCAGCGCGTTGCCGGGGTCCAGGTGCCACTCCAGCCCGTCGAGGCAGGCCGAATCGCCGGCACGGGCGAGGAACTCGAAGCGGCCACCGGCGCCAGGGCGGGACACGAAAGCCAGGCGGATGTCGCCGTGCTGCAATGCGGTGTCGCAGATGGCCTGCAGCATCGGCTGCTCCTCGTCGGCCGTGGCGATGATCTGGCTGGCGCGCGCGTGCATGGCGTTGAAGGCCACGCGGCGCTCGAGCTTCTCGCGTGCCGCCTGCAGGTGTTGCGTGGCCTGCCGCGCCTCCAGTGCGGCCGACGCCTGGCGCGCCAGGCGCAGCAGGCCATCGCGCTGCGCGTCATCGAGCCGCCGCGGCTCGTAGGCGACCACCGCGAGAACCCCCACGTTGTGGCCGTCCGACAGCTTCAGCGGCACGCCGGCGTAAAAGCGTATGGTGCGCCCGCCGGGCAGGCTGATCGCGTCCGCATGCACCCCCGCCTGCAGCGTGTCCTCGATGTGCAGCAGGGCATCCTGGGCGACCACACGCGCGCACAGCGATCCGGCGCGTGGAATCTGCTTCAGAGGCAGGCCATGCGAGCTCTTGAACCACAGCCGGTCGCGGTCGACCAGCGAGATCACGGCCGCCGGCGTGCCGCACCAACCCGCCGCCAGCGCCGTCAGGTCGTCGAACACCGTCTCGCCGGACGTGTCCAGCACGCCCAGGCGCCGAAGGGAGGCGAGGCGTTCGAGCTCGGCCAGCCCGCCAGGCACGCGCACGGGCAGCGACAGGACCTCGGGGCAGGCAGACGCGCTCATGGCAGTTTGGCAAATGGCACAGTTTCGACGGTTCCTGCCCGCCCGATGCCCGCGGTGCGAGCGAAGGGACGGGCCCCCTGGACAAAAACATGGTCCTTGGACTCATTGTCGACTCATGAGTCGCTCATGGACAGTGCATATTTCACGAAACATGCTGATTCCGTGATGAGAGGGACGCGACGAAACGGCCGATGAAACAGCCGATGTCACGGCGACGCTGGCGCTTGTTTTGTACTTTCCATTCCATTACCCTTCCTGCGTTGCGCCGACCAGGCAACCGGGGCAGGCAGGCCGACGGTCGACGGCAAAGCGATACCCGGTCGGCGAAGTCTCGCGCGGCCGCTCCGCCATCCACCCGAAGGGATCCCACGCATGAACCCGTCCATCCGCATGTTCGACCTCGCAGGCGCAGACGACGAGCTGCGATTCAGCCCGAATTGCTGGCGTACGCGCCTGGCGCTGGCGCACAAGGGGCTGCCGGTCGAGACGGTCGCGTGGCGCTTCACCGAGAAGGATCGCATCGCCTCGTCGGGGCAGGGCAAGGTCCCCGTGCTGGTCGTCGGCGATCGCTGGTTGCACGAAAGCTGGGACATCGCCGAATACCTGGAGGACCACTACCCGCAGGCGCCGTCGCTGTTCGGCTGCGCCCAGGGGCGGGCCACCGCGCGCTTCATCAACCAATGGTCGAGTTCCGTGCTGCACCCGGCGGTCGCGCGAGTGGTGGTTCCCGACATCCCGGCGGCATTGCACGAGAAGGATCGCGCCTATTTCCGCTCGACGCGGGAAGCCGCGTTCGGGCGCAGCCTCGACGCCATCGCCGGCGAGCGCGAGCAGGCGCTTGCCGCGCTGCGCCAGCTGCTGACGCCGCTGCGCTCCGTGCTCGAGCAGCAGCCCTTCGTGGCCGGCGCATTCCCCGCGTACGCCGACCACTGCGTGTTCGGCGCCTTCCAGTGGGCACGCGTCATCAGCCCGTTGGCGCTGACCGAACCCGACGACGCCGTGTCCGCCTGGGTCGAACGCATGCTCGACGCCTACGGCGGCCTGGCCCGCGCCGCCAAGCGCAACCTTCCCCAAAAGGAGTCCTGATCATGCAGACCACGCCCAAGCTTCATCCCGGCCAGGCCTTCGCAGCACGGCGCTTCAGGCAGCTCGACGCCGGCGAGTTCGAGTTCGGAGCGGCCGGCTCCTGGCAGGCGCTGTTCGTGCTCAGGGGCCAGCATTGCCCGATCTGCAAGTCCTACCTGGCGGAGATCGAGCAGCGCCGCGCGGCGTTCACCGAACTCGGTGTATCCCTGGCTGCGGTATCCGCCGACAGCGAGGCGCAGACCCGCGTGCTTGCGCAAGCGGCCCAACCCGGCTTCCCGATGCTGTACGGAATGGACGAAGCCACGATGCGCGGCCTGGGGCTGTACCTGTCGCAGCCGCGCTCGGCGCAGGAGACGGATCACGTGTTCCCCGAGCCTGCCCTTTTCGTGGTCAACCCCGAAGGAATCCTGCAGCTGGTCGACGTGGCCAATGCGCCGTTCCTGCGACCGGACCTCGATCGCCTGCTGGGCGGTCTGCGCTTCGTGATCCAGAACCACTATCCGATTCGGGGGACCCACGCATGAAAACGCTCCAGGGAATTCGCGCCTGTGTATTCGACGCCTACGGCACGCTGTTCGACTTCGCGTCGGCCGCGGCCCGCTGCCCCGGCGTGCCGGACGAGCAACGCGCGGCGCTGAGCACGCTGTGGCGGGACAAGCAGCTGCAATACACCTGGCTGCGCACGCTGCAGGGGCTGCACGCCGATTTCTGGCAGGTCACCGCCGACGCCCTCGATTTCGCGCTGGAAAGCCTGGGGCTTGCCGACCCGGCGGTGCGCGAGCAGCTGCTGGGCCTGTACCAGACCTTGCAGGCCTTTCCCGAAGTCGCCGAGACCCTGCGCCAGTTGCGCGCTGCGGGGTTCAGGACCGCCATCCTGTCCAACGGCACCCCGTCGATGCTCGACGCGGCGATCGAAGCGTCCGGGCTCCAGGGGCTGTTCGACAAGGTGCTGTCGGTCGAGGCCGTGCAGGTGTTCAAGACCCACCCCAAGGTGTACCAGTACGCACTGCAGGAGCTGGGGCTGCGCGCCGAGCAGATCTCGTTCCAGTCCTCCAATGGCTGGGATGCCTATGCCGCGTCGGCCTTCGGCATGCGCGTGGTCTGGTGCAACCGCTACGGCCAGCGCCCGGAACGCCTGCCCGGCGCTCCGGACCACGTGATCGGCAACCTGGCGCAGCTGCCTGCGCTGCTGGGCCCGGTCGCCGCGTGACGCGATCGACGCCACGCGCGCCGGGCGGCGCGCCTGGCGTCGACGGGACCGGCACAGGCCCCGTCGCCAGGATGGTGCATCACAGCGAGATCAGTCGCTGCTCCCCCGGTTTCATCACCGATACCTGCAGCGAAGGCGCGATCTGCGCGGCGGCTTGCCGGAATTCGGCGCCCGCCTCGGTTCCCAGCACCAGCCCGTTGTGCGCGTAGTGCACCGGAATCGCGTGCCGGATTCCCACCCATGCGCTGGCCCGCGCAGCGTCCTGCGGTCCCATCGTGAAGGGGCCGCCGCCCACGCACACGATGCCCAGGTCGGGCTGGTAGCGCTCGCCGAGCAGCCGGATGTCGCCGAACAGGTCGGTGTCGCCGCTGAGGTAGACCCGAACCCCGCCGATGTCGAGCATGAAGCCGGCCGCGGGATAGGCATGCAGGTTCGAATGCAGCGCCGGGACCAGGTGCGCGCTCATCGCGCCGTGGCTCGACACCCCGCCGAAATTCATCGCGTTGCCGCCGTTGACCACGATCTTCGCCGGGTCGAGTCCGGCCTGGCGGAAGTTCGGGATCAGGCCCGCGCGCAGCAGGTCGCTCTGGCCGGTGGTCTTCACCGGCAGGCCGGCATCGCTCAGCGCCTTGAGCATCTCGAAATAGTCACCCATGTGGTCGCCGTGGTCGTGGGTGAGCAGCACGAACACCGCGTCCGGCTTCTTGCCCGCGACGTAGGCCGCGAAACCCCTGGCACTGGCGAACTCGGGAGGCTTTTTCACGCCGAATCGATCCCAGCCGGCGTTGTTCCAGATCCAGGCGTCGCCGTAGGCGATCTGCTTGTAGTCGGGAGTGGCGATCTCGACCACGCCTCCACCCAGCCAGCGCACCAGCAGCTTGCCGCCCGGGCGCGAGGATTTCTCCAAGCCCGCTCCGGCGGGCTGCGCCGACGCGCTGCGAGCGAGCGCGATCGCTCCCCCCAGCGAGAAGCTGCCGCGAACAAAATCACGGCGCCCGATGCCATCGCCTGCCGAATCCGGTTCCTGAGTTGTGCCTTGCGAATCCATGTCGACTCCCTGGGCTGGTACCGCGGGGCTCCACGATGAAGCCGCCACCACACCCACTATGGCACTGAAAGGCTCCCGCAACCAAGAGGGGCGGCCCCGGGTCGTGGCGTCATGGACTCACTTGCCGGCCGCATGGGCCCGCGATCGGCGGGCTGCCTCGATCGCATCGCGATTCCAGGCTCGGCTCGATCACTTCGGCGCAGGCACCCCGAGGGCTCGCATCAGCGCGATCGTGTCGTTGAGTTGCAGGGACTGGTTGCCCTCGTCGCAGCTGTGGCGGGCCACCTCCGTCCCCGCCCTGTCCACGAACAGCAACGAGACGCCACGCAACGGGTCGACCAGCGAGTAGCTGTAGGCGCCGATCGAGAAATCGACCTCGGCATCGCCGGTGGCGGAATACGCGTAGGCAAAAGCCGACCCTGGAGCACGCAACGGCTCGGGGTAGCGCAGGACGATCCTGCCGTGTCGATCCTGCGCCCGATACTGGATGTAGCTTGCGGGGCTCAAAGCGCCGCTCGACGCGCACAACGAAAACCTCTGGTGCCGCACCGTGCAGGTCCACAAGGTCACCTCGTTCGGCCGGCACAACGGGCTCGACGGGAAATCCGACGCATGTTCGACCCACGAACCCGCTGCGTGCGATGCCGGCGCCGCGCAGGCGACCGCCAGCCACAGCGACGCAAGCCGCATGCAACTCGACACCCGCTGTGGCATGAGAGCAGTTCTCACTGGCTACACCGCGTCGAACACCGCCATCAGCACGCCCACGCGGCCTTCGAGCAGATTGCGGGCGTGGTTGCCAGCCTGCAGCGGGAAGTCCGGCCCCATCACCACCCCGAGCCCCGGCGTGGCGGGCGTGGCGGCCGCCGCGGCGACCTTGAGTTGCGCGGCCCAGCTCCTGGCGGCCGGCGTGTCGTCGAGCCAGGCCCGCACCCGCAGCCCGGCAGCCTCGACGGTCTCGCGCGTGGCCTGCGCGTCGAGCAGGAAGCTGTCCCGTGCATCGCGTGCCCACGGCGCGGGATAGAGCACCTCGCCGTCGCCGCGCACGACGTCGTAGGTGGCGAAGCGCCCGCCCCGCGCGAGCAGCCGGCGGATCTGCCGGTACAGGCGGGGGCGATCGGCGATGTTCATCGCCACGTGCTGCAGCAGCACCACGTCGAAGCTGGCGTCGGCGAAATCCAGCGCCAGCGCGCTGCCGGCATGGAATTGCACGCGTTGCTGCTGCCCCGTGCGCAGGCTCAGGTAGCGCGCGGCCTCGACGAAGCCCTCGCTGAGATCGACGCCGACGACCCGGCAGCCGCGGCTGGCGGCGATCAGGCGCGCCGGCCCGCCGATGCCGCAACCCAGGTCGAGCACACGGTCGGTGGACTCGATCCCGGCCAGTTCGGCCAGTTCGGCGGTGGCGGCATGCCCTCGGGTATGGAACTGGTCCATCGTGCCGAGCTCGCGGGGAGTCAGCGGCCGATCTTCCGGGCCCAGCGACGCCAGCGCGGCGCGAATGCGCTGGACCACGCCCGTGGCCGCATAGTGCTCGCCAACGCCGCTCATGTCCTGCGTCATCGCCGTCTCCCGTCGACAGGCCGCAGCCCGTAGCCCGTAGCCGCAAGCCTACGCCAGATGCGGGACGCGACCGCTCAGCCCCGCGCCTGCAGTCGCCGCGCGGCGCGGGCGATCGCCTGGTCGCGCTCGGCACGAAGCCCCTGCATGCGGGCCTCCACCGCGGCGAGGACTTGCGCCGGGGCGCGCTCCGGACGCCCGCTGTCGAAAGGCGGCTGCGGTGCGTACTCGATGGCGAGCTGGACCTGCTGCGCGTGAGCCTCGCCGGCCACCTCGGCCATCACGCTCAGCGCCAGGTCGATGCCCGCGGTGACGCCGCCGCCCGTGAACACAGGACCGTCGCGCACCACGCGTGCCTCGTCGGGAATGGCGCCGAAGGCGCGCAGCCCGTCGCGCCAGGCCCAGTGGCAGGCGGCGCGGCGCCCTCGCAACAGCCCCGCCGCGCCGAGCAGCAGCGAGCCGGTGCACACCGAACTCAGGTAGCGCGCGCCGGCCGCCAGGCGCCGCAATTCGCCGAGGAACTCCTGGTCCTCCATGGCCTGCACGCAGCCGTAGCCCCCAGGCACGCACAGCAGCGCGCATTCGCGCACCTCGGACAGGCGCTGCAGACCCTCCAGGCGCAGACCCTGGGGCGTGGCGATTCCCTGTCCCGTGGTGGAGGCGAGCACGCAGCGCGCCCCGGGGAGGCGCCAGAGCACCTCGTAAGGCCCCGTGAAATCGAGCTGGGTCACTCCGGGGTAGAGGGCGAAAACGACGGGGAAATCCTGGCTCATGCGGGTCTCCTGGAGCGGCAAGGGATGCATGGCTTGCATGTTCGCCGCATAATGCCTTGTCATAAAGGACATTGATCCCACGATTTCTGCCATGCGCACGATCGCCGTGCTGCTGTTTCCGGACTTCCAGATCCTCGACGCCAGCGGCCCCATCGCAGCCTTCGAGATCGCCGAACGTTACCTGCCGGGAAGCTACCGGCTGCGCACCGTGGCGGTGCAACCCGGCCTCGTACGCAGCTCCTCCGGCGCGCTGTTGCAGGCCGGCGATGCGCGCGGCCTGCGGGAAGTGCACACCCTGCTGGTCGCCGGAGGCGATGGCGTGGACCGGGCGGCGCAGTGCGAGACCACGCGCCGGCTGGTGCGCCGCATCGCCGGGCGCGCGCAGCGCGTGGCCAGCGTGTGCTCCGGCGCCTACCTGCTGGCCCGCAGCGGCCTGCTCGACGGGCTGCGAGCCACCACCCACTGGGGCCGCAGCCGCGATTTCGTGCAGCGCTTCCCGCGGGTGCGCCTCGAGCCCGACCGCATTTATGTCCGCGACGGCCGCATCTGGACCTCGGCGGGAATCAGCGCGGGCATCGACCTGGCCCTGGCGCTGGTCGCCGAGGACCTGGGCGAGCAGGTGGCGCGGCGCACCGCGCAGCAGCTGGTGTTCTATTACCGCCGCCCCGGGGGGCAGTCCCAGTTCTCGGCGCTGCTGGACATGGCGACTCCAGGCGGCCGCTTCGCGCCCCTGCTGGATTTCGTGCGGGGGAACCTGCACGAGCGCCTGAGCGTGGAACAGCTGGCCGAGCGCTCCCACCTCAGCCCGAGGCAGTTCTCCCGGCTGTTCCACGCCGAGGTCGGCATGCCGCCGGCGCGCGCCGTCGAAACCCTGCGGGTGGAGGCCGCCAGGGCGGCGCTGGAAAGCGGGGCCGACTCCATCCAGCGTGTCGCGCAGCAATGCGGATTCGGCCATCCCGAGCGCATGCGCCGAGCCTTCCAGCGGGTCACCGGCGCGGCGCCGTCGGCGGCCCGGCGCCGCGCCGCCTGAGGCTCAGGGCGTCTCGTCGATCCAGCGCACCTGCGGGTCGTGCCGCAGGTGTGGCGGCTCAGGCGCGCGCGGCCGGCCGACGATGATCGGCACCACCGGAACCCAGCCCTCGGAAAGGCCCAGCAGCTCACGGCCCGCGGCACTGCGCAGGCAATCCTGGGAGAGCCCGAGCGCGGCGCACGGACCCGCGTATCGAGTATCGGCGCGTGTCCGGCACGCGTGCTCCGCGCGATGCGACGCCAGCTGAGCTGCATCGCATGGGGCCGGATCGCTGCGCCAACAAAAAATTGACCCTTGAGTCACATGCGCCCCCTGCATTTGGATAGACTATTCCAATCTCAGACGATTTTTCGTCCGAAATGCGCCAAGGGACCTATCTCCATGCTGCACAGCTACGCGGTCACCAACTTCCAGTCCTTCCTGGATCGTGTGGAGGTGGATCTGGTCGTCAACCAGCGCGCCCCCGATACGGACTGGATCACGACCTGCGCAACCGGCCAACGCGTCTCCAAGGTGATGGCTGCGATTGGAGCGAATGGATCCGGCAAGACGGCACTTCTCAAGCCCCTGGCTTTTCTGGGTTGGTTCTTCACTTCCTCTTTCCAGCAGGCGGCGCCTGGCGCAGAACTCCCGATCCATCCGCATTTCGCGAACACGGCGTCGCCCGTCGAGATCGATTGCACGGCTGACTTCGATGGCCATCTCTGGCGATACGTGCTGCGCTGCACGCCGCAGCGCGTGCTGCACGAAGCCCTTTACCGCAAGCACGACCGCTTCCGCTATGTGTTCACGCGGGACTGGAACGAGCTCGACGGCGCCTATGCCATCCGGCAGCAAGAGTTTGGCCTTGACCACGCCAAGGCGGCCGAGGTGCGTCCCAACGTCTCCCTGATCTCCTGGGCGGCGCAATACGGCGTACCGCTCGCGCTTCGCATGGCCTCAACATCCGTCTACAGCAACGTCGCTTTCTCAGGCCGTGTGAACAAGGGGGACATCGGCGTGCTGGAGGCCGCCAAGGGCTTCTTCTCGAACCAGGCGTTGCGCTCCGAAATGGAGCGCCTGCTGTGCAGCTGGGACCTTGGGCTGTCGGCCGTCGAAATCCGGGAGACCGAAGTTGTCCAGAACCTGTTGGCCCCCAACCAGCAGCAGAAGATCTGGATGCCCTTCGGGCACCACAGGAGCCATGGCCAGGAGTACGTCCTGCCACTTCTATTGGAGTCCAACGGCACGAAGAGTGCGTTCTCCCTGCTCTCGTTCCTGCTGCCCGCGCTGAACACGGGGGGCCTGGCGGTCGTTGACGAGTTCGAGAGCGACCTGCATCCGCACATGCTGGACGCGATCCTGGGTCTGTTCGCCAGTGAGAAGACCAATCCGCGCGACGCGCAGCTCGTATTCACCAGCCATGCCCTGGAGATCCTGAACCTGCTGGACAAGCGCCAGGTCATGCTGGTCGAGAAAAACGAAGATTGCGAAAGCCATGCCATCCGCCTGGATCAGATGGAGGGCGTACGGCCGGACGTCAGTCTGTACGCCAAATACATGGCGGGCGCATTCGGCGCGGTGCCCAACCTCTGATGGCTGCAAGGCGCATGGCTCGCAAGCAGTACGAGACGCTGCTGTTGGTAGGCGAGGGCGAGACCGAACAGGCATTCCTGAGTCACGTCAAGGCGCTGTACGCGCCACGCGGCTGCGGACTTGCCGTCAAGGTGATTTGCGCAAGGGGCAAGGGAGCGGCACATGTCGTGGATACGGCGATTCGACACAGCCGATCCATTGCCTACGACACCGTGGCGGCGCTGCTCGATACGGACACCGATTGGGGCCCCGGCGTGGAGCAGCGTGCTGCCGCACATGGCGTCCTGGTACTCAAGTCGGACCCGTGTTTCGAGGCCATGATGTCGCGAGCCATCCAGCAGCCCGCGGAAGGCACCGTCGAGGAATTGAAGAAGCGCTTCCATCCGCACGTCCGGGGGGACGGACTCGTCCCGCGAAACTACGAAGTGACTTTCCATGACGCGACCTTGCAGGCAGCTCGCCGCATCGAGACAACGCTCGACCTCCTTCTCCGGCTGCCACGACAGTAGCTTCATCGTCCGGCTCCCTCCAGCAACCAGCACCTGCAACGGCCGGGCCAGAGCCAGCCGCACCTACGCGGTGTGCATCACCGCCGCCCTCCTCCCGGATGCGCAAAAGCCCGAGGGACCGAACATGCGAATCAGGCTCTTCAGCGACGAGCCGATCTCGGCGCCGAGTCGTTCGAAGCCCGCGGTGGCCTTGATGGAGTCGCGCAGGATCACACGTCGGCTGCCCGCTTCGCCACTCGGCATGGCTTCGATGCCATCCTCGAGCGGCGCGTCCACCGCCCGCCGGCCAGAGCGGCCGGGAACTTCCCGCTGGCGTTCGCGTCCAACGCAGCATGCACTCCCGTGTCGAACCCCGGTGTGGCGCAAGCGCGTGCCACGGCGTCGCCGTCGCGGCCAAAGCTGCAAACAGCGCGGCATCATGATCGCGCCGCAGTTCGTGGTGCGCGTGTCTCTGCGGCGCGACGCCATCGCATCCTTCGATCGCTACCCCTTGTGCATTCCCGCGATTCGATCCCTGGGCGATTGGGAACTGCACCCCAGGGTCACGTTCGTGATCGGCGAGAACGGCTCGGGCAAGTCCACGCTGCTCGAAGCCCTTGCCGTTTCACTCGGATTCAACCCCGAGGGAGGCTCGCGAAACTTCCGCTTCGGCACCCGCGCGTCGCACTCCGAACTGCACCGGTTCATGCGCGTGGCCAAGGGCCTTCGCCGCCCCAGGGACGGTTTTTTTCTGCGTGCCGAGAGCTTTTTCAACCTGGCCACCGAGATCGAGCGCCTCGACTCCGGGCCCGCGTCGGGCCCCCCCGTGATCGCCTCCTACGGCGGGCGCCCTCTTCACGAACAATCGCATGGCGAATCTTTTCTCGCGCTGATGATGCATCGGTTCCGCGGAAACGGCATCTACATCCTCGATGAACCGGAAGCCGCGCTGTCGCCTCAGCGCCAGCTTGCGATGCTGTCCCGCATGCATGACCTCGTGCTCGCCGACTCTCAGTTCATCGTCGCGACGCATTCCCCGCTGCTCATGGCGTACCCCGACGCATGGATCTACGCCTGCTCTGCGGATGGACTGGCACGGATCGAATACGCCGAAACCGAGCACTACCGGATCACGCGCGACTTTCTCGCCAACCCGGAGCGGATGCTCCGGGTCCTGCTCGATCGCCCGACCCCGCGCCATGGTCCCTGACGCCCGGGCCGCGATGTCGCACATCAGACGGGATGGGGCGTAGCTGCCGCCGCTAGGGGTCGATGCATCGGCCGCCGGCCGCGGCAAGGGCGCGCAGCGCGTCGATCTCCCGCGCAAGCGCGACCGATTCCCGATGGGGCATGCAGGCACTCTCGATCTGTCCGTCGCGGATGCAGCGCATGGCCTCCTCGATCTGGTATTCGAATCCATTCACCGCGTGCGGCAGGTGCAGGATCTCGCGCCGGCCGTCGGCGGCGATCCATTCGGCGCACTGCGCCGCCCAGAAATCCCGCGGCACCCACACACTGCCGCGGGTTCCATGCAGCTGCAGGCCGTTGGCGGCGACGCGGTCGAAGGCGCAGACGAACTGGGCAACCGCGCCGCCGGCGAAGCGCAGGCTGCCGACGTCGGCCAGATCCACGCCATCGGGTGCGCACAGGCTGCCGAGGCTGCGCTCGACCACCGGCTCGTCGGTCCCGCCGACGCTTTGCACGGCCCAGCGCGCCATCGCCACGTTGTAGACCCCGATGTCCAGCAGCGCGCCGCCGGCGCGCGCCGGGTCGAACAGCCGGCTGCGCGCGTCGTAGGGAACGACACAGCAGAAACTCGAGCTCATCGACCGCAACTCGCCGAGTTCCCCATGCGCGAGCCGGCTGCCGAGCGTGCGGTACAGCGCGAGCATGCGCGTCCACAGACCTTCCATCAGGAACACGCGGTGGGCGCGTCCGAGGGCGCAAAGCGCCCGGGTGTCAGCCTCGCACAACGTCAGGGGCTTCTCGCACAACACCGGTTTGCCGGCAGCCAGCGCGCGCGCGGCCAGTGCGGCATGTGCATCGTGGGTGGTCGCGACATAGACGGCGTGAACCTTCGGGTCGCCGAGCACGGCGTCGAGGTCTTCGACCACGCAGCGCGCGTCCAGGCCGTGCCGCAGCGCGAAGGCGCGCGCGCGACCCGCGTCACGACCCCAGACGGCCTGCAGCCGTGCCGCCGGCACCGCGCGCATCGCGGCGACGAAGGTCGCCGCGATGGCGCCGGGCCCGATGACGGCCCAACCGAACTTCGCCGATTGCACAGGGCTCCTCCCCGAACGGCATCGATCGACCGCCCATGAACGCATGGTATTGCAAGGTCCGTACGGCGCCGACGCGTTCCCTGGCCAACTCCGTGTCGTAGTGAGCCTGCAGGTTCATCCGGTTCTGCGCGTCGGTCCCGAAGAACGCCGCCAGGCGCACCGCCGTGTCGGCCTTTCGTGCCGCTGGACAGTGCCCCTCACGATCGCCATGGAACTTCTGAACGATCGCGTGTCTCCAAGTAGTTTTTGCCCGCGTCAACCCGGGCGATGCGTTGCGCGAGGAACCGAAAACCTGCCTTGCAGAGGATGCATACGGGAAGCGCAGCACCTGCTTGCAACGGTTGAGAAGTGGAACTGAAAACCATCCTCACCGGCATCACGCCATCCGGCACGCCACACCTTGGCAATTACATCGGCATGATCGAGCCCGCGGTCGCCATGAGCGCCGAGGACGGCCGGAACTGCTACTACTTCATCTCCGACCTTCACGCGCTGGTCAAGTGCCACGACGCCGAGCACGTCCAGCGTTTCACGCTGGAAATCGCCGCGGCATGGCTCGCGCTCGGCCTCGACCCGCAGCAGGTCCTGTTCTATCGTCAGTCCCGCGTTCCGGAAATCGCCGAGCTGCACTGGATGCTCAGCTGCGTCACTCCGAAGGGATTGCTGAACCGCGCGCACGCCTACAAGGCCCTGCGCGAGCGCAACACGACCGGCGGCGCGGACCCGGACACCGACGTGTCGCTCGGCCTGTTCTCCTACCCGGCGCTGATGGCGGCCGACATCCTGCTGTTCGACGCGGACTTCGTTCCCGTGGGCAAGGATCAGGTGCAGCATGTGGAAATCGCACGCGACATCGCGGGCTCCTTCAACGCCCGCTACGGAGTGCAGTTTCGTCTTCCCCGCGCGATGGTCGGCGACGCGCAGAGCCTTCCGGGCCTGGACGGCCGGAAGATGAGCAAGAGCTACGGCAACACCATTCCGATCTTCTGTCCGGTCGACGAGTTGCGCCGATCCATACGCAAGATCAAGACCAGCTCCCTGCCGCCGGGAGAGCCTAAGGACTGGCGCTCCTGCACGCTGTTCGAACTCTACCGCGGCTTCGCCGAGGCGGACGAGATCTCATCGATGATGCGCCGCTACGAGGCCGGCATCGGGTGGGGCGAGATGAAGGACATCCTCGTCGGCACCATCGAGCGCCACCTGGCCGGCCCAAGGACTCTGTACCGGGATTACCTGGAGCATCCCCAACGCATCGAGGCTGTCCTGGAACAGGGCGAAGAGCGCGTTCGCCGCATCGCCCATGCGCGCATGCAGGGGATCCGGCGAGCCGTTGGCTTGCGCCACCCTGTCTGCGCGGCACCCGCCGCCATTGGTCGCTGACCTTCGGCCTGCCCTCACCGGCTCGCGGTTCCCTTCGCATCCAGCCGATCCAGTATGGCCAGGGCCTGGCCCGCGTCACCGCGTGCGGCCAAGGCCTTGAAACGCACTTCCACATCGGCGGCCGTGATCGCCTGGATGCTCATTTCCTCGATGAGCTTGTTCACACTCAGCTTGCGCGAGCGGGCCAGGGTCTTCAGTCGTTCGGCCGTGTCGTCCGGCAGTCGAATGGTGAGGGTACTCATGGGTAGCGCTCCAGGAAATGGGCCGGTGTCAGGACCTC
>JAKCDM010000132.1 GCA_021841865.1 Pseudomonadota bacterium
CCGTGCCGAGCAGACGATTCGTGGTGGTATCGATGACCGAGACGACGTCGGCATTGTCGGAGGCGACATACAGGCGGTCCTGCGCGTGGTCGAGCACCATCTTGTTCGGGTTGCCCGGCACGGCGATACGTCCGATCACCGCCGGCTTGGCCCCGGAGATGTTCAGCACGACGATCTGCCGGTCGAGTTCGCTGCTCACGTAAGCGGTCCGGTTGCCGACGATCGCCACGGCATCCGGATACTGGCCGCCCGAAACCCCGCTCGGGCCTCCACTCTTGCCCGGGCGCAGGTCCTGCTCGGCCACCACCGATCGCGTGGCCAGGTTGATGATCGACACCGAGTCGTTGTACTCGTTGACCACCACCGCGCGGCTGCCATCGGCCGTCACGGCGATGCCGCTGGCGAGCGGCTTCTGCGCCAGGCCGTTGCCGCTCTTGTGGCCCAGGGCAATCGGCGCGCCCGACTCCGCCCACACGCCGTTGGTGCGCTCGAACACATGCACGTCGTCCTCGCCGGCGCCGGGGACGTAGAACGCGTTGCCGTCGGGCGAGAACGCGATGCCCACGAAACTGTTGGACACGGGGAGCACCTGCTTGCGCACCGCGCGACCGCTGCTGATGTCGTAGACGAAGATGAACTGGGTCGATTGCTGGGGAAGGAACTTGCCGTTGGCGTCGACCACGTAGTTGTAGCCACTGGTCAGCACCAGCAGGGTCCTGCCGTCCGGGCTCAGCGCCTCCGAGTCGGCGTAGCCGGCCTTCACCCCGCTGGGCAGCCCGGGGTCGAGCAACTGATAGGTGGCGCCGGGTGCTGCGGTCGGCGTGATGCGCACCCCCGTGGGGAGCATGGTGCCGCGCCGGAAGGCGTCATCCCGGTCGGATGGCTGCTGGTGATGGGCCTGGAACTCGAAGGCGGAGGCAGTGGCCGGGGCGCCGAGCGCCGCGGCGATCGCGACGGCCAGGCAGGACAAGCGCAGGGTGGCAAGCATGGGGACTTCCTTGGTCGGAGCACTATGGGCTGCCTGGATCCGGACAGCGGCAGCGGCGGCAGGTCGGGCGAGCGTCACAGGTGATGCATACACTCACGCACGGTTACCCGAGGACACGGGCGCGAGCAGCCGAACCTTAGGCGGCCGAGGTGTCAAATCCGTGATGGGTGTTGAGATGACGGTAAGGTGTTGCGACGTCGTTCGGGCGTGCCCCGGTCACGAGGCTTTCATGTTGCACTGCCACGATCGCGGGCTGGATCCACGATGCCCGAAACCGCCATGCCGCTGTCCCGAATCGTCGCCCTTGTCGCCGTCGTCGCCCTGTGCGGAGCAAGCGCCTTCGCCGCCGCTTCCGCGCCCCCGCTGCATCGGGTCGCCACGGTCGACCTCCCCGGCCAACCCCTAAAAGGCTTCGATATCGGCGATGTCGGTGACGGCGTGTATGCGCTGGCCGACCGCTCGAATGCCGGGGTCGACCTGATCGATGTCGCCACACTGCGCAATCTCGGTCGCATCGGCGGTTTCGCCGGCAATCGCCCCGATCACCGGGGTGGGCCGAACGGAGTGCACATCGTCGGTGCCGACCAGGTCTGGGCGGGAGACGGCGACAGCAGTGTGAAGATTGCTGACCTGCGAACCCGGCGTGTCGTCGCGTCGGTAGCGACCGGGGGCCGCCATCGAGTCGACGAGCTGACCGTCGACACGCGTGACCATCTTGTGATCGCCGCAAACAATGCCGATCGCCCTGCGTTCGTCACGCTGATCTCAACCCGAGCACCCTATCCGGTACTAGGCCGGATCACTCTGCCCCGTGCCACGAACGGGCTCGAGCAACCACTGTGGGATCCGCGCACGGGCGACGTCTACCTGGCGATCCCCGAGCTCGATGGCGTGGCCGCGCGAGGCGGTATTGCGGTCATCGACCCGCGTAGAGCCCGACTGCGCACCATGTGGCCGGTTGCCGATTGCATGCCTGCCGGTCTTGCGCTGGGACCGGGGGATCACCTACTCGTGGGATGCAGCGACGACGCAGTGGCGGCCGGATTTCCGGCACAGTCGCTTGTCATTGAAACGCACGACGGTTCTCTGGTGAAGCGCTTCGCCCAGGTCGGCGGTTCCGACGAGGTCGGCTACGATCGCCGGCTCGGTGTGTTCGTACTAGCCGCTGCGGCAAATCCAGGAGGGCCGGTACTTGGCGTTATTACAGCCCGCTCGCTGCAGTGGTCAGGCAATGTTGCAAGCGGACTCAAAGCGCACTCGGTTGCGGTCGACCCACGCAGCGGCCGGGTGTTCGTGCCGGTAGCGGCAGGAGACTCTGCCTGCTCTCGAGGCTGCGTCGAAGTGCTGGGCCGCTGAACGCGGCAGGTCGAACGGGAAAAGCTCGGTCATCGGCAGTGCCGTGGGGGCCGCACGTCGCTGTCACATGTCTTCCTCGACCTCGAGCGTCCACGAGGTGGGCAAGCGATGAAACTCCAAGCGTTGCTGGGGCGCCGCCGTGTCGCACTGAACCTGGCCTTGCAGGGTGGTGGCGCGCACGGCGCATTCACCTGGGGCGTGATCGACGCCTTGCTGGAAGACGGCCGCTGGACCATCCCAGCGCTCAGCGGCAGCAGCGCTGGTGCGATCAACGCGGTGATGCTGGCCCAGGGGCTGCAGCAAGGCGGTACGGACGGCGCGCGCGAACAGCTGCAGGAATTCTGGACGCGTCTAGCGGCGTGTGTGCCTTTGACGGTGACCGCGCGCGCAGGTGACGAGGGGGGCCTGACACCACCAATGCGCCTGGCACTGCAGTGGGCCCAGATGCTGTCCCCGTACCAATTCAACCCGCTGGACCTGAACCCCTTGCGCGAGCTGCTCGGGCGGCTGGTCGATTTCGATCGATTGCGCGATCGCGCAGCGCCACGCCTGTACATCGCCGCCACGCACGCCGGCAGCGGGCGGCTGCGCCTGTTTCGCAACGCCGACTTGAGCCTGCAGGCGCTGCTTGCATCGACCTGCCTGCCGAACGTGCATCATGCCGTCGACATCGACGGCCAGCCTTATTGGGACGGCGGCTTTGCCGCCAACCCTCCGCTGCTGCCCCTGGTCTTTGACGAGCGCTGCGCCGACACCCTGCTCGTGCTGCTGAGCACGCTGGACCTGGGCTCCGCGCCGCGCAGCGCCGAGGGCATTCGCGCGCGCATGATGGAACTGGCGTTCGGCGGCCCGCTGGGCCGCGAGTTGCAAGTGCTGCATGAAGCCCGCAGCCGGCTTGGCGGCACGCTCTGGCCCCGTGGGCGCCTGGAGCGCAAGCTGATGCGCGCCAGGCTGCACTGCGTCGACGGCGGCGATCCCTTGGCCGAGTTCGGCGAACACACCCGCTGGTCCATCCAGCTGGGTTTTTTCCACCGACTGCGCGATCTGGGCCGCGAGCACGTGCGGCGCTGGATGATCGAGCACGGCGCCGCGGTCGGGCGCCGTTCGACCATGGCGATGCACGGGAAGAAGGATTGAGCCTCGCATGCGCCTTCCGCGAGATGACAAAGGCGTACTCAATGTCGAAAATACATGGAGCAACCCAACCCATGCCGATGGCTCCGTCCGACACAAGCGACACGACAAGGCAACCGAGCGAGCGCAACACCGGCACTGCTACGCGCAGACCGATACGTGCCGTGATGAAGCGCTACCGGCCGTCGCGCAAGGCGCTGCAAGCCGCCGGCACGCGCGATCCGGTGGCGGACAACGCTGCGACGATCCACGCGCCGCCCGGCATCGCCGCGCCGCCGACAACCGCGAGACGGCTGAGTGTCCCCTGGACCTTGCCGGGCACGCCCACGGTGCAGGTGTTCGAGCTTTGGCTTGGCGTGCCGCGCGAACGGCAGGCGCAAGTCGAGCGTTTCGTCATGCAGCGCACCGGGGTGCGATTGCAACACGAAACCCTATGGCTCGATACGAGCGCCGCCGACTTGGCGCACGCCGGGCTCGGGCTTGCGCTGCAGCGCGAGCGTAGAGTCTGGAGCCAGAAGCTATCCAGCCTGGAATCGGGCCAACAGCATGACGTTGTCCTGGGCGCTGCAGCGGGCGTGCCGCGAGGAGACCTCACGCGTCATGCCAGCCACGCGTTGGTCAAACGTGCGATGCGTGCGGTCGGTGGCACCGAAGCGCCGCTCAGCGTGCAATCCGTTTGTGTCGAGCACATCCATGCGCGATCCACGCGGCACGCCGGCGGTCACGTCGAACTCACGTTTTCGCGTTGGCGGTCGCGGGCTGCGAATCGGGGTTCCTGCGGTGGCACGCTGATGCTGCGTGGGCCTGATGCGTCGAGACTGGTCGAGCTGGCTCGGCAGCTTGCGCCGCGCTTTGGCCTGTGGATGGGGGAGGATCAGACCGCTTGGCGTGCCGGGTTCGTGCGCGACGGAGGACAAGCTGTCTTGGCGCGCGCGCTGCGCTTGGATGCGGGGATGCCACCGAGCGCTGCGCTGGCGGCGATGGTGGAGAACAGCCTGCAGCAGATTGTTCCCAACGTCGCCGCCCTGGCGGCGGGCCGAGGTCGAGCTGAACATCTGCATCAGGCGCGAGTGGGCATACGCAGACTGCGCGCTGCGCTGCGCGCGTTTGCCGAATGGGCTCCTGACGTCGACGCCAATTGGGAGCCAACGCTGGCCGAAATTTTCCGCCGTCTGGGCGCGCAACGTGATCTCGACGTCCTTCAAGGCGCCGTCTTCCCTGCCATCGCGGCGGCGGGCGGTCCGGCCGTTCAGTTCAAGCCGACATGCGGGATCGAGGCTGCGCCGCAAAGGGTTGCGCGTGACCCACGGATCACGTCGCTGTTGCTGTCTTTGCAGGCATTCGTCTGGAACCACCGAGGCGATCCGCCTGCTGCTGCGAGTACCGATGCAGCGGCGACGCGCGAGCGTGCAAGCGCCGATCTGAGGAAAATGCACATCCAGCTGTCACGCGATGCGAAGCGATTCGCGCGTAGCGATGTCGAACGCCAGCACCGGGCACGCAAGCGACTCAAGCGTCTGCGCTATTGCGCTGAATTCGTCGCATCGCTGTTTCCCCGCCGAAAGGCGCAGCGTTTCCTCGATGCGCTGCGCCCCGCGCAGGAGGCGATCGGTCAGTACACCGACTTGCTGGTCGCCGAGGATCACCTCTTGCAGGAAGCGGTCGACGACGTCGGGCGCTGGTTCGCGCTGGGTTGGATCGCCGCGCGGCGGGCACCGGCAATCACCAAGGCGGAGAAGTCCCTTCGCCGGAGCATGAAGGTGCTGCCACCGTGGTGACCGTACAGAGTGGCGCTCTGCACTTCGCCGGGCAGCGAAAAATCGGGAACCAGGGAAGGGCTAGCGGTGAACGAATTCACGGCGAGCGTTCTAGGCTTGGCGATACGCTATCTTCGACTTCGCCGCGTGGTCTATCACCTCGTCAAGGACATGCCAGTGGACTTTATTGATCCGCCAAGCTGGACCCTCATGGGCGTTCGCGTTGAAAGCTCGATCGACGCGCGACTGTTCGGTTGGCTATTGAACAGCGTCGGAACGGACCAGGTTCGTTTTGCTGCACGACGCTTGCGCACGAGACTGGCGCCCAAGCCCATGAAAGTCGCCTGTGAACTAGGCGCTGAAGTGCCTGGCTGGCTTCGCCCGAGTGACCAACGCCCCCGTGCTTGCTGAGCTGATGCTTGACGCTGTGCCCTAGGGCTGTCGGCAAAGCCGAAGCTGAACGATGCTCTATGCCGTCCGACGATTTCCAGGTCCAGGCTGGCGATAACGCATTCTTTGCAGCCAGCGGCAGCTGAGCGCGCCATTGCTGTCGCTCTCATGTGCCGCGCTCAGCGCCTGCTTTGGCCGAGCAGCCGCGTCAGTACTTGGGTCGCCTTCGGTATCGACGTTCGTTCAATCCGCGCGATCTGGTCGGTGGCGGCATCGGACCACTCCTGACCGACTCCAGCGGTGGCTGGAGCCGGTTCGGCATTGCACTCAGATTTCGATCTGCTCAGCGATGTCGAGCGCATCCTCTACCTCGATGCCGAGGTAGCGAACCGTGCTCTCCAGCTTGGTGTGGCCAAGCAGAAGCTGGACGGCACGCAGGTTCTTCGTCTTGCGGTAAATCAGCGTTGCCTTGGTGCGCCGCATGGAGTGCGTGCCATACGCATGACCATCCAGGCCGATTTCGTCCACCCATCCATGAACGATCCTGGCGTACTGCCTCGTCCCGAGATGTGCGGATGCGTGATTCCTGCTCGGAAACAGGTAATCGTCGCCGTGCAATCCGGTGACCTTGATCCAGGATGCAAGAGCTTGCCGAGTCGTTGCGGTGATCTCAAACTGAACGGGGTGGCCGGTCTTCTGCTGCACCACGCTGGTACGACTGGCCACGACCTCGCCATGGCAGACATCGCGGACTCGCAGAGCGACAAGGTCGCAGCCGCGCAGCTTGCTGTCCAGTGCCAGGTTGAACAGAGCAAGTTCACGGGCCCGCTGCTCCATTTGGAGGTGGATCCGAATCGCCAAGACATCCTTGAGCTTTAACGGCGCCTTCTGCCCAACGACTTTGCCCTTGTTCCATGGGGCGTGGCCGCCATGCGGGGCTGGTTCGTTTGCGTTCATGGTGATCTCCCGAGAGAGAGCCGCCGGCTACATGCAGGCGGCACGACCGATCACGTGGTCGCGCGCGAACTTTGCGCTCAAACTCTCACGACTACCGTCTGCGGAGCCACCGGCTTCGTCACGGCGGCGCGCTGATCGAGTGACCGTCGAGCCCTGAACGCAGCCCAGGGGCAAAGGCGCGCTGTTCGGCCGAAGCAGACACAGCGCATATCCTGAAGCGGCGATCGCAATGCTGGCGCCACCGTCGACTCCGTAAAGATCGATGCGAATCGCTCTGCGCTCCAGCCTCCGAGGCGCCCGGCGCGTCGCACCGGCTCCGGGCGGGCGTATCGCACCGAGCATCGTGTCAGGCTTCGTGCGCTGATGGCAGTGCCAAGGGCGAGCTCGCGCCATGGAACGCGGAACACGGGTTGGCCGTTGCGGGCACGCGGATGCGGGATTGCCTGGCGCTCGTGCCAACGCAACAATACAAACGGGTGAGCCCTGTTTCACATCGCCTCGCAACGCCGCACGCGGCGGGGACGCGCCCCAAGGAGTCGACGCCATGATCCGGCTGCACCAGTTCGCCCCTGCCTTTGGCCTGCCGAACGCAAGCCCCTTTTGTATGAAGCTGGAGGTCTACCTCCGGCTTGCCGGGCTACCTTACGAGGCCGTCAACATCGGCGACGTGCTCAAGGCTCCCAAGCGCAAGCTTCCCTACATCGAGGACGACGGGGAGATCGTCGCCGACAGCGGGCTCATCATCGACTACCTCAAATCGAGGTACGGCGATCCGCTCGACGGCGCGCTATCGAACGAGGAGAAGGCGGTCGCGCTGGCATTCCAGCGTCTGATGGAGGAGCATCTTTACTGGGCCGCGGTGCATACGCGCTGGGTTCCGAACACGGCATGGCGCGCAACGCGCGCGGCCTTTTTCGGTCGCTATCCCGCGCCCTTGCGCTGGATCCTGCCGTACGTCGGACGGCGCGGCCTACTGTCCCAGTTGCAAGGCCATGGCATGGGCCGTCACAGTGCGCAGGAGATCCACGCCCTGGGTTGCCGCGACATCAGCGCGATTGCTGACTTCCTGGGCGACAAGCCGTTCATGCTCGGCGCGCAGCCGACCTCGCTCGACGCAACGACCTACGCCTTTCTTGCCAACCTACTGTGGGCACCGATTGATTCCCCGCTGCGTGAGCACGCGCGCGCACTTCCGCTGCTCGACGCCTATTGCCAGCGTCTCAAGGAGCGCTGCGGTATCTAGGGGTAGTGTTCCAAAATGGGCT
>JAKCDM010000133.1 GCA_021841865.1 Pseudomonadota bacterium
CCTGGCCGTCGTCGCGGATGACCATCATGGATCCCGGCGGGCGCGGTGCCGAGCCCCAGGTGCGCACCACCGTGCCGAGCACGACGCGGTGCCCGCGCGCGAGCCAGCCGAGCGCGGTGTGGATGACTTCGATGTCGATGCTGTTCATGGTGTACGGGCCGGCAGGCCCTCGCGCGAAAAAGAGAGTTTCAGGCCGCGGCATAGCCGCGCAGGCGGTCTCCGCCCTGCGCAGCGTGCACGCTGGCGTTGAAGGACACGATGATGCGATCACGCTCGCCCCGGTAGGCCATGGCCTGGTGCGCCAGCCAGGACGGGAACACGATCAACTGCCCGGGCAGCGGCGCGATGTCGACATGGGCCGACTGCAGGTAGGCGTTGCCGAGGTCGGCGTGGGCGCCACCCAGGTGCGGGAAATAGGGACCGTAGAAGCGGGTCACGCCGTTGCGCTCGCCGAGCAGCGGATCGGCCACGCGAACGGCGTCTTCGTCGACCTGCACGCAGTACACCCCCGACCAGGAGCAGTTGCCGTGGGTGTGCACGTCGTGGCTGGCACCGTGGTTGGCAACCTGGAACCACATGCCGCGCAGGTGCACCTGCAGCGCCGGAGCCGGCTGCGGCCAGGCCCCGCGATTGGCCTGCGCCACGGTCGCATGCAGCGAGTCGACGACAAAGCGCACGAAATCCTGCCATTCGGGCAGGCGGATGCGCTCGAGCAGGTCGTCGTCGCTGGCGAAAAACGGCGCCGGCTGCGGCTGCGACACCGCGCGCAGGCTGCCCAGCACGCGGGCCAGCAGGGCATTGAGCTCCTGCGCGCGCGCCCAGCGATGCACGCCCAGCGGGGTCGCCCACAACGAAAGCAGCGGCTGCTGCCCGGCAGGCCCGGAAAGCGCGCCCGGCATGCTCACGTCGGCATCGCCGGGCGCGCCAGGTCGGCCGGCCAGCGCAGCTGGTGCCCGGTGCGCTGCGCCAGCGCCTCGATGTCCTGCTCGGTGTCGATGTCCACCGCGTAGCGCCGATTCGACGTCGGCCAGCGCAGTACCTGCGAGGCATGGCGCTCCTGCCAGCGGCGGCAGGCCACGTCGCCCGGGCCGGCGAGGATCTGATCACGCACCGAGGCGCTGAATACCAGCGGGTTGCCGGGCTGGCCGTCGACCAGCGGCTGCACCAGCTCGATGCCGTCGGCGCGCTGCTTGTAGGCCTTGATCAGCTCGCTGACGTCCTGTGCGTGCAACAGGGGCTGGTCGGCCAGCGCGACGAGCACGCAGTCGACCGCCGGCAGCGCCTGCAGCCCCACGCGGGTCGACGATGCCTGCCCCTGGTCGGGCTGCGGGTTGTGCACCACGCTCACCGGGAACTCCGACACCACGGGCTCGATGCGCGCGGCATGGTGCCCGAGCACGACCACCAGCTCGTCGACCCCGCCGCCCGACAGGGCAATCAACTGGCGCCGCAGCAGCGGCACGCCGCCGAGTTCCAGCAGGCACTTGGGGCGCCCGCCCAGTCGCGAGCCCTGCCCGGCCGCCAGCAGCACGGCGCCGACGCGAAGCCGGCTGTACAGGCCGCCGCCGCCCTTCAGGATGCATCCCATGGCCTTCAGTGCCCGCAGCAGGAGTGGGTCGCGGCGGCGGCCGGCGCGGGCTGCTCGGTCGGCGCGGGCTGCTCGGCCGGCGCGGCACTTTGTGCCGAGCGGTGGCCGCAGCACGACGCGGACTCGGGCGCCGGAGCGGGCGCCTGCTGCACTTGCGCGCGATGGCCGCAGCATGCGCCCGGCGCCGACGCGCCGGAAGCGACCGGCTCGACCGCCGGCAGGCCCGCGGCCGCTGCCGCCGGCGCCTGCTGGATAGGCGGTACGCCGGCACGGCGCGCCGCGACCACCGCGGCCAGCACCGACAGCGCGATCTCGGGTGGCGTATGCGCGCTGATCGGAGTGCCGGCCGGCGCCACGATGGCCTGCACGGCAAGCGCATCGGCGCCCGACGCGACCAGGCTCTCGCGCAGCACCGCCGCCTTGCGCGCGCTGGCGACAAACCACACGCCGCCTGCCTGCAACGCCAGCGCGGCGCGCAGGCCCTGCAGGTCACGCTGCCCCTGGGTGGCGACGACGACAAAGCCGCCATCGCCGAGCTCGCGACGCAGCACCTCGGGGTCGTCGCTGGCGATGCACTGCACGCCGCAGGCCTCCTGCTGCTGCAGCCCGACTCCCGCCCACGCCACGCGCAGCCCCAGCTGCGGCGACAGCGACACGAGGGAACGCGCGACGGGAGTGTTGCCGATCACCACCAGCAGCGGGTCGGCCAGCACCGGGTCGACGAACAGCTCGAGAGTGCCGCCGGAGTGGCAGGCCATGCCGAACTCGAGCACGTCGCCCAGGTCGCGCTCGCTGCCCTGCGCGGCCGGCGTGATGCGCACGCTGCGCGCGCGCCCATCCTGCAGGGCCTGGCGCACGGTGCGCAACACCGCCGGCTGCGCGCAGCCGCCGCCGATCCAGCCGTGGATGGTGCCGTCCGCCAGCACCAGCGCCTTGTCGCCGGGGCGGGCCGAGGCGGGCGCCTGCACACGCAGCACGCTGACCAGCGCGAACGCGCGACCCTGCTCGCGCAGGCGCGCCGCCTGGGTGATCCAATCGAAAGAGGACATGTCGGAACTCCTGTCAGTGCAGCGGTCAGTGCAGCACCTTGCGCGCGGCCGCCAGGTCGGCGATCGACGCAAGGGGTACGAAAGTGTCGATGCAGTCGCGCGCGCGCTGCAGCGCGGCGGCCTGCGGAACGGCGCGCGTCGGGTGGAACCAGCTGATGCGCGCGCCGCGCCCGCGAAGCTCGCGCAGCGCGTCGCCCAGCAGCTCGGGGGAATCGGTGTCGAAGCCGTCGGAGAACACCCAGACTCGCGAGCCGCGCACCAGCTGGTGGCGCGCCGCGCCGCGCGCGAAGGACTGCACGCACGCGCCGATGCGCGTGCCGGCGCCGAAGCCGGCGGTGACGGCGTTGACCTGTTCCTGCGTGGCCGCGCTGTCGCGCCCGAGCAGCGCGGTGATCTCCGCCAGGCGCACGTGGAACACGAACACCCGCGCGTCGCATTCGCGGGCGAAGGCACGCGCCACGCGCAGGAAGAACGCGCCGTGCGCCTCCATCGAGCGACTGACGTCGGCGAGGATGAACAGCCGCGGCGGCTCGACTCGACGCACCCGCCACGCCGCCTGCAGCGGCTCGCCGCCCCACGCCACGCTGCGCCGCAGCGTGGCTCGCAGGTCGAGGCGGGCAGCGGCCTGCGCGGCCGCGCCGCGCCAGCGACGGGTCGGCCGAGGACGCAGGCGCTGCGCGATGTCGGCGGCCAGTCGCTGCAGCGCCGCCAGGTCCTGTGGCAGCCACATCTGGTGCTCGCGCGCATGCAGCGCCTCGGCGCGGCTGGCGCCACCCTGCGCGCGCTCGCGCGCGGGCGCCGGCGACGCGTCGGGCGCCGACGCATGGTCGGCGCTGCCCTGCGCGCCGACGGTCTGCGGCGCCTGGCCCGCGGCGCCGGCATCGAGCTGCTGGCGCAGTTCCTGAACGACTTGCCGCAGGTCGCGCGAACGCCGGGCCTGCTGGCTCACGCGCACGTGGCCGCGCACCCGCTGCGGCCACCAGAAGCGTTCGAAGATCTCGCGCCAGCGCCGCCAGTCGCGCTGATCGCTGCATGCGATGGCGCGCCATGCCGATTCGACCGCGGAGGGCTCGGCCGGCCCGAGCTGCTGCGCCACGCGCAGCATGCAGCGCTGCTCGTCGACCCCGACGCGGAAGCCGTGGTCGCGCAGCAGCGCGGCGAATTCGCCGATTCGCTGCAGCGGGGAGACGGCCGGCTCGGAGGGCATGGCAGGCTCGCGCGCAGGATCAGCGCATGTCCGCGGCGACGCCCGCGTCGCTGCGCCGCTCGAGCAGCTGCAAGACGCGATCGCCCTGCATCGCGAAGCGATCTTCCTGGGTCTTCAGCAGGCAGCCCAGGGTCGCCAGCACGACCTCGAGCTGCTCGGGCAGCGCGTGCTGCCCCAGGCCGTGCAGGGCTCGAACCCAATCCAGGGTCTCGGCCACGCCCGGGGTCTTGGCCAGGTCCTGGCGCCGAAGGGCGTGCACGAAGGCCACCGCCTGTTCGACCAGGCGCGACTCGACCTGCGGCAGCGACAGGCGCACGATGGCGATCTCGCGCGCCAGCTCCGGGTAGTCGAGGTAGTGGTAGAGACAGCGCCGCCTCAGCGCATCGGACAGCTCGCGCGTTCCGTTGCTGGTCAGGATCACCTGCGGGATGGTGCTGGCACGCAAGGTGCCGATCTCGGGCACCGTGATCTGGTATTCGGCGAGCACCTCGAGCAGGAAGGCCTCGAAGGCCTCGTCGGCGCGGTCGATCTCGTCGATCAGCAGCACGCAGGCCCGCTTGGAACTGATGGCTCGCAGCAGCGGGCGCTCGAGCAGGTATTCGCGACCGAACAGGTCCTGTTCGCGCAGGCCCTGTGCGCTGGCCTCGTGCAGCCGGATGGCCATCAACTGCCGCCCGTAATTCCATTCGTAGGCGGCCTGCGACAGATCCAGCCCCTCGAAGCACTGCAGGCGCACCAGCTCGGCGTCACCCACCCGCGCCAGCGCCGACGCCAGCGCGGTCTTGCCGACTCCGGCGTCGCCCTCGATCAGCAGCGGGCGCTGCAGCTCGCGCGCAAGCCAGCAGGATGTCGCCAGTGCCTCGTCGGCGACGTAACCCGCCTCGTGCAGCGCCTGGCGCAGCGCCCGCGGCGCTGCCATGGCGGAGGCCGGCGCCAGCGAAGCCATCACGCGCGCCCGCCGAACAGGCCGCCGAACCAGCCCTTGATCAGCGCCCACAGCAAGGCCAGGCCGTTGATCTCGCGTGCCGCATGGCGAGGTGCCGCAGCCGGGGCCACCGCTGCCGCGGGCGCCTCGGTTGCCGCTTCGCCGGCATCCGCGCCAGCGGCCGCCACCGGCGCCTGCCGCGCGGCGAGCTCGCGCGCGGCGACGCGGAAGTTGTCGACGAACTGGCCCAGCATCATCTCGGAGACCTGGGTCATCATGCGCCCGCCGAACTGCGCGAACTTGCCGTTGACCACCACGCTGGCGTGGCCGTGAAGCAGCGAGCCCGAGGCGCCATCGGCGGCAGGCTCGATCACAGCGCTCAGGTCCATCGACGCCGACGAGCCGCCCTTGTCGGCGCCCTTGCCACGCATCACCATGCGGCGCTCGGCCGGCGCGCATTCGATCACGTCGACGGTGCCGCCGAACTGCGCCAGTGCGGGACCGACCTTGACCTTCACCGCGCCCTTGTACGAGTTCGCGTCGATCTGTTCGGTGATCTCCGCGCCCGGCATGCAGCAGGCGACGGCGCGCATGTCGCTGAGCAGGGCCCAGGCCGCGGCGGCGTCGACGTCGAGCTCATAGGTCTTTTCGAGTTTGACTTCCATGGTGTCGGTTCAGGAATTCGTGAAAGGGCCGGGGCCGGCCACACTGCTGGCGATCGGCCCCGGCGGACTCACAGTGCCATGCCGTGCTTGCGCAGCTCCTTCCAGACGCGGAAGGAGTTGTGCGGCATGTCCATGTGCGTGACGCCCAGGTGCGCGAAGGCGTCGACCACCGCGGACGTGAAGGTGGGAATCGACCCGACGTGCGGGGATTCGGCCACGCCCTTGGCGCCCAGCGGGTGATGCGGCGACGGCGTGACCGTGTAGTCGGTCTCCCATTTCGGCGCTTCCACCGCGGTCGGCAGGAAGTAGTCCATCAGCGTGTTGCCCAGCAGGTTGCCCTGCGCGTCGAAGGGCATCTGCTGGCCCATCGCGACGGCGAAGCCCTCGGTCAGGCCGCCATGGATCTGGCCCTCGATGATCATCGGGTTGATTCGCGTGCCGCAGTCGTCCAGCGCGTAGAAGCGACGCACCTTGGTCTCGCCGGTGGCGCGGTCGATGTCGACCACGCACAGGTAGATGCCGAAGGGGAAGGTGAAGTTCGGCGGGTCGTAGTAATGCACCGCCTCCAACCCCGGCTCCATGCCGTCGGGCGGCTGGTGGTAGGCGGCCCACGCGATATCGCCCATGGTCTTGTAGCGATCGTCGTCGCCCTTGACCTTGAAGCGGTCGACCTCCCAGTCCAGGTCCTGCTCGTTGACCTCGAGCAGGTGCGCGGCGATCTTGCGTGCCTTGGCGTGGATCTTGCGCGCCGCCAGCGCGATGGCCGCGCCGGCCACCGGCGTGGAACGGCTGCCGTAGGTCCCCAGGCCGTAGGGCGCGGTCGACGTGTCGCCCTCCTCCACCTGGATGACCTCGCTGGGAATGCCCAGCTCGGTGGCGATGATCTGCGCGTAGGTGGTCTGGTGGCCCTGGCCCTGCGTGATGGTGCCCATGCGGGCGATCGCGCTGCCGGTCGGGTGCACGCGGATCTCGCAGGAATCGAACATGCCCACGCCGAGGATGTCGCACATCTTGCTCGGGCCGGCGCCGACGATCTCGGTGAACGTGACCAGGCCGATGCCCATCAGCGTCGGGCTGTTCGGGTCGGCGCGCCTCGCGGCCTGTTCGGCGCGCAGCTCGGGGTAGCCCACCGCATCCAGGCCCTTCTGCAACGCGGTGTGGTAGTCGCCGGAGTCGTACTCGAAGCCGAAGGCACTGCGGTACGGGAACTGCTCCTTGCGGATGAAGTTCCTGGCGCGGATCTCGGCCTTGTCCATGCCCAGCTTCTGCGCCAGCACGTCGACCATGCGCTCGATCAGGTAGACCGCCTCGGTCACGCGGAACGAGCAGCGATAGGCGACGCCGCCCGGCGCCTTGTTGGTGTAGACGCCCTTCACGCTGGCATGCGCAGCCGGGATGTCATACGAGCCGGAGCAGATGTGGAACAGCCCGGCCGGGAACTTGGTCGGGTCGGCGCAGGCGTCGAAGGCGCCGTGGTCGGCCACCACGTTGACACGCAGCCCGGTGATGCGCCCGTCGGCGGTGGCGGCGAGCTCGCCGTCCATGTGATAGTCGCGGGCGAAGGCCGTGGTCGAGATGTTCTCGATGCGGTCCTCGACCCACTTGACCGGGCGGCCGAGCACGATCGACGCGACGATGGCGCACACATAGCCCGGATAGATTCCGACCTTGTTGCCGAAGCCGCCGCCGATGTCGGGGCTGACGATACGCACCTTCGATTCGGGAATTCCCGAAAGCATCGACACCACGGTGCGAACGACGTGCGGCGCCTGCGACGTGATCCAGGTGGTGAGCTCGCCGCGCACCGGGTCGAAGCTGGCGACGCAGCCGCAGGTCTCCAGCGGGCACGGGTGCACGCGCGGGTAGTACATGTGCTGCGACACCGTGACCTCGGCGCCGGCGAAGGCGGCGTCGGCGGCCGCCTTGTCGCCGGCCTCCCACGTGAAGATGTGGTTGGGGTGCTCGCGCGGTCCGTGCGCGCCCTCGGTCTTGCCGGCCAGGTCCTCGCGCAGCACCGGAGCGTCGGGGGCGAGCGCGGCGTAGGGGTCGATGACCACCGGCAGCTCGTCGTACTCGACCTCCACCGCCTCCACCGCGTCTGCGGCGATGTAGCGGTCGTCGGCGACCACGATGGCCACTTCCTGCATCTGGAAGTGCACCTTCTCGTCGGCCAGCACGGCGGCGACGTCGCCGGCCAGCGTCGGCATCCAGTGCAGCTTCAGCGGCTTGAGGTCCTCGGCGGTGAGCACCGCGTGCACGCCGGGCATCGCCAGCGCGGCTTCCTTGTTGATGCGCTTGATGCGCCCGTGGGCAATCGGCGAGCGCA
>JAKCDM010000025.1 GCA_021841865.1 Pseudomonadota bacterium
GCTTGTCCAGCAGCGCATCGAGGTGCTGCGGCACGCAATCGCGCACCGTCACGTCGCCGCGCGTGGCCGCCGCCGCGCACAGGAAGGTTCCGGCCTCGATGCGGTCGGCGACGATGCGGTGGCGCGCGCCGCGCAACTCGGACACGCCGCGGATTCGCAGCCTCGAACTGCCGGCGCCTTCGATGTCGGCGCCCATGCTGCGCAGCATCGTGGCCAGGTCGACCACCTCGGGCTCCTGCGCGGCGTTCTCGATTACCGTCTCGCCGTCGGCCAGGCAGGCCGCCATCATCAGGTTCTCGGTCCCGGTGACGGTGATCATGTCGGTGCTGATGCGGGCCGCGCGCAGGCGGCCGCCCGGCACGCTGGCGACGATGTAGCCGTGCTCGACATCGACCTGCGCCCCCAGTTGGCGCAGCCCGCGGATATGCTGGTCGACCGGACGCGCGCCGATCGCGCATCCGCCGGGCAGGCTGACCCGCGCATGGCCGAAGCGCGCCAGCAGCGGCCCCAGCACCAGCACCGAGGCGCGCATGGTCTTGACTCGCTCGTACGGCGCCTCGCAGGCCGTGATGCGATCGGCCTGCAGGTGCAGGCGCGAGCCGTCGCGCTCGACGCGCGCGCCCATCGAAGCGAGCAGTTCGCCGAGGGTGTGCACGTCCATCAGGCGCGGCGCCTGCTCGAGCTCCACCGGCTGCGCGCTCAGCAGGCTGGCCGCCATCAACGGCAGCGCGGCGTTCTTGGCTCCGCTGGCTCCGACCTCGCCATGCAGGGCCTGCCCGCCTTCTATGCGCAGTTTGTCCATGGTGGCGCTTGGTTCGATCCGGGAAAGCATGCAAACAAATGGCCGCGCGGCTGGCGAGCGCCATCGGGCCTTGGACTCCGGGGCTGCGCCGTCACGACACGGTCGGGAAAGCCGCAGCCGGCCTTCGGGCCCGGGCAGGGCCGGGCGAACCCGTCATTCTACCGGGGGCCCGAGGCGGGCGCTGCCGCGCGGACTCACTGCGGCAGCGGCTCGCCGGGCGCCACGGTGCGCATCGACAGCGCGTGCACCTGCTCGCGCATTCGATCGCCAAGCACGTCGTACACCAGGCGATGCCGCGCCAGGCGGCCGAGCCCGGCGAAGCGCGGGCTGACGATGGTGGCGAAGAAGTGCTGGCCATCGCCCTGCACCTCCAGATGGGTGCATTCCAGGCCGGCTGCGATCAGGTCGTGCAGTTGTTCGGGGGTGGGCAGGGACATGGGGGCTCCAGGAGCGGACGACGTTCGGGTGGGCGGGCCTCGCGCTCAGTTGCGCAGCTTGTAGCCGCGGCGCAGCCAGTTCCAGGCGAGGCCGGCGCAGACCAGGTTGCCCAGCAGCGCCGCACCCAGGCAAAGCCATGGCGAGACGTCGGAAACACCGAAAAAGCCGAAGCGCATCCCGTCGACCAGGTAGAAGAAGGGGTTGAGGTGCGACAGCGCCACCCAGAACGGAGGCAAGGTGGTGACCGAGTAGAACACGCCGGAAAGGAAGGTCGCCGGGACGATGATGAAATTCTGGAAGGCTGCCATCTGGTCGAATTTCTCCGCCCAGATGCCGGCCACCATTCCGAGCGAGCCCAGCATGCCGGCACCGAGCACGGCGAACAGCAGCGACCACAGCGGGTCGTGCCAGGTCAGCGGCACGAACCAGGCCGTCACGAGCAGCAGGCCACCACCGACGAACAGCCCGCGCAGCACCGAGGCCCCGACATAGCCCAGAACCAGCTGCCAGGGCTTGAGCGGCGACAGCAGCAGGAACACCAGGTTGCCGGTGATCTTGGACTGGATCAACGACGACGAGCTGTTGGCGAAGGCGTTCTGCAGCACGCTCATCATCGCCAGCCCAGGGATCAGGAAACTGGTGTAGGGCACGCTGCCGTACACCTTCATGTGCCCGGCGATCGCATGGGAGAAGATCAGCAGGTACAGCAGGCTGGACACGACCGGCGCGGCCACCGTCTGCAGCCCCACTTTCCAGAAGCGCATCACCTCCTTGCCGAACAGGGTCCACAGCGCATTCATCGCGTGGCCTCCGCCGCCGCATCGGGCGAAGCCATGATCTGCAGGAAGGCGTCCTCCAGGTCGGCGCGGCGCACTTCCAGCTCGTCGATCTCGCAGCCGGCCGCGCGCAGCTCGCCGAGAATGCGCTCGACCTCGGCGGCATCGCGCACGGTCCACGAGCGCCTGCCACCCACGGGCCGGCTGGAGTCGGCCAGATGGCGCGGCAGCGCCTGCCCGCTGGTGCGCAGCAGCAGATGCGTGGAGGCGAAGCGCGCCAGCAGCGCGTGGGTCGGGTCCAGCGCCACCAGGCGACCGAGCTTGAGCATGCCGATGCGACTGCACAGCGCCTCGGCCTCCTCCAGGTAGTGCGTGGTCAGCAGCACCGTGTGGCCTCGGGCGTTGAGTTCGGTGATGAACTGCCACAGGCTCTGGCGCAGTTCCACGTCGACCCCGGCGGTGGGCTCGTCCAGCACGATCACGGGCGGCTTGTGCACCAGCGCCTGCGCCACCATGACCCGGCGCTTCATGCCTCCGGACAACGCACGCATGTTCTGCTCGGCCTGCTGAGACAGCCCGAGGTGGTGCAGCAATTCATCGATCCAGGCGTCGTTGTTGCGCAAGCCGAAATAGCCTGACTGCAGCCGCAGGCACTCGCGCACTGTGAAAAAGGGGTCGAACACCAGCTCCTGGGGCACCACGCCCAGCAGCCGGCGCGTCAGGTAGGGCTCGCGCGTGACGTCGTGGCCGAGCACCTGCACGGCTCCGGCATGGGGGCGGGCGAGACCCGAGAGCATGCTGATCAGCGTGGTCTTGCCGGCGCCATTGGCTCCCAGCAGCGCGAAGAATTCGCCCTGCGCGACATCCAGGCTGACGCCGTCCACCACATTGCGCTGGCCATAGCGCTTGACCACCCCGCGCAGGCTCACCGCGGGGGTGTTGTCCGCCACCGCGCTCATGATCGCTTCGCGCCCGGCTCGCCCGCCAGGTCCTCGGCCAGCGTGGTGTCCTCGGCAGAGGCATCGATCACGAAGGCCACGCCGTAGGCATGGGCCAGCGTGCGCAGGCGATCGGGCACGTGCAGCAGCTCGATGCCAGCCGGCCCGGCATGGCGGCGCAGCTCCATGAGCAGCGCCAGGCAGGCCGAATCGAAGCGATCCAGGCCCGCGGCATCGATTCGCCACGGCGCGGCACGCCCGGCGACGGCGCGCAGCGCGTCGCGAACCACGTCGGGGGCCTGGGTCACGGTGACCTGCTCGGGCAACGTGAAGTCCACGCCGCGCGCGGGCGCGGCCGATGCCTGGTTCATCTCAATTCGCTCCGCCGCGAGCCTGCGCCAGCTGCTTGTTGCGATCCTGCAGGGTCTTGATCAGGCCGTCGATTCCCTTGCTGTTGATCTCCTGCGCGAACACCCCGCGGTAGTTGTCCACCAGCCAGATGCCCATCACGTTGACGTCGGAGATCTTCCAGTCCGAGCCCAGCTTGACCAGGCGGTAGTCGAGTTGCACCAGCTCGCCGTTGTCGAGCACGCGCGTGCGCACGATCACGCTGGTCGCGTCGGGGGCGGCGCGCAGCGGAAGGTACTGCACCTGCTGGTTGTGAATGCGTCCGATGGCGCCGGAATAGGTGTGGATCAGCAGTTCGCGGAATTGCCGCTGCAGCTCCTCGCGCTGCTGGGGCGTGGCACGGCGCCAGTAGGGCCCCACGGCCGACGCCGTCATGCGCTGGAAGTCCAGGTACGGCAGGACCTTGGTCTGCACCAGCTGCTCGATCTTGCTCTGGTCGCCCGCCTTGAGGGAGGGGTCGGAGCGCACGGCGCTCATCACCGAGTCGGTCAGGTGCTCGACCACCTGGACCGGCGGCGCGAGCTCTTCGGCTTGCGCGGCCGCGGGGGCCAGCGCACAGGCCAGGGACAGGCAAAGGAACAATCCTCGAATCTTGGCAAGCATGGTGTTCTCCGAAAGTCAGCCGGCGCGGTTCGCCGGTCATTGCGGGGTGCGGTGGCCGGCGAGGTCAGCGGGTCGCGCCGACGGCCGGCGGCGACGCCGCTGCCGGCGCGCTCGCCCCCGTTCCCATCCCCCCGGCATCGCCGTTGTCGGATCCGCCGTTGCCCAGCGGTCCGGCTCCCGCGCCGCCCTCGTCGCTGTCGTCGGCGGGCTCGAGGGCGAGCACGCCGGTGTGGCGCACCGCCCTCACCTCGGCGCGCCTGCGCTGCAGGTACGCGTCACGCGTGAAGATGTAGGGATCGATGGCGATCTGGTCGAGCAATTCGGTCGTGCTCAGCAGGTTCGCGCGGTGATTGACCACGTTCAGCGTGAACAGTCCGTAGCGCGTCCCCGAATCATGGAACAGGTACACGCTCGGCCCGTAGGTCGCACCGACCACGGTGTCGACCGTGTCGAGCACATTGGAGGGGCCGAGCAGCGGCAGCACGATGTAGGGCCCGCCGCCGAGGCCCCAGCGCGCGAGCGTGAGCCCGAAGTCGTTGGGTTGCTTGTACAGGCCCAGCGGCGTGGCGATGTCGACCAGTCCGAGCACTCCGAACACGGTGTTGACGCTCACTCGCATGACGCCGTTGAAGCCCTGCGCCAGATGGCCTTGCAGGAAATCGTTGCCGGTGGACCAGACGTCGCCCAGGTTGCCGAAGAAATTGCTGACGCCCCGGCGCACCGGCTCCGGCGTGACGTTGCGGTAGCCGGTGGCCACCGGCTTGAGCACGACCTTGTCGATGTTCTGGTTGATCGAGAACATCGCCCGGTTGTACGGCTGCAGAGGATCCTGCGGGTCGCGCGTTGCACAGCCGCCGAGCAGCAGCGCCATGCCCAGCAGCGAGCACACCGCTGCCCGCGGCAGGCGCGCGGCCGGGGATGTCTCACGCGACAAGCGTGCTTGCGGATGAAGAATCAACGAAGGCTCCTGCCCGGAGGGCGAATGCGACCAGGGCTCACTGGCCGCCCCCGGCCGCCTTGTCGTATAGAAAACGGCCGATCAGATTTTCCAGCACGATCGCCGACTGGGTGTTTTGAATCACGTCCCCATTGCGAAGATTCTTTTCCGCGGCTCCGGCGGACAGCCCGACGTACTGGTCGCCGAGCAGACCCGAGGTCAGAATCTTCGCCGAGGTGTCGGTGGGAAAGCTGTAGCGCTTGTCCAGCGCCAGGATCACGTTGGCCTGGAAGGTCTGGTTGTCGAAACGTATGGCGGCCACGCGGCCGACGACCACGCCGGCGCTTTTCACCGGCGCGTCGGCCTTGAGCCCGCCGATGTTGTCGAAACGCGCGGTGACCTCGTAACTGGGCGCGAAATTCAGGCTCAGCAGGTTGCCGGCCTTCAGCGCCAGGAACAGCAGCGCCACTGCGCCGATCAGCACGAACAGCCCGACCCAGACATCCGTTGTACGTTTTTCCATGATGGTTTCCTTGCCCTGCCCTGTCGCTCAGGTGCTGAACATCAGAGCCGTGAGCATGAAATCCAGCCCGAGCACGGCCAGCGACGCGACCACCACGGTGCGAGTCGTGGCGCGTGAAACCCCCTCGGGGGTCGGCTGCGCGCGCCAGCCCTGGTAGAGGGCGACGAAGGTCACCGCCACCCCGAACACGAGGCTCTTGAGCACGCCGTTGCCGACGTCCTTGAACACATCCACGCCGGCCTGCATCTGCCCCCAGAATTCGCCCGCGTCGACGCCGATCAGCAGCACGCCGACGACATAGCCGCCGAGCACGCCCACCGCGCTGAACACCGCGGCCAGCAAAGGCATCGCGATGATGCCCGCGGCGTAGCGCGGGGCCAGCACCCTGGCCAGCGGATCGACGGCCATCATTTCCATCGCGGACAGCTGCTCGCCGGCCTTCATCAGCCCGATCTCGGCGGTCAGCGAAGTGCCGGCGCGCCCGGCGAACAGCAGCGCGGTGACCACCGGACCGAGCTCGCGCACCAGCGACAGCGCGACCACCAGGCCCAGCGAGCTGGAGGCGCCGTAGCGCGACAGCGTGTAGTAGCCCTGCAGGCCGAGCACGAATCCGACGAACAGGCCCGACACGGCGATGATCAGCAGCGAGTCGTTGCCCAGGAAATACACCTGCTGCGACACCAGCCGCGGGCGCCGAAGCGCGCCCGGCAGCAGCAGCGCCAGGCGCAGGAACAGGCGCAGCCCCCAGCCGAGGTCCCCGAGGATCCGGCGCGTGCCGGCGCCGATGCCGGCGAGCAGGTCGAGTACGCGCGTCACGGCCGGGCCCCTCGGGCCGACGCACCCAGGAAGTCGTCGCGCAGGTCCGGCGCGGGGTAGTGGAAGCGCACGGGACCGTCGGGCTCGCCTCGCACGAACTGGTGCACCAGGGGGTCGCTGCTGGCGCGCAGCTGCTGCGGGGTCCCCTGCGCCAGCAGGCGTCCGTTGCCCAGGATGAACACGCGATCGGCGATGGCGAAGGTTTCGTCCACGTCGTGGGACACGATGATGCTGGTCAGCCCCAGCGCGTCGTTGAGGGTGCGGATCAGGCGCGCGGAAATGCCCAGGGAAATCGGGTCCAGCCCGGCGAAGGGCTCGTCGTACATGACCAGCGCGGGATCGAGCGCGACGGCGCGCGCCATCGCCACGCGCCTGGCCATGCCCCCCGACAGCTGCGCGGGAAACAGGTCGCGCGCGCCGCGCAGGCCCACCGCATGCAGTTTCATCAGCACCAGGTCGCGAATCATCGACTCCGGCAGGCGGGTGTGCTCACGCAACGCGAACGCCACGTTGTCGAAAACCGTCTGGTCGGTGAACAGCGCGCCCATCTGGAACAGCATGCCCATGCGCCTGCGCGCCGCATACAGCCGGGCGTGCGACATCGACGCGACCGACTCGCCGTCGAAGCGCACGTCGCCGGCGCTGGCGCGCAGCTGCCCGCCGATCAGGCGCAGCAGGGTCGTCTTGCCGCCCCCCGAGGCTCCCATCACGGCGACCAGCTCGCCCGGCATGACGCGCAGGCTGATATCGCCCAGCACGGCGCGCGTGTCGTAGGCGAAATCGACGTGTTCGAACTCGACCAGGGGTTGCAGGGAGGGTTCTGACATGCAGCACGGGCAGCGTGGTCGCCGCGGGAACGCGCGGGGGGCGGCTCGACTGCGAGCCGCGCGCACCGGCGCAGGAACAGCTCATTCTAGAGGCGGCGCGGCGAGCCTGCCGCGCCTGGCCTGCGCGCGATCCGACCCGGGATCAGGCCCAGCGGGTGTCGCCGGCCGGCGACGAAGCTGGCGGCAGCTCGATCATCGCCGCGCTCACGCCGTTGACGGCGAACTGGGCCGTCGGCGCCGCGTGTCCGATGAAGTCGCGCAGACCCTGCGCTGACGACAGTTCGATGCCGCCGTAACGCAGGCGCAGCAAGCCCCCCGATGCCAGACGCTGCAGCGCCTGGTTGACCCGCTGGCGCGACAGGCGGCAGATCTCGGCGAGCTCCTCCTGGGTGATGCGCAGGCTCTGGCCGACCGCCGGATGCAGCACCGGATCGAACAAGCCCAGCAGGCTTTGCGCCACGCGTTCGTCGGCACCGTTCGGGCGCCCGGGCTGGGCATTGCGCATGCATTGACGCACGCGTTGCTCGAGGCGGGCCAGCAGCACGTGGTTGAAAGCCAGGCTGTGTTCGCGTAACCAGAAGTACGTATCCGCAGGCAGCAGGCCGACATGGCTCTTGCGCAGCGCAACCACGTCGTCGGGCCAGGGCTCGTGACCGGCGAGCGTGTCCTCGCCGACCCAGCCACCGGGCGCCACGGCATTCATGCCGGCCATCGGACGCTCGGCGTCGCGCACCGCCAGCAGCAGGCCGCTGAACACTCCGACCCAGTTGCGAGTCGGCTCGCCGGCGCGGCACACGACGCTGCCCGCGTCGAGGGTGCGTACCTGCAGTTCCTGTCGAACGCGCTGCAGGGCGGTGTCGTCGAGCCCCGACATCCAAGGGCAGCACCTTGGCAAATTGAGAACGTCTTTGGGTTTCATCGGGCTTCTTGTGTCATTCTTGGACGAATATGCGACAAGAAGAGCCCCAAGTAGTGTTACGAAATGCAATGATTCATATCAAAACTTTCCAAACGACCATCTCTCAGCGCATTCCGGACGATTGTTGCGCTCCGCAATCAATCGACGCTGCAAGCTTGCGCCGACATTGCCAGCAACGGAAGCATCTGCGTCATCGAACCTGATGATTCCGTCGCGTGCGCCCCACAAAGCAACAGGCGGCGCCGCCCGCTGCCGGGACGGCGCCGCCTGGAACCAGCTCGCAGCGCCCGCCTGCCCGACACGCGGGCAGCCAGGGCACTCGACGCTCAAGCGATCAGGAAATCTTCCTTGCGCTTGCCGGTGTTGACCTCGGCCTGCAGCCACTTGGGCATCTTGCCGCGGCCGGTCCAGGTCTCGCCGGTGCGCGGGTGGCGATACTTGGCCGCGACCGTCATGCCCTTGCTGCGCGAGCCGCGGCCGCCCGAACCGAGGTCGCTCGTGGTGATGCCGTACTCCTGCATTTTGGCGCGAATATCGGCGACGACCGAGGCAATCTCCGCCCTGCGCTGGGATTCGGCCTGCTGCTTGAGCACTTCGATCTGCGACAACAATTCCTTATACGAGGACATCGGCACCTCCGGTGATTGGCACGGGGCCAGGGAATGGGGGAACGCCCGGCGCGACAGCGCATGACGTATGAATATGCGAATGGTAAGCCAAAACCGCCGCAAACAAAAAGGCCGCCAGCATGGCGGCCTTTTAACGGGCATGCGAGCGGGAACCCGGCCCGCTGTGCGGGCCTTATTCCACGGCCTTGCCGATGTCTTCGATGATCTTTTTGGCGTCCCCGAACACCATCATGGTTTTATCGAGGTAGAACAGTTCATTATCCAGCCCGGCATAGCCTGTGGCCATCGAACGTTTGTTCACGATGACGGTCTTGGCCTTGTAGGCATCCAGAATCGGCATGCCGGCGATCGGCGACTTCGGGTCATTGCGGGCAGCCGGATTGACCACGTCGTTGGCGCCCAGCACCACCGCGACGTCGGCCTGCGCGAATTCGGGATTGATGTCGTCCATCTCGAATACCTGGTCGTAGGGCACCTCGGCCTCGGCCAGCAGCACGTTCATGTGCCCGGGCATGCGCCCGGCCACCGGATGGATGGCGTATTTCACGCTCACACCATGCTCGGTGAGTTTCTGCGCCAGTTCCTTCAGCGCATGCTGAGCGCGCGCCACCGCCAGTCCGTAACCCGGAACGATGATCACGCTCTCGGCATTGGCCAGGATGAACGCGGCGTCGTCGGCGCTGCCCGAACGCACGCTGCGCTGCTGCGTCGCGGCGTCGCCAGCGGTCGACGATTCACCACCGAAGCCGCCCAGGATCACGTTGAAGAACGAGCGATTCATCGCCTTGCACATGATGTAGGACAGAATCGCCCCGCTCGACCCCACCAGGCTGCCGGCAATGATCAGCATGCTGTTTTCCAGCGAGAAGCCGATGCCCGCCGCGGCCCATCCGGAATAACTGTTGAGCATCGACACCACCACCGGCATGTCGGCACCGCCGATGGGAATGATGATCAGCACGCCGAGCACGAAGGCCAGCGCCAGCATCAACAGGAACGGGCCCCACTGCGCGTTGAACCAGAACAGCAGCCCCAGCCCCAGCGTGGCCAGCGCCAGCACCAGGTTGAGCTGGTGCTGGCCGGCGAATCGCACGGGCGCGCCCTGGAACAGGCGGAACTTGTACTTGCCCGACAGCTTGCCGAAGGCGATCACCGAACCGCTGAACGTGATCGCCCCGACGATGGCCCCGATGAACAGTTCCACCCGGTTGCCGTGCGGCAGCGCCATGCCCGGCGCCGCGACGATGCCGAAGGCGTGCGGCTCGGCCACCTCGGCGATCGCGATGCACACCGCCGACAGGCCGATCATGCTGTGCATGAAGGCGACGAGCTCGGGCATCTTGGTCATCTGCACGCGCTTGGCCATCAGCGTGCCGATGGCACCGCCGACGACCAGCGCGACCAGCACGTAGACCAGGCCGGAAACGCCAGTGGCGCCTCCGATCTTGACAATCAGCGCAACGGTGGTCAGCACGGCGAGCGCCATGCCGAGCATGCCGAACAGGTTGCCGCGCCGGCTGCTCGCCGGATGGGACAGACCCTTGAGGGCCTGAATGAAAAACACCGAGGCCACGAGGTACAGCAACGTGACCAGATTCATGCTTAGGGTCATGACGAGATCCTTGGGTCGGCTCGTGGGCTCAGGCGCCGGACGCAGGCGTGGCGCGTTCCTTCTTCTTGAACATCGCCAGCATGCGCCGGGTCACCAGGAAGCCACCGAACACGTTGACCGAGGCCATGGCCACCGCCAGCATGCCCATGACACGCCCGACCGGCGTGACGGTGAGCGCAGCCGCCAGCATCGCGCCCACCAGGATGATGGCCGAGATCGCGTTGGTCACCGACATCAGCGGCGTGTGCAAGGCGGGCGTGACGTTCCATACCACGTGGTAGCCGACGTAGATCGACAGCACGAAAATCGTCAGGTTGATGATCAGGGGGGAAATCTCATGCATTTGCTTTCTCCTCGCGCGGGTGCCGTTCAGGCATTCTTGCGTCGAACTTCACCGCCGTGCGTCACAAGGCAGGCGTTCACGATGTCGTCATCCAGATTCAGCACCAGGCCTTTTTCCTTGTCCAGCACCAGTTTCAGGAAATCGAGCACGTTGCGCGCATAAAGGCTGGATGCATCGGCGGCCATCATCGCCGGCAGGTTGGTATGGCCGACCAGGCTCACGCCGTGCTTTTGCACCACGCGGTCGGGTTCGGTCAGCGGGCAGTTGCCGCCCTGCGCCGCGGCCATGTCCACCAGCACCGAGCCGGCGCGCATCGAGCGCACCATGTCCTCGCTGACCAGCACCGGCGCACGCCGCCCCGGAATCAGCGCCGTGGTGATCACGATGTCGGCCTGGCGCACGCGCGCAGCCACCTGCTCGGCCTGGCGCTGCAGCCACGACTGCGGCATCGGGCGCGCGTACCCGCCCACGCCCTGCGCGATCTCGCGCTCCTCGTCGGTCTCGAAGGGAACGTCGATGAACTTCGCTCCCAGCGACTCGACCTGCTCGCGCGCCGCCGGGCGCACGTCGGAGGCCTCGACCACCGCGCCCAGGCGCTTGGCCGTGGCGATGGCCTGCAGTCCGGCCACGCCCGCGCCGAGGATCACCACGCGCGCCGCCTTGACCGTGCCGGCCGCGGTCATCAGCATCGGCATGAAGCGCGGATACAGGTCGGCGGCCAGCAGCACCGCCTTGTAGCCGGCGATGTTCGCCTGGCTCGACAGCACGTCCAGGCTCTGCGCGCGAGTCGTGCGCGGCGCCGCCTCCAGCGCGAAGGCGCTCAGTCCGGCCGCGGCCATCGCCTGCAGCCCGTCGTTGTCGAAGGGCTCGAGCATGCCCACCACGGTGGCGCCCGCGCGCATCATCGTCAGCTCCGGCGCCTGCGGCCGGCGCACCTTGAGCACCAGGTCCGCGCCCAGCGCCTGCGCCGCGTCCACCAGGCTGGCGCCGACCGCGGCGTAGTCCTGGTCGAGCACCCCGGCGCGCTCGCCGGCCCCGGCCTGCACCAGCACCTCGTGCTGCTGCGCAACCAGCTTCTTCACCGTCTCCGCGGTGGCGGCAACGCGTGCCTCGCCCGCCACGGTCTCGGCCGCAACGCCTATGCGCATGGAAATCCCCTCCTGGATCGAAACCACCGATTATGGATGAAAGCCGCTCGATTGCCGCAAATGCGAATTGCGGGACCGCGCGCCCGATGCTGCCGAGCGACAGGCCCTGCGCGCCGGCACAATGTCGCCTTCCCTGCCGCCGGCGCCGTGCCGCCCTGCCGCGCCGGCCCACGAGCCATGACCGAGACCGAACTGCCCCATGTCACCGTTGCCGCGATCGTCGAACGCGACGGCCGCTACCTGCTGGTGGAGGAACACACCCCGCAGGGGCTGCGCCTGAACAATCCGGCCGGACACCTCGAGCCGGGCGAGGACCTGCTGCACGCCGTGGCGCGCGAGACCCTGGAGGAAACCGCGCACCCTTTCCGCCCCACCGCGCTGCTGGGCGTCTACCAGAGCCAGGGCGCGCGCGCCGGGCGCCACGTGCACTACGTGCGTTTCGCGTTCACCGGGGAACTCGGCGCGCGGCAAGCGGGCCGGGCCCTGGACGAAGGCATCGTGCGCACCGTCTGGATGACCCTGGAAGAGCTGCGGGCCAGCCGCTCGCGCCATCGCAGCCCGTCGGTGCTGCAATGCGCGCTGGACCACGCCAGCGGCGTGCGCTGGCCGCTGGGCCTGCTGCATGCCGATGCGGCGGCGCAGCAAGACGCTGCCGGCGCGCCGTAGGATATCGCCCATGTCCACGTCCCGTTCCCGCGTTGTGGTCGGCATGTCCGGAGGCGTCGACTCGTCGGTCTCGGCCTGGCTGCTCAAGCAGCAGGGCTTCGAGGTCATCGGCCTGTTCATGAAGAACTGGGAGGACGACGACGACAGCGAATACTGCTCGACGCGCCAGGACTGGCTTGACGCGGTCAGCGTCGCCGACCTGATCGGCATCGACATCGAGGCCGTGAATTTCGCCGCGGAATACAAGGACCGCGTGTTCGCCGAATTCCTGCGCGAATACCAGGCCGGACGCACGCCCAACCCGGACGTGCTGTGCAATGCCGAAATCAAGTTCAAGGCCTTTCTCGACCATGCCATGGGCCTGGGCGCCGAATACATCGCCACCGGGCATTACGCGCGGGTGCGCCACGGCGCCGACGGCGTGCAGTTGCTGCGCGGTGTCGATGCCGGCAAGGACCAGAGCTATTTCCTGCACCGCCTGAACCAGCTCCAGCTGCAGCGCACGCTGTTCCCGGTGGGCGAGCTGCCCAAGAGCGAAGTGCGGCGAATCGCCGCCGAGATCGGGCTTCCCAACGCGCGCAAGAAGGATTCCACCGGAATCTGCTTCATCGGCGAGCGCCCGTTTCGCGAATTCCTCAACCGCTACCTGCCGACGCATCCGGGACCGATGCGCACCCCCGACGGCGAGCAGGTCGGCGAGCACATCGGGCTGGCCTTCTACACCCTGGGGCAGCGCAAGGGCATCGGCCTGGGCGGAAGCCGCGACGGCAGCGGCGAGCCGTGGTTCGTCGCACGCAAGGACCTCGCCACCAACACGCTGTACGTGGCGCAGGGCCACGACCACCCCTGGCTGCTGAGCTCGCGCCTGCGCGCCACGCAGGTGTCGTGGGTCGCCGGCACACCCCCGCCCGCCGGCAGCGAACTGGGCGCCAAGACCCGCTACCGCCAGGCCGACGCCCGCTGCACCCTGCTGCACGCCGACCCGCAAACCCTGGAACTCGACTTCGCCCAACCCCAATGGGCCGTCACCCCCGGCCAATCCGCCGTGCTCTACGACGGCGAAATCTGCCTCGGCGGCGGAATGATTGTGTGAGCCCCAGGGTGTGTGGGCCCCCTCCGTCGCGGGGGGCGACCCCCGCTCCGTCCCCCCGAGGGGGACAACCCCTGCCTTGGGGCGGCCCTGCGGCAGGAGGTTTCCTGGCAGCGGAGGGAACCGCGTGGGCGTGGGATTTTCAGGCAGGCTCCATAGCCGCCTGCGGCGGCCCAAGACCAACATCACCATGGTCGTGGTATACCTTGGGCCGCCGCAGGCGGCTATGCACCGCCACCTGAAACCGGCGGCCACCCCCACACTCGCCGCTGTCCAGGGCACTCCCGCCGCAGAGCCGCCTCAAGGCGGGGTGCGTCCCCCTCGGGGGGATGGAGCCGGGGCCGCCCCCGGCGACAGAGGGGGCTCACACCCCGGAGGGGGCCCACATCAAGCCATGCGCGCCAGCAGCGTCTCCATCTCTTCCATCATCGAGTCCAGGCGCGCCTTCTCGGCGTGACCCGACTCCAGGCGCGCGTCGAGCTCCTGCTCGATGAAACACACCGTCATGCGCACGAAGGTGCTGTCCAGCGCCTTGCGCACGGCCGACAGCTGCTGGGCCACCTTCAGGCACGGCTCGCCTTCGTCGATCATGCGCTGGACGCCGCGCAGCTGCCCTTCGGCGCGCTTGAGCCGGTTCAGGATGTCGGTGCGCGACGCGGCGTTGGTGAGAACGGACATCGGGTGTCTCCGCAAATGGTGGAATCGGCAGCTGCTTCGAGGGCCCGGCCCTGGCAGGCTCTTCAAATACCCCGGGGGGCGGTGCCGATGATACCCACTGGCGGGACGGCGTGTCAGCGAGCGCAGGCAGCGACGTCACGCACTCCCAGGCGTCGCAGGATCAACGCCATCGGGCAGAAGTTGCTGAAACCGAACTGCAGCAGGTTGGCCCCGACGAAGGCGGTGAACCAGAGAAACCAGCTCGACACGTACAGCGGGCTTGCCGGTGCGCCGAGCAGCAGGGAGATCAGGATGAAGCTTCCGGCGAAGACCCGGATGTAACGTTCGACGGTCATGGTGGACGTCCTTGGGATGATGGGAAATCTGGGGAATCGATGTTGCCGGAGCCTGGCAGCAGGTGCGGCCCGGCAACGCCTTTTTCAAGCCGCCGAGCCTGGCTGGCTTCGCCGGCTCCACATGTAGTACAGCAACGGGATCACGACCAGCGTGAGCAGCGTCGACACCAGGGTGCCGAACACCAGCGACACGGCGAGCCCGCCGAACACCGGATCGGTGACCATGATGGCCGAGCCGAACATGATCGCCAGCGCAGTCAGCAGGATCGGGCGCAGGCGAACCGCGCCCGCCTGGGCCACGGCCTGCTCCAGGCTGAAGCCGCGAGTTCGGTACTCGACGATGAAGTCGATGAGCAGCAGCGAATTGCGCACGACGATTCCCGCCAGCGCGATGACCCCGATCATCGACGTGGCGGTGAATGCCTGGTGAGTCAGCCAGTGACCGGGGAACACGCCAAGCAGGGTCAGCGGAATGGCCCCCATGACGATCAGGGGCAGCACGAAGGAGCGGTAGTACGCAACCAGCAACAGGTAGATGAACAGCAACGCGACGATGAAGGCCGAGCCCAGGTCGCGGAACACGTCCAGGGTCAGTCGCATCTCGCCGCCCCACCGCAGCTGCACCCCGCGCAGGCCCGACGGCGGCGTCGGCACGAAGCCCAGGTTGCCGGTGTGCACCGCGACCGCGGGAATCGGTTGCGCGCCGTCGAGCCGGCTGTTCAGGCTCAGCGTGGCGTATACCGGACTGGCGCCGAGCATCTCGCCACTGACGTAGACCACCGGGTGCTGGTCGCGGGTATAGATCGGGCGCGCGCGCCGCACCGTCTCGACATCGGCGAAACTGCCCAGCGGAACCAGCGTGCCGTCGGCGGCGCGCAACGGCAGGTCGAGCAACTGGCGCAGGCGCTGGCGTCCAGCGCGATCCAGGCGCACGACGATGTCGACCGGCTCGAGCGCGCCCGGCACATGCAGCGCGCCCACCTTGGCGCCGGCCATCAGCGGGCGCAACAGGCTCGCCACGTCGCCGGGCGTGATGCCGGCCAGCGCCGCCTTGCGCAGGTCCACGTGCACGCGGTACTCGGAGCTGGGCGCGCTGACCGAATCGTCCTGGTTGATCATGCCGTAGGTGTGATCGAAATCCCGCAGCACGGCAGGCGCCAGTCGACGCAGCTGCGAATAGTCGGGGCCGAACAGCTCGGCCTGGATCTGCGAGCGCACCGGCGGGCCCGGCGGAGTCTCGAACAGCTTGATGCGCGTGCCGGGGAAGCGCGCGCGCACCGGCGCCAGCTCGTTCCACAGCGCCTGCACGATCTCGTGGGAGCTGCGCGCGCGCTGCGACTTCGGCAGCAGGTTGACGCGCAGCTGCGCCAGCTCGTCGCCGCGGGCCAGGCTGTCGCCTCGCACCAGCGCCGCGAAATCCAGCGGCGCGGGCTGACCGACGAAGGTCTGCCAGTCGACGACTTCGGGCACGCGCGCCAGCACATCGCCGCAGGCGCGCGCCACCTGGTCGGTGAATTCCAGCGGTGAACCCGCGGGGGTGTCGACCTCCAGCAGGAAACTGCCGGTGTTGTCGAAGGGCAGCATGCGCAATTCCACGCCCAGCGGCGACAGCGGCCCGTTCATGCCGGACGGGCGCAGGAATTGCCACGCCGGCATCATCAGCGCGCCCAGCAGAGCCACGCCGACCAGCCCCAGCAGGGTCCAGCGCGCGCCGCGGTTGTGCAGCAGCGGAGTGAACAGCCGCAGGTAGGTCGCCTGCATGCGCCCGCCGTGGGCTGCCTCGGACTGCTGCAGTTCGCGTTCGGCTCGCTGCGCCTCACGCTGCGCCTTGCGCCACAGCCAGCGCCGGGATGCCCAGGGCACCACGGTGTAGGCCATGAACAGCGATGTTCCCATGGCGACGGGCACGTTGATCGGGATCGGGCGCATGAACGGCCCCATCATGCCGGTGACGAAGGCCATCGGCACGAAGGCGAGGATCACCGCCAGCGTGGCCATGTTGGTCGGACTGCCGATCTCGTCGGTCGCCGCCACCACGGTGGCGGCGAAGCCCTGCGCCGAGCCGCCGTGCCCGGCGTGCAGATGCCGGTGGATGTTCTCGATCACCACCACCGAATCGTCGACCAGCAGTCCCAGCGCGAGAATCAGCGCGAACAGCGTGATACGGTTGATGGTCTGTCCGATCAGCAGGTCGACGAGCAGCACCGCGCACAGGATCAGCGGCACGGTCAGCGTGACGATGCCGGCCTCGCGCCAGCCCAGGAACAGCCACAGCAGCAGCGACACGCTGACGATGGCCACGCCCAGATGCTCGATCAGCGTGTTCACCGCCTCGTCGGCCTTGGCGCCGTCGTTGCGCGTCACCGTGACGTCGACGCCCTGCGGCAGCGCCCACGCGCGCACCTGGTCGAGACGATGCAGCACGGCATCGGTGACCACGACGGCGTTGGTGCCGGCCTTCTTGGCGATGGCCAGGGTCACCGCGCTGCGCTCGGCGCCGACGTCGTGCCCGTGCGACGCGGGCCCCCATGCGAAATGCGACAACTGGTCGACCTCGGCCGGACCGTCGACCACGCGCGCCACGTCCTTCAGGTAGACCGGCTTGCCGCCGGGAGCGCCGATCATCAGGTCGCCCACGGCGCGCGCGTCGGGCAGCAGGCTGTCCAGGCGCACCGGCGTGACGCGGTTGTCGTCGACCAGGTTGCCCAGCGGCGCGGCCACGTTGCTGGCGCGCAGCACCTGCTCGAGCTGCTGCAGCGACACGCCGCTGGCGGCCAGGCGCGCCGGTGAGATCCAGACATTCACGGCGCGCGGCGCGCCCCCAACGACCTCGCTGAACGACACGCCGGGAACTCCGCGCAACTGCACCAGCAGCTTCTGCGCGACATCGCGCAGTTGCTCGCCGTCCAGGCTCCTCGACGACAGGGTCAGCGTCAGCACCGGGACATCGTCGACATCGACCGGCTTGACCACCGGCTGGCTCGCACCGGGGGGGATGCGATCCAGGTTCTGCATCAGCTGGTTGTACATCTTGACCAGGCTGCGCTCCTGGTCCTGCCCGACCTTGAACTGCACGGTGACCACACCGTAGTCGCTGGCCGCGTAGCCGAAGGTGTGGTCGACCCCAGACATCGAGGCCATGATGGCCTCCAGCGGGCGAACGACGAGTCGCTCGATCTCATCGGGCGACGCCCCCGGCTTGCTGACGATGATGTTGGCGGCCGGGACGACGATCTTCGGGTTGTACTCGCGCGGCGTGACCAGCAGCGCGAGCGCTCCGGCCAGGCTCAGCGCCAGCATGATCAGCGCGGTGATCTTCGAATCGATGAAGGTCCGCGCCAGGCGCCCGGCCAGCGACGAGACCTTCGCGGCAGGCGCGTCAGCCACGGGCGCCTCCGACGATGCGCACCCCGTTCTCGACCTCGTCGAGGTGGTCGAGCACCACCGTGTCGCCGGCGCGCAGGCCCGCCTGCACGTCGACCTGGCCGCCGGCGGCCTCGCCCAGGCGCACCAGGCGGAAATGCGCGATGCCCGACGCGTCGACGACGAACACGCCGGTCATGCCCGCGCGCTGCACGATGGCCGCGCCAGGCACTCGCAGCTGCGCCTGCTGCGCGCCGGCGAGCTCGACCTGCACGTACTGTCCGCTGCTCAGGCCGCTGCCGGCGGGCAGGTCGAGCTTGGCCGCGTGGGTGCGCGCCACCGGATCGGCCACCGGCACGATGCTCGCGACGCGGGCATCGAGTTCGCGGGCGCCGGCGCGCACCCGCACGACGTCGCCGACCCGCAGGCGCTCGAACAGCTCCTGCGGAAGCTGCACCTGAACCTGGGGAGCGCCGCCGCCGTCGATCACCAGCACCGGCCGGCCGGGACTCGCGAGGTCGCCGCTGCTGGCGAGCTTTTGCGCGACCACGCCGTCGATCGGCGCGCGCACCGTGGCGTACGGCCATTGCGCCGATGCGCCGGCGGCCGCAGCGCGGGCGGCGGCAAGCTGCTCGCGCGCCACGCGCGCGCGCAGTTGCACCTGCTCCCACTGCTGGCGGGGAATCGCCTCGGCGTGGTACAGGTCCCCGTAGCGCCGCAGGTCGGAATCGGCCTGCGCGAGCTGCGCCTGGGCCTGGGCGAGCTGGGCCTGGGCCTGGCCGCTTTGCGCGCGCAACTCGGGGGCATCGACCTCGAACAGCACCTGTCCGGCCTGCACGGCCTGCCCCTCCTGGACACGCAGACCGCGTATGTAGCCGCTCAGGCGCGAAGCCACCTGCACGCTGTGGCGAGCCACCACGGTGCCGGGCAACTGCACGAAGCCCGCTCGATCCACGCTGCCGACCACCGCCGTCGCGGCGGACACGCTGCGCACGGCGCCGCCCGCCGCGGGTTCGACGTGGCGCCCGCAGGCGGCGAGCACGGCGCAGATGGCCAGGCCGAGCAGCGCGCGTCGCGCGGCGCGGCCCGGCAGGAAGCTTGCTGGAACAGGCGCTTGGTTCATGGTCGGGAGGAAACTTCGGACGAAGGACGCGGCGCGGCAGCGCTCGACGCGGTGGACGAGGCAGCCGCCGGCGCGCCGGGCGCCGCCGCCAGCAGGTCCTCGGGACCCAGGCGCCCGAGCGCGAGCCTCAGCGCGGCGCGCTGCAACTGCACGCGGTGCCGCGCCAGCACCGACTCGGCGCGCGCGCGGTCGAGCTGTGCCAGCGCGCGCTGCCAGTCCACCAGGGTGCCGACGCCGTCGCTGTAGCGGCGACGCACGATGCGTTCGGCCTCGGCTGCCTGGCGGGCCGCCAGCGCACGCATGTCCTGGGCGCGCTGAGCATCCTGGGCCTGGCGCCAGGCCTGGCGGATCTGCGCCTCGACGGACTGCTCGGCAGCGTCGAGCCGGGCCTGCGCGCGCATGCGCTCGGCCAGCGCCTGGTCGACGTCGGCTCGCGCCACGCCACCGTCGAACAGGTTCCAGCGCAATTGCGCGCCGATGGTGTAGCTGTGGGCGCCGAAACCCGGATGGGCGTCGTGGCTGTCCACTCGCGCCACCGCGCCGATCTGCGGGTACAGCTGCGAGCGTGCGACCTGCACGCCGCCGCCCGCCGCGCGCAGCTGGTGGCGCAAGACCTGGATTCCCGGGTTGGCGTCCAGCGCCTGGCGGGTCCACTGCGCCACGTCGCCCTGCGGCATCGACACGTCGACGTCGCCCGACAGACGCAGCTGCTGCGACTGGGGCAGGTCGAGCACCAGGCGCAGCTGGTCGGTCTCCTGCTGCACGGCATCGCCGGCCTGCTGCAGTTGCAGGCGCGCCTCGTCGAGCGCGACCTCGGCCGACAGCACGTCGCTGCGCACCACGACGCCGGCACGCCACAGGCGCGAGGCGGTGTCGAAGGCCAGCTGCGAGGCCTGCAGCGCCTGGCGTGCGACGCCGTCGAAGGCCTGCGCCGAACGCACGGCGTCGAACGCGTCGACGACCTGCTGCACGACCTTCTGACGCGCCTCGAGATTGCCCGCGCGGGCCGCGGCGAGCTGTTCGCGCGCCTGTTCGCGCAAACCGGCGATACGCCCGCCGGTGTACAGGGGCATTTCGGCCTGCAGCCCGGCGTGGAAATCATTCGCGGCAGCAGGCTGGTTCAGGTTGTCCGGCGCCAGGCCCAGCGGGCTGGCGCCGGAGTTCAGCGCCTGCAGGAACTGCCCGGCCCCGAAATCCGAGAACGTCGCGCTGCGCTGCGACAGCTTCATGCCCAGCACGTTCAGCGGGTCGTCGCTGCGCGAGACGCCCGCGTCGACTCCGAGGTGCGGCAGGCCGGCGCCGGCCGAGCGTGCCACCGACGCATCGGCCTGGGCGAGGTCGGCGGCGGCGATGCGAAGTTGCGTGTTGCGCTGCAGGGCCAGTTCCAGCGCCTGGCGCAACGACAGGCTCATGACCGGCGCGGCCTGCCCGGCTTGCGCCGGCACGCACGCCAGCCACAGCCCCGCGGCCAGCAACCACGCCGCGCAACCCCGCCCCTGCAAGCAAGACTTCATTGCCCCTCCGTTCGTGACCGGCCCGGCACAGGCCGCTCATATACCCCTGGCAGTATATAGGGAAAACCCTGTGGCTTGCTCGATGCACGGATCCCGCGCACAGGCGCCAGGCTCAGCCGCCGCGCAATCGGGCCCGCGCCTGCTGCATCGACCGATCCACATAGGCCTGGTAGAAATCGGGCTCACCCGCCCCGACCAGGCGCTCGCCCAGTTCCTGCCCGGCAGGCCCCAGGAACAGCACGGTGGGGGCCAGGCGCACCCGGTAGCGCTCGGCCAGCGCCTGGCCGTTGGTCGGCCGGCCGTCGAAATCCCGCAGGCGGTACGAAGGCACCATTTCCAGCTGCTCGACGTCGATGCCGTCGCGCACCATCCAGCGGTAGGTGCTGCGGCGCAACTGCTCGCAGTAGGCGCAGCCGGGAAGACTGAACATGAGCACCAGCGGCTGGCCGTGGCGTGCCGCCTGCGCGGCGCTCGCGCGCAGGTCGCGCGCAGCGGGCAGCGAAGTGTCGGCATGCGCCGGCGGCAGCCCCCCCGGGAAGGCCGTCACGGCCCCCGCGACCAGCGCGGCGGCGAGCAGGCCGCGCATGACCAGGCCGCGCCGCGACGCGGCGAAAGGGGTCGAAATGCCGGGCATGGCCATGTGCGGGGCGCGGGCAGGGATAATGTGGGCCATGCTATCTCCCTTCCCCGCGCAAGAGTGTTGCGCGCGATCAAGCGCGCGCGGTGCCGCTCGCCACCCGCTGCTCCCACTGCTGCAACTGCTGGCTGGAGTCGGGCTGGGCGCCGCGCTGCTCGGGTGCTCACCGGCGCTGGACTGGCGCCAGGCGGGCCCCGAGCATGTCGACCTGCTGATGGACTTCCCCTGCAAGCCGCAGAACCTGTCCCAGCCCGTGCTGCTGGCCGGCAAGCGCCTGCAGATGACCATGACGGGCTGCGAGGCCGCGCACATGACCTTCGCGCTGGCGCACGCCGACGTCGGCGAGCCGGCGCTGGTCGCGCCGGCCCTGGCCGAGCTGCACCACGCGGCGCTGGGCAACATCTCCGCGCGCGTGCTGGCCCAGCGCGCCGCCAGCGTGCACCACGCCGACGCCGGGCTGGGCGATGCCGTCGAGCTCGACCTCGCCGGCCAGGCTCCGCGCGGCGCCGGGCTGCGCGAGCATGTGCTGCTGTTCGCCCAGGGCACGCAGGTGTTCCAGGCCACCGTGCTGGCGCGCGACAAGGACTACAAGGAAGACGCCGCGCGCACCTTTGCCGGCTCCGTGCAACTCGGCGCGCCCCCGGCGCATGCGCCGCGCGCCGCCTCCGGCGCCGGGGCCTCCGTTGACTGACGGGCCCGCCGGCACGCGATTGCTGCGTTGCAGCTACCATCGGCAGCGTCGACTTCGCCGCTGATTCCTCCGTGCCAGGCATCCTGATCATCGCCCATGCTCCGCTGGCAAGCGCACTTTGCGCCTGCGCCGAGCATGTCTATTGTTCGGCGCCGCGCCGGCTCGAGGGGCTCGACGTCGCCGCCGACGCCGACCCGCAGGCGGTGCTGCGGCAGGCGACTCAGGCCATCGCGCGCCTGGCCGCAGGCGACGGCGAGGTCCTGGTGCTTGCCGATGCCGCGGGGGCCACGCCCTGCAATACCGCGCGCCGGCTCGTGTTCGACGCGGCGGGCCCGGCCCGCCTGCGCCTGATCGGCGGGGTCAACCTGCCGATGCTGCTGCGAACGCTGTGCTACCAGCATGAAGGCCTCGACGAACTGGTGGCCCGCGCCGTCGAAGGCGGGCGCCGCGCGATCGCCGAAATCGAACCCGCCGAACCCGCCGGCAACGACCCCAGCGGTCTGGCCGGCGCCTCGTCATCCCCATGTGCCTCGTCGGGGGCATCCGTTCCATGCCCAGACTCGACCTGCTGATCGGCAACAAGCTCGGGCTGCACGCGCGCGCCTCCGCCAAGCTGACCAAGCTGGCGTCGGAATTCGACAGCGAGGTCTGGCTGAGCAAGGGCTCGCGCAAGGTCAACGCCAAGAGCATCATGGGGGTGATGATGCTGGCCGCCGGCCAGGGCACGCGCCTCGTGGTGGAAGCCGACGGCGCCGACGCCGAGCAGGCGCTCGCGGCCATCGACGCACTCGTGCGCGACAAGTTCGGCGAAGGCGAATAGCCCCCGGCCGCCCCGGCTCGCAGGACGAGGCGCGCGCGGCGCTTGCTGCAATACTTCGACATCTGCGCGAACATGCCGGCAATGCCCGGCGCGCATCATCGCTGGCCTGGCCCCTTCGCACAGGTCCGCTCCGAATCGCCATGTCCGAGTCCGTCTGTCCCACCAGTTCCCAGGTCGCCACGCCGGCACGCGCACGCGTGCTGCTGATCGAGGACGACGCACGACTGGGCCAGATGGTCGAGGACTATCTGCGCGACGCCGGCTGGAACGTGCGCCGCGCCCTGACCCTGGCGCAGTCGATGGCCGAACTCGACGCGGCCCGCCAGGGCCCGGGTTTCGACGCCGTGATCCTGGACCTGATGCTGCCCGACGGCGACGGGCTCGACCTGTGCCGCCGCCTTCGCGGCAGCGGCGACGACCTGCCGGTGCTCGTGCTGAGCGCGCGCGGCGACCCGCTGGACCGGGTCATCGGGCTCGAACTCGGGGCCGACGACTACCTGCCCAAGCCCTTCGAGCCCCGCGAATTGCTGGCGCGCCTGCGCGCCATCGTGCGTCGACGCCAGGGCCTGCCGGGCGCGGCCCAGTTGCTGCGCTTCGGGCGCCTGGAAATCGACCCGCAATCGCGCCAGGCGCGGGTCGACGGCGAACCCCGCGCGCTGACCGGCTACCAGTTCGACCTGCTGCTGGCGCTGGCGCGGCACCCCGGACGCGTGCTGTCGCGCGACTTCCTGCTCGACGCGGTCAAGAGCAGTGGAGCGCAGGATGTCTACGACCGCTCGGTGGACGTGCACATCAGCCGCATCCGCGCGGTGATCGAGGACGATCCGCGGCATCCACGGCGCATCCTGACCCTGCGCGGCGCCGGCTACGTGTTCGCGCGCAGCCAGGACGCCGCCTGAGGCGCCCGGGCTGCCGACCCGCCATGCACAACCCGACGCTGCCCGGCTCCGCCGACGCCGCCCCTGCCGAGCAGGCGGCCGCGCGCCCGGCCGAGCCCGCCGCGCCGAAGGCGGCGGGGCCGCGCAGCCGCCTGGGCGCGAGCATCGCGCTGGCGCTGGTCGCCGCGCTGCTCGCGCAGGCGCTGGTTTCCGCGCTGGTGCTGCACATGGTGTTCTTCTCAGACCCGCAGCAGGCCGAGTTGCGCAAACAGTTGCTGCAGGCCTTCTTTCATCTCTACGGGCTCAAGCCGGCGCCTTGGCGCCACCTGCTGCTGTCGCCGCTGAGCACGACCCTGCTCAGCGCCGTGGTGGTCGGGCTGGTGACCCTGCCGCTGATGCACCGCCTGACGCGGCGCCTGCAGCGCCTGCAGCGCGGCGTGCAGGCACTGGGCGACCTCGACCTGGGAGCTCGCGTGCCGGTCGAGGGCAGCGACGAGGTGGCCGCGCTGGCCGTGGCCTTCAATCAGGCCGCCGAGCGCGTGGAGGCCCTGGTGCGCAGCCACAAGTCGCTGCTGGCCTACACGTCGCACGAACTGCGCACGCCGCTGACCCGGCTGCGCATGACCCTGGAGGTGCTCGAGAGCGAAGCCCCCGCGGCGCCGCTGGCGGCGGCACGCGCGCGCAGCCTGGACGAGGCGCGGCACGACCTGGCCGAGCTCGACCGGCTGATCGGCTCGATCCTGCTGTTCAGCCGCCTCGACGCGGGGGCCACGCACGCGCTGCAGCCCGAGGAGGTCGACGTGCTCGCGGTGGCGGCCGAGGAGGCAGCGCGCGAGGACATCGAGGCGCATGGCGACTGGGTGCGCATGCGCGCCGACGAACGCCTGCTGCGCCACGGCATACGCAACCTGCTGAGCAATGCACGCAAGCACGCCGCCGGCGACGGCGCGCAGCTCGAGGTGCAGCGCACTGCGCGCGGCGTGCGCGTGCTGGTGCGCGACCGCGGCCCCGGAGTGCCGCAGTCGCAGGCCGAGCGCATCTTCGAGCCCTTCGTGCGCCTGGGCGGGCCGGTCGAGGGCAGCGGCCTCGGGCTGGCGCTGGTCAGGCGCATCGCACGCCTGCACGGCGGTGACGCGCACTACGAGCCCAACCCGGGCGGCGGTGCCTGTTTCGTGTTCGAGCTGGCGGCGCTGCCTGACATCGCGCAACCATAGGAACCTGGGCGGTGTCCCGTGGCCGACCACAGGCAGGCTCGCACTCGTACCATTGACCCCATGGCCCTGCAGATGTTCGGTATTCCCGTTTCCCGCGGCGTGGCGGTCGGACGCGCCGTGCTGCTGTCGTCCGCTCGCCTGGACGTGGCCCACTACTTCGTCGACCCCGGACAGGAAGAGAAGGAGATCGATCGCCTGCGCGCAGCGCGCGCGGCCGTGCGCAGCGAGCTGCAGACCCTGCAGGCCGAACTTCCGGCGGACGCCCCGGCGGAAATGGCCGCGTTCATCGACGTGCACAAGATGCTGCTGGACGACCCGCACATAGGGCGCGACACGGCCGGCTGGATCCGGCGCCGGCGCTACAACGCCGAATGGGCGCTGACCGCGCAGCTCGACGTCATCGCCCGCAGCTTCGACGAGATGGACGACGCCTACCTGCGCGAACGCAAGGCCGATGTCGAGCAGGTGGTCGAGCGCCTGCTGCGCGCGCTGCGCGGAACCCAGGGGCTGCCCGGAGTCGCGCGTGGCGACGACGACCTCGTGCTGGTGGCGCACGACATCTCCCCGGCCGACATGATGCAGTTCAAGCAGGGGGTGTTCCGCGGCTTCATCACCGACATCGGCGGCAAGACCTCGCACACCGCGATCGTCGCGCGCAGCCTGGACATCCCGGCGGTGGTCGGCGCACGCGAGGCCAGCCGCCTGATCCGCCAGGACGACTGGGTGATCATCGACGGCGACAACGGGCTGCTGATCGTCGATCCGTCGCCCGCCATCGTCGACGACTACCGCGTGCGCAAGCAGGAATCGGAGCTGGCGCGCCAGCGCCTGCAGCGCCTGCGCAACACCCCGGCGCGCACGCTCGACGGCCAGAGCATCGAGCTGCTGGCCAACATCGAGCTGCCCGAGGACTGCGAAGCGGCGCTGCAGGCCGGCGCGACCGGCATCGGACTGTTCCGCACCGAGTTCCTGTTCATGAACCGCAACGGCAGGCTGCCGGGCGAGAACGAGCAGTTCGAGGCCTACCGGCGCGTGGTGCAGGCGATGGGCGGACGCCCGGTGACCATCCGCACCATCGACATCGGCGCCGACAAGCCGCTGGACGGCGACGGCGATCACCGCGACGGCGAGTTCACGCACCTCAATCCCGCACTCGGACTGCGGGCGATTCGCTACAGCCTGTCGGATCCGGCGATGTTTCGCGTGCAGCTGCGCGCGCTGCTGCGTGCTGCCTGCTTCGGCCCGCTGCGAATCCTGGTGCCGATGCTGGCGCACGCGCGCGAGCTGCACCAGACCATCGAGCAGCTCGACCTCGCACGCGCCGAGCTGCGCGCCGCCGGCGTCGAGCCGGGCAACGTCGAGCTGGGCGCGATGATCGAGGTGCCCGGCGCGGTGCTGATGCTGCCGCTGTTCCTGCGCCATTTCGATTTCATCTCGGTCGGCACCAACGACCTCGTGCAATACACGCTGGCGATCGACCGCGCCGACGAAAGCGTCGCCGAACTCTACGACCCGCTGCACCCCGCGGTGCTGCAGCTGCTGGCGCAGACCATCGCGCAGGCGCACGCCGCGCACGGCACCAGGGGCCGCCCGGTGCACGTCAGCGTGTGCGGCGAAATGGCCGGCGATCCGCAGCTCACGCGCCTGCTGCTGGGGCTGGGACTGCGCAGCTTTTCGATGCACCCGGCGCAATTGCTCAGCGTCAAGCACGAAATCCTTCGATCCGATTGCTCACGGCTGGCGCCTCTGGCGCAAGCCGTTCTCGGCGAATTCGAACCCGAGGAACAGCGACGCGCGCTGGCCGCGCTCGACGCCTGAGCGCACGGCCGCAACAGCCCCCGCCCCCGCATGAAATCCGCGCCGAGCCACGCCGACCCCGCTGCTGCCTGCGCCGCGCCGACCCCGCATGCCGCGCGCAGGCGGGTGTTGCTGGGATGCCTGGGCTGCGCCGGCCTGGGGCTGTTGCCCGCGCTGGCGCAAGCCGGCGTCGGCGACGAGTCGATCACGCGCCTGCCGGCGCTCGGCGACGCCGGCCAGGGCGTGCTCAGCCCGGTGCTCGAGCAGCGCCTGGGCCAGCGGATCATGGGGGAGATCCGCCAGGATCCGCACTACCTGCGCGACGTGCTGCTGCGCAGCTACCTGCAATACATCGTCGACCGCCTGCGCAAGGCCGCGGTGGCCACCGCCGAACCCGAGGCGCCGCGTGAATTCCGCGTGTTCCTGCTGCGCGACCCCACCTTCAACGCCTTCGCGCTGCCCGGAGGGCACATCGGCGTGCATACCGGGCTGGTGGTCGACGCGCTGGCCGAGGCCCAGCTCGCGGCGGTGTTCGCGCACGAGATGTCGCACATCACGCAGCGCCATGTCGAGCAGCGCCTGGCGCGCTCGGGCGGCGACACGGCCTTGTCGGTGGGCTCGCTGGTGCTGGCGGTGCTCGCCGGCCTGGCCGGCGCCGGCGGCCAGGCCGCCGAGGGCCTGGCGCTGGGAGGACAGGCCGCCGTCGCGTCGCGCCAGCTGCGCTTCTCGCGCAGCAACGAGCGCGACGCCGACCGCGTGGGCATCGGCGTGCTGCGCGCCAGCGGCTACCCGCCCCAGGCCATGGCCAGCATGCTCGAGCGCCTGCAAAGCCTGTCGCGCCTGGACGACGCGGTGGTGTTCGCCTTCCTGCAGGACCATCCTCTGACCGGTGAGCGAATCGCCTACGCGCAGGAGCTGGGCGGCGACAAGCCGCTGCCGCCGGACACCTCGCTGCGTTTCTGGCTGATGAACGCACGCGCGCGCGCGCTGCAACCCACGCAGAGCGACGACCTGCGCCGGCTGGCGCTGAGCATGCAGGCCAGCCAGCCCGGGCGCCCGGACGGCCTGCCCGCGCAGCGCGCAGCCTGGGCCTATTGCGAAGCCGTGGCATGGCTGCGTGCCGAGGAACTCGCGCGCGCCGACGCGGCACTGCGCAAGGCGCAACAACTCGGCGCCGGCTTCGACCCCGTGCAGCGCCTGCCGCTGGACCTGCTGCGCGGGGACTGGCTGCTGGCGAGCTCGCGGCCCGAGCAGGCCCTGGAACTCGCCCGGCGCCTGCGCGGCATCGCGTCCGACGACGAAGCCGTGCTGCATCTGCAGGCGCGCGCGCTGCTGGCGCAGCCGGCCAGCAAGATCGCGGCTCGCGACTTCCTGCGCGAGCAGACCGTGCTGCACCCCGACGACGAACAGCTGTGGACCTGGCTGGCGCAGGCCTATGCCGCGTGCGGGCAGGCGGCGGCCCAGCACCGTGCCACCGCCGAGGCCTACGCGCTGCAGGGCAACCTGGAAGCAGCGCTGCTGCAACTGCACATCGCCAAGCGAACCCCCGGTGCCGATTATTTCGAGGCCTCGATCATCGATTCGCGCTTGCGCGCCATGCAGCAACGCGTGGCGCGCGACAAGGCCCTGGACAAGATGCTGCCCCAATGAACCTCCGCCCCGACGCCGACGCCCCGCCCTCCCCGCCGGCCTGGGCCGCTGCGCTGCTCATCGTCGCGCTGGGCCTGGGGCTGGTCTGGCCCTGGGATCCGGGCCCGACGTCGAAAATCGGCTCGATGTTCGTGTCGGGCTGGTCGTGGGCCCTGCTGCTGGCGGGCGCGGCGTGGCTGGGCGTGCTGCCGCGACGCACCTGGTCCGCGCTGGGATTCGCGCTGCTGGCCGCGGTGATCGCGGTGCAGGGCGCCAGCGGCCTGCTCGCCTACCCGGGGCAGGGCTGGCTGGCGGTCGTGCTGCTGCTCGGCGCGGCCGCGGTCGCAGGCCTGGGACGCAGCATGGCCTCGCGCCCGCGCTGGATCGAGCTGGCGGCGTGGGCGCTGCTGCTGCAGGCGCTGCTGCAGGTGGCAATCGGCGTGGCCCAGTTCGCGATGTGGCAGTCCCCGGACGGCAGCCGCTGGCTGTCGGCGCACGCGCCGTGGGTCTACGCACTGATCAACTACCCGGGAAGCGGGCGCGTGTACGGCAACCTGCGCCAGCCGAACCACTACGCCACCGCGGTCGCGCTGGGCTATGTCGGCCTGGCGCTGCTGGCACCACGCTGGCGTGCCTGGCGCTCCTGGCTGACCAGCGCCGCGCTCACCTGGGCGCTCGTCGTGTGCGGCTCGCGCACGGGCTCCGTGCACGTGATGCTGGTCGCCGTGCTGGTGCTGCTGGCCTGCCGGCGCCCCTGGCGCGACGCGCGCATGGGCGCGCTGCTCGCGGCGCCGCTGCTGTACGCGGCCTGGTGGGGCCTGCTGCACGTGGCAGACCACCTGGGCTGGATCAGCTACCTCGACGCGCTGTCGCGCCAGCTCGACCAGCCGGTCAACGCGCGCGCGATCATCTGGCGCAACGCGTGGCAGGTGTTCGGCATGCATCCGCTGCGCGGCTGGGGCTGGGGGCAGATCGGCTGGGGCCTGGAACAGACCACCCTGGCCGGCCGCCTGCACCCGCTGCCGCTGGAGAACATCGACAACGCGCACGACCTGATCCTGGAACTGCTGGCCGAGACCGGGCTGGTCGGCACGCTGCTGTGCCTGGCCCCCGTCGTGCCCTGGCTGTGGCGCGCGAGCACGCCGTGGCGCCGCGGCGCCGCCGGGCAGCCGGCGCGCCAGGCCGTGCTCGCGCCGCTGCTGGGTTGCGCCTTCGTCGCGCTGCACAGCCTGGTCGAATACCCGCTCTGGTACGTGTACTTCCTGCTGGATTTCGCGTTCCTGCTGGGCTGGGTCGAGGCCGCCGCGCTCGGCGCGCCCGAGCCGGCCGACGCGCCGGGCACGAGCGCCCCTGGCTGGCAGCGCCCGGCGGCGCTTGTCGCGGGGGTGCTGGCGCTGGCCATGTGCGCCAAGACGCAGCTCGATTACATGCGCACGTCGATGATCTTCTCGGTCGACGAAAGCGCCAGCCAGCGCGTGCGCGAGCAGGCGCTGCGCGACGACTGGTTCTTCCGGCCGCTGGCGCAGTTCCCGCAGGCAGCCGCGGTGCTGCCGGCGCCCGACGCCGACCGCGCGCAACTGCTCGCCGACCTCGCGCTGCTGCAGCGCTCGTCGCATGTCTGGGGTGACCCGAACCTGCTGACCAAGCGCATGATCGTGCTGCTGCGCCTGGGCCGTCGCACCGAGGCGCTGGACCTGGCACGCTACACCGCGCATGCCTTCTGGCGCTACGCGCCGCGGACCGCGCAGGATTTCGGGCCGCTGGCCGACGCCGCGGGGCTTGCCGGCGATGCCGACGTCGCGCGCATCGTGGCGATCCTGCGAGCGGCGCCGGTGCTGCGCCGAATCGAGGTGCCACGCCAGTAGCATCGGTCGCGCGCACGGCGCGCCGGCACTGCGCGGCGTCAAGGCGCGAACGGGTCGCCGCCAGGGGTCATTGTGCGCACATGCGATGCTCCTACACTCCATCGCTATCCGGGGCCCAGCCTCGCCACCCTGTCCACACGCCATGTCACGCGCCACCAAGATCGTCGCCACCATCGGTCCCGCCAGCTCGTCGCCGGAAGTTCTCGAACGCATGATCCGCGCAGGCGTCGACGTCGTGCGCCTGAATTTCTCCCATGGCAAGGCTCAGGATCACATCGACCGGGCGGCGCTGGTGCGTGAAACGGCGGCGCGCTGCGGGCGCGAGGTGGCGATCATGGCCGACCTGCAGGGCCCGAAAATCCGCGTCGGGCGCTTCGAGAACGACCGCATCACGCTGCACGACGGGCAGCGCTTCGCGCTCGACGCCACCTGCGAACTGGGCAATCAGGACTGCGCCGGCCTGGACTACAAGGACCTTCCGCGCGACGTGCGCCCGGGCGACCGGCTGCTGCTCAACGACGGGCTGATCGTGCTGGCGGTGGAGGCCGTGCGCGGCGCGCGCATCGACACCACGGTGGTGGTCGGCGGAGAGTTGTCGAACAACAAGGGAATCAACAAGCAGGGCGGCGGCCTGTCGGCCCCGGCGCTGACCGCCAAGGACATGGACGACATCCGCACCGCGATGGCCTTCCAGGCCGACTACCTGGCGGTGTCGTTTCCGAAAAGCGCCACCGACATGGAAATGGCGCGCCAGCTCGCCAACGTGGCCGGCGAGCCGTACGGGCACAGGCCGGGGCTGATCGCCAAGATCGAGCGTGCCGAGGCGATCCCGCACCTGGACGACATCCTGCGCGCGTCCGACGGCATCATGGTGGCCCGCGGCGACCTCGCGGTCGAGGTCGGCAACGCGGCCGTTCCCGCGCTGCAAAAACGCATGATCCGGCGCGCGCGTGACCTCGACCGCCTGGTCATCACCGCGACGCAGATGATGGAGTCGATGATCTCCAACGCCGTGCCCACCCGCGCCGAGGTGTCGGACGTGGCCAACGCGGTGCTCGACGGAACCGACGCGGTCATGCTGTCGGCCGAGACCGCGGCCGGGCGCTATCCGGTGGAAACGGTCGAGGCCATGGCCAGCATCTGCGTCGAGGCCGAGAGCTTCGAGGAACTCAAGCTCGAGTCCGACTTCATCGACAAGACCTTCACGCGAATCGACCAGTCGATCGCCATGGCCGCGCTGTTCACTGCGCATCACCTGGGATGCAACGCCATCGCGGCGCTGACCGAGTCCGGTTCGACGGCGCTGTGGATGAGCCGCCACCGCGTGCGCATGCCGATCTACGCGTTGTCGCCGCGCCAGTCGTCGGTGCGCCGCATGGCGCTGTACCGCAACGTGCGCGCGCTGCACATGCTGTTCTCGAGCGAGCGCGATGAAGCCCTGCGGCAGGCCGAACAGCGCCTGCGCGAAATCGGCGCGCTGGGCGCCGGAGACAGCTACGCGATCACCTGCGGCGAGCCGATCGGCGCGCCGGGGGGAACCAACATGCTCAAGCTCATGCGAGTGGGCGCCTGAGGCCCGCGCCGGCGCCTTGCGGCGCCGGCCCAGGCTGCTCAGGCGGCCAGCAGCTGCAGCCGGGTGCCGCCGCTCATCTCGATCACGTCGCCGGCGCTGAGCACCACCGGCACGACGCCCAGCGCGTTGCCGTTGACGCGAACGCGCTCGTCACCCTCGATCTGCGACAGCTCGTAGCCGCGGGGATTGCGCTGGATCGCCACCACCATGACCCCGCGCTGCCCGAAGGTCGTGCGGGACTTGTCGAGTGCGAGCTCGGCTCCGGCCGACGCGCCGTTGACCACGCGCAGCTTCAGCGCGGGCAGGCCCTGCTCGACGTGCTGGGTGGCGCGAAAACCCGACTCCGCAGCCTGCGTCCCGGTTGCCGTGGGGGTTCCCGAGCGGGGCCCGCCGGTGGTCGAGAAGCCCGAGCCGGCATAGCCCGAAGGGGCGAAACGCGAACCGGCGAAGGCCGACGCGCGCGCGTCCGACAGCAGGCGCAGCGTGTACTTGCCGATGTCCAGGCTGTCGCCCTCGCGAAACGGCGCGCGCTTGATCGGCTTGCCGTTGATGTAGGAACCGTTGGTGCTGCCCAGGTCCTGCACCACGTAGCCGTCGGCCTCGCGCAGCAGCACCGCGTGCTCTCCGCTGACCGCCAGGTTGTCGATCACCACGTCGTTGTGAGGGCGCCGCCCCAAGGTCACGCGATCCTTGTTCAGGGCCACTTCCTTGAGCACCTTGTCATCGAGAAAAATGACCAGCTTGGCCATGGCGGACTACCTCGTGAGCGAAAAAGCCGGATGGGCTGGCATCAGCAGCTGCCGCGCGGAGCTTGCTCCAGGCGCAGCCCGACCAGGATGACCGAGATATTATCGCGTCCCCCGGCGGCATTGGCCTGTTCCACCAGTTCCTGCGCCGCCTGCTCCGCATCATCGTCGTGCGCTTGCAGCAGTTGCTCGATCTGCGCGTCGCCGAGCATGTCGCTGAGCCCGTCCGAGCAAAGCAGCACGCGGTCGCCGTCGCGCATGGCGTGCACGCCGATCTCGGGCTCGAGCAGCGGATCGACGCCGAGCGCGCGGGTGATGAGGTTGCGCACCGCCTGCCCGGCCGGGTCCTCGGGCTGGATCAGGCCGAGGTCGATGCGCTCCTGCAGCAGCGAATGGTCCTTGGTCATGCGCCGCAGGTGGGAATCGCGGAACAGGTACGCGCGCGAGTCGCCGGCATGCGCGATCACCGCCACCTGGCCGGTGAATGCCGCGGCCACCAGGGTCGTTCCCATGCCGGTGTAGCGCGGATCCTTGTGCGCGACCCGGTAGATCTGCGTGTTCACGCGTCGGATGGCGTCGCGCATGGCCTGCATCAGGTCGGCCGGGCTGAGCCGGGGATATTCGGCCTTCAGGCGCGCCAGCTCGGACGCCACCTGCGACGCCGCGGCACCGCTGGCGACCTCGCCAGCGGCATAGCCGCCCATGCCGTCGGCGAGCACCGCGACCCCGGCGACGGCATCGCAGGCCAGCGCATCCTCGTTGTGCTCGCGCAGGCGTCCGCGATCGGTGCGGCTGGTCATCTCCAGCGTGAACATGGGGCCGTCGGCAAGGGAAGACATCCAGGTACCTCGGTTCAGTGGCTGCGCGCGCGCGCGATATGTCGCCGGCGCAGCCAGCGCCCGCCGACCCAGACCAGCAGCAGGCCCAGCGCGCCGCCCAGCACATGCGCCGCCTGGCCCCAGGAGCGGGCCTGCAGCCACGGGTGCACGGCCGGGTCGGCGGCGGCCAGTCCGCCTGCGATCCATCCCAGCAGCATCGCGCCCAGCTCGACGATCACCGGAAAGCGCGAGATCAGCCCGATCACCAGCGCGCTGCCCCAGACGATGATGGGCACGCTGAGTACCAGGCCGAAGGCGACCAGGGCCCACTCGTGCCCGGTCGCCGCGTTGCGCGCCGCGGCGGCAATCGCCACGACGTTGTCCAGGCTCATGATCAGGTCCGCGGTGATCACCGTGCGCACCGCGACCCACAGTCGGTCGGCAGCACGCACGTCGGCATGCTGGTCCTCGGGCAGCATCAGGCGCATGCCGATCCACGCCAGCAGCACCGCGCCGACCAGCTTGAGCCAGGGCAGCTCGAGCAGGCTGACCGCGAACAGGGTCAGCAGCACCCGCAGGCCGACCGCGCCCACGGTGCCCCAGATGATCGCGCGCCGGCGCTGCGGCAGCGGCAGGCTGCGGCTGGCCAGCGCGATGACCACCGCGTTGTCGCCGCCGAGCAGCAGGTCGATCAACACGATCTGGGCCGCGGCGCTCCAGAAGGCAGCCGTGGCGAGGGTGTCCAGGGGCAAGATTCGAACTCCGGCAACGCAAGCCCGGCGCGCTGCCGGGGTCAATGCGTGCACACGAAGCATAACGGCACACGCGAAGCGCGCCGCGCAAGAACAAGCGCCGGACAGGTGTCCGGCGCACGGTCGTCGCGCTGTCGGGGCCCGGCGCGCAAGGCGCCGCGTCGCTCAGCCAGCAGTCCGGGGCTCGCGCCCGAAGGCGCCTGCACTCAGCCCAGGGCCTTGCGGATCAGTTGCCCCATCTCGGACGGGTTGCGCGTGACCGTGAAGCCGCAGGCCTCCATGACCTGAAGCTTCGCGTCGGCGGTGTCGGCGCCGCCCGAGATCAGCGCACCAGCGTGGCCCATGCGCTTTCCGGCAGGCGCGGTGACGCCGGCGATGAAGCCGACGATGGGCTTTTTCATGTGTTCCTTGGCCCAGCGTGCCGCCTCGGCCTCGTCGGGGCCGCCGATCTCGCCGATCATGATCACGGCCTCGGTGTCAGGGTCGTCGTTGAACAGCCTGAGCACGTCGATGTGCTTGAGCCCGTTGATCGGGTCGCCGCCGATGCCCACCGCGCTGCTCTGGCCCATTCCGAGCTCGGTGACCTGCGCCACCGCCTCGTAGGTCAGCGTGCCCGAGCGCGACACCACGCCGATGCGGCCCTTGCGGTGGATATGCCCGGGCATGATGCCGATCTTGATCTCGTCGGGGGTGATCAGCCCGGGGCAGTTCGGCCCCAGCAGCAGGGTCTTCTTGCCGCCCGCGGCTTCCTTGGCACGCATGCGCGCGCGCACTTCCATCATGTCGCGCACCGGGATGCCCTCGGTGATGCAGATGGCCAGGTCGAGGTCGGCCTCCACGGCCTCCCAGATGGCCGCGGCGGCGCCCGCCGGCGGCACGTAGATCACCGACACCGTGGCGCCCGTGGCGGCCTTGG
>JAKCDM010000134.1 GCA_021841865.1 Pseudomonadota bacterium
ACCGGCAAGAAGGTGTGGGGCCACTGGAGCAAGATGCCCTGGAACGGCGGCGTCACCGCCACCGCGGGCGGCGTGACCTTCACCGGCTCGCTGCAAGGCCATCTGTATGCCTTCGACACCAAGACCGGCAAGGTGCTGTGGAAGAGCCCGAAGCTGGCCAGCGGCATCGTCGCGCAACCGGCCGTGTATGAAGTGCAAGGCAAGGAATACGTGGCCATCCTGGCCGGCTACGGCGGCGCCAACCCGATCTGGGGCGGCCCGATGGCCCAGATGACCAAGAACATTCCGCGCGGCGGCACGCTGTACGTGTTCGCGCTGAACGACTGAGCCTGTGTGTTGAACCCGGGTGCGCCGAGCCGGCGCCCCCGGGCCCCCTTTTTCCGGATTTCGTGATGTCAAGGATCTCCAAGATGCGGAACGTTCTCCCCGCCGCGATGCTGCTGGCGCTGGCGGCAACAGCCCCGACCGTGCATGCGGCCCCCGTACGGCTTTGCGGCTTTCCGCACAGCGCCACCGAAGCCCTCGACCGCGAGGTCGCGCACGCCGTGTTCCAGCGCGCAGGGCTCGCCTACACCCGCGTCGACCTCGGCGACGCCATCGGGCGACGCGGCGCGTCGGCCGACCTGGTCAGCAAGCTGCTGGGTTCGCGCTGCGACGTGTTCATCGGCGTGCCGGTGGCCAGCCACTTCGACAAGCTCAAGCCGGCTTCAGTGCTCGACACGCCGTACCTGAACGCATCCTTCGTCAAGTTCCATGCCGTGGGCGTGCATGTCGCCGACGGCGGCCGCGACACCACCGCGGTGGCCTACAAGAGCCCGGCGCAGCTCATCGCCGCCGAGGAGCACGACGCCCAGTTCGACGTGCTCGGCGACACCTCCGCGGTGATCGACGCGGTGGCCCAGGGCAAGGATGCCTACGGCATCGCGTGGTACCCCAGCCTGGTCACCTACCAGCAGCAGCATCCGCAGGTGCATTTCGCCACCAGCGCGACGCGCACCAGCATTTCCGACTGGCGCCTGAGTTTCCTCACCGACACGCGCCATGCGGCGCTGGCCGCGCACATCGCGTCGGCGGTGCACGAGCTGCAGCAGGACGGATCGCTGCCGCGCCTGACCTCGGCCTGGCAGATGCACGCCGACTCGATGCGCATCGCGCCCGGCGCGCTGGCGCACGCGCAGCCCGCCGTGTTCCGCCCCGACGACGCCGGCGTCATGCTGCGCACGTCGAACGCCCCCGCCGCTGGCGCCCAGGCGCATTTCGCGCAGTCCCAGGTCGAGCCGGGCAGGAAGCTGTACGCGGCCGACTGCGCGCGCTGCCACGGCGACCACATGGAAGGACGCACCGCGCCGGCACTGCGCGGCGAGGCCTTCGCGCCAGCCACCGGTTCGACCATGACCGTCGGCGGGATCTACCAGTACATGACCACGAACATGCCCGCCGACAAGCCCGGCATGCTCAAGCCGCAGGAATACGCGGACATCATGGCCTACCTGCTGCATGCCAATGGCTACACACCGTCCGGCCAGGCGCTCGACCCGGCGCACGCAGGCGACGACCAGACGCCGTTCAATTCCTACGTGAAATGACGGCCCGCACCCGCGCCATCGTCCTGCTGCTCGCCGGCCTGGGCTTGGCCGCGGGAGCGGCCCACGCCGCGCCCGCTCCCGCCGCTGCGGCCAGCGATGCGATGTCCTGGCTGTTCAAGCAGCCGCTCGGACACCCCGACGCGACGCGCCTGAAGCACGACGCCGAGGACGGACAGGTCGCAGCCCAGCTCGACTATGCCCGCTACCTGCTGCGTCATCAGCAGGACGCGGCCGCCGTGAGCTGGCTCACCCAGGCCAACCAGCAAGGCGACGCGCGCGCCCAGTATCTGCTGGGCATGCTGTATCTGCGCGGTCGCGCGGTGGCCCAGGACTTCGAACAGGCCCGCTACTTTCTCGGCAAGGCCGCCGACCAGGGCTACGCTGCGGCCCAGTACCGCCTGGGCAGGCTGCTGCTCGACGGTCCCTTCGTCGACCCCGGGCTGGAAAACGCCAGCGCGGCGCAGCTGCAACAGGCCACGCAACGCGGCATGGCCATGCTGCACCGCGTGGCCGCTGCCGGCTACGCGCCGGCGCGCACGGCGCTGCAGCAGGACGCCTCGGCGTCGCGCGGCGGCGCTCAGGCCGCGCCGTAGGCGAACGGCACCGCGGCCGCCGCGGCGAGCAGGCTCAGGCAGGCGACCAGGCTCAGGCGGGTACGCAGGCCGAGGTACCAGCGCGGCAGCTCGGCGCGCCGCGCCAGCCGCAGGTCCTGCACCCACTGGGCGACGAGTCCGCCCACCAGCAGCACGGTGCCCGAGGACAGCGGCAGCAGCAAGGCCAGCCAGCCGATCAGGCATGGCGCGACGCTCCACAGGTGCATGCGTCGCTCCAGCAGCGTGTCCTGGCCGCCGATGCCGGCGATGGCCATGCCGGCATGCAAGGCGCCCAGGAAACTCAGCACCAGCGCCGCATAATCGAGCAAGGCCGGCTGCAGCCAGCTCTGCCAGCCCGGTACCGCCCACATCGCCACGGCGATGCCCAGGAACGGGAGGGTTCCGCTGTAACCCAGCCAGGCAACCCCCTTGGGGGTGCGACGTCTTTGGTCCATGCGACCGATCTCCGAATGTTCGTTGGCGTTCGCAGTATATTTGTCCTGGACAACCCAGGACCGCCACCACCATGCCGCGCAGCCACGCCGTCACCGGCCGCAAGCCCTCGCACTTCCCGGCGGCCGTGCGCGCGCTGGGCCCCGCGCTCGTGTTCGTGCTGCTCGCCGGCTGCACGCCGCTGCGCGCGCTCACGCGCCACCAGGATCGGCAATTCGCCGACGTTGCGCCGGGCGTGTGGCGCCTCGATCCCCAGCACTGGAGCGTGAGCTTCGACGTCGACCACCTCGGGTTCTCGCGCTTCGTGATGCGTTTCGACCGCGCCGGCGCCGTGCTGCGCTGGCCGAAGGCCGGAGCCGCCGGAGCGCCCGCGGCGAGCCTGCAGGCATGGGTGGAAAGCGCCAGTGTCGACACCAACGACTCCGCGCTCGACGCCGAGTTGCGCGGCCCGGCGATGCTCGACGCGCGACGCCAGCCGCGCATCACGCTGCAGGCCGACGGGCTGCGCGACCTGCGGGGCGATCGCGCCGTGCTGCGCGGCGTGCTGCGCCTGGGCGAGCACCGCGAACCCGTGCTGCTGCACTTGCGCCTGCGCGGCTATGGCGTGAACCCCATCGACGGCCTGCCGACGCTGGGCGTGTCGGCGCGCGGCGAATTCTCGCGCGAGCGCCTGGGGCTTCCGGCCTGGCCCGGCCTGGTCGGCGACACGGTGCGCCTGCACATCGAGGCCGAGTTCACGCACCAGCGTTGACGCGGCCCGCGCGCATGGGCCCGGTCCCCCGGGAAAAGGTGGCTGCGCATCGCTTCGCGTTTGGCTACATTGAAGGCATGGCCGCGCAGTCTTCGATGGGCATGCGTGAAGGCAAACACATGCACGGATTCTGAATGGGTCTACTGGACATCGTTCGACGCTTCACTCCGCGGCGCGCGCCGCAGGCCTTGCAGGCTGTCGGGCCCGGCGCTTCTGCGCCGCGCTTCGCGGCTGCCGCGCCGGCGGCCGAAACCCACGCTGCCGAGGCGCCGGCCCATGACGAGCCGGTCGCATGCCGCTTTTTCGAATACGCCACGGGGCGCGCCTGCCTGGGGCAGCGCGAGCTCAGCTCGGGCGAGCGGGAAGTGCTCGACAGGCTCGACCGCGTGCTCGACGACCCCGGCACGATCGCGCGCTGGATTCCGCGCCCGCCGGCCGTGCTGCCGCGACTGCTTGCCTGCCTGCGCGACGACGATGTCTCGCTGCGCGAGGCCTGCGGACTCATTCGCGCCGACCCGTACCTGGCCGCCGAGATCCTGCGCCTGGCGAACTCGGCGCGGCACCAGCACGGCGCGCCGGTCACCGAACTCGAACGCGCGGCGACCCGCCTGGGCACCGACGGCCTGCGGCGCGCCGTCAGCTCCAGCCTGCTGCGGCCGCTGTTCGATGCGATGCGCGACCCGCTGCTGGCGCCCGCTCTTCCGCGGCTGTGGACCCACGCGCAGACCAAGGGGGGTTGGTGTCACGCGCTGGCGCGCGACGGCGGCGTCGATGCCTTCGACGCCTACCTTGCCGGACTGACCCACAACGTGGGCTGGATCGGCGCCCTCAAGGCCCTCGGCCGCGACGGGCCCGGCCCCGGCCCGGCCGCCAGCTACAGCACCGAGTTCGTGCTGGCGCTGGCGCGGCGCAGCGAGCGCCTGTTCGCATGCAGTGCCGAGCAGTGGGCGGTCAACGACGCGCTGACGCGCCTGGGCGCGGCGTTGCGCGAATGCGCGCTGCAGGACGCGCGCGACGCGCTGGCGCGCGTGCTGTACCGGGCCGACGAGCGCGCGACGCAGGAACTGGCCGCCGCCTGAGAAGGTGTGAGCCGAGCGGGGCGCCGCCGCGGGCTTCAGAAACCCGCCGCCTGGCGCGGGGCCTCGGCGATGATTTCCTGCAAGGCCTCGCAGGTGCGCACGCTGGCCTCGCGCAGTTCCTCGGCGATGCGATCGCGGTTCTCGAGCAGGTACTCGTCGCTGGTGCGCATCAGCCCCAGCGCCATGTTCATCAGGCGCATCGACCCGGTTTCCATGCACACGCCCTTCAGCGCGTGTCCGGCGTCGCGCGCGGCCCGCAGGTCGGATTCGCGCAAGGCCTGCAGCGTGCGCTGGGTGCTGTCGCGAATGTCGCTGACCGCTCGCTCGAGCAGTTCCTTGACGAAGTTCTGGCTCGTGCCGATCGCGCGCAGGCGGTCGATCACCGCCATGTCCACGAACACCACCGGTACCGGACGCAGATGCGCGGGAGAGGCCGCCGGAACGCGCGCCTGCGTGCGCTCGTCGAACGGCAGCGGAGCCGTCTCGGGGGCCTTGGCGTGGCTTCCGCAGGCCGCTGCGATGGCATCGCGCAACTCGCGCAGGCGCACCGGCTTGGTCAGCACGCCGAGCGCGCCGGTCTCGCGCAGCCGGCCCGCGGTCAGCGCGGTGGCATCGGCGGTGAGGAAGTACGCGGGCGCCGGCTGGCTGGTGCCGAAGCGATAGGTCTGCAGCAGGACGCTTCCATCCATGCCGCCGAGGTTGTAGTCCAGCAGCAGCAGGTCGAAGCGCCCGTCGCGCGCCAGCGTGTCGAGCGCCTGTTCGCCGCTGGCCGCCACCACCACGTCGTGGCCCTCGCGGCGCAGCAGTTCCTGCAGCAGGTAGCGATTGGTCTCGTTGTCGTCGACCACCAGCAGCCGGTAGCGCGGGCCGTCCACCACCCGCAGCATCGAATCCGACTCGGCCGGCGCCTCCGACGCAGCCGACGCGCGAGGCATCTGCACGTCGAACCAGAAGGTGCTGCCCATGCCGACCTCGGCCTGCACGCGCAACGAACCGCCCATCAGGTCCACCACCTGCTTGCTGATGGCCAGCCCGAGCCCGGCCCCCTCGGACTGCGCGGCCGACTGCCGCTTGATCTGCACGAAGGGGTCGAAGATGCGTTCCTGGTACTCCTTGGCGATTCCCACGCCCGTGTCGCGAACCGAGAAGCGGATCAGGTAGGCCTCGGGCATTTCGCGCAGCAGCGAGATGTCCAGGCTCACGGAGCCGAACTCGGTGAACTTCACCGCGTTGCCCAGCAGGTTGATCAGCACGCGCGCCAGCCAGTGCGGGTCGCCCAGCACCTGGTCGGCGATTCGCGGATCGACATGCGCGGCGAGGTTGAGCGACTTCTTGCGCGCGCGCATCTCCACCGATGCGGTGACCACGTTGACCAGGCGCAGCAGGTCCACCGGCTCGCTGGCCAGGCTGAGCTTGCCCAGGCTGGCCTTGCTCTGGTCCAGCAGATCGTTGATGTCGGCGAGCAGGTGATTGCTCAGCGACAGGATGGTCGCCGCCAGCTTGCGCGCCCGCGGCTCGGGGGCCTCGCCCTGGATCAGTTCGGCCGCGTTCGAGATCCCCGACAACGGCGTGCGCAGTTCGTGGCTGACGCGGGCCAGCAGGTCGCTCTTGGCCTTGCTCTCGCTCTCGGCGTAGCGCAGCGCGAGGTAGAGCTTGTCCATCAGCACCGCCACGTAGCCGGGGATGATCACGATCGAGATCAGCGACGACAACCAGAACAGCAGGTGCTCGCGCCAGTACGGAGCCAGCGGCGCGATCAGCAGCCCGAGCAGCCCGGAGTACTGCGAGGTCTGCATGATGCGCTTGCTGCCGGTGCGCATGCCGTAGCCGATGGCCGTGAAAATGTAGAAGGGCACGATCAGGTGGCTGACCTCCTGGCTGATCAGCACCCAGCCGGTGAGCAGCACCGAGTCGGCCACCGCGGTGGCGTAAGGCACCCAGGGCGCCAGCCGGAAGCCCCGCCGCGCCGCGAACAGGTAGAACCCTCCGGCGTAGGCCAGGTACAGCACGCCCATCGGGGTCTCGTACGGCAGGCGGATATGCAGCACGGACACGGCGAGCAGGCCGGAGACGATGATCAGCCCGCCGAGCCCGAGGCGCAACCTGGCCTGCTGCTTCATCGCGACCGCCGCATCGCTGACCACTGGTTTTTTCATCATCGGTCCCCCGCCCGGCGCATCGGGCCGCTTGCGCGAACCCGGCCCGCCGCGCGACGCGTCGGACTATTGGAAACTGTTGCGCACCTGCTGAATACCCTGAGGATCGGAAAGGAAGGCCTCGACGAATTCCGGATCCAGGTGCCTTCCCGCCTGCGCCTCCAGATATTCCTTGGCCCGCTGTTCGCTCCACTGTTCCTTGTAGGGACGTTTCGACGTCAACGCATCGAACACGTCGACCACCGCCAGGATGCGCGCCGACACTGGAATATCCCCGCCGGCGAGCCCGTCGGGATAACCTGAACCATCGAAGCGCTCATGGTGCGAGCGAGCGATCTCGGCCGCCACCATCAGCGGCTCGGAATCCCCGCCAGCCAGCATGGCATGGCCGATCAGCGTGTGCTTGCGCATCACCTCCCACTCGTCGTCGGTCAGTGCGCGCTGGGCCATCAGGATGCTGTCGGGAATCGCCACCTTGCCGATGTCGTGCAGCGGCGCCGCCAGCTCCAGCATGGTCGCGTAGGCGTCGCCCATGCCCAGGCGCCGCGACAGCATCGCCGAGTAGCGGCCGATGCGCCCGAGGTGCGCGCCGGTGTCGGTGTCGCGCTGTTCGGCCACCTTGGCCAGACGGGTCAGCGTGTCGAGCTTCTTCTGCTGCAGGTCGGCCACCACCTGATCGACCTGGCTCTGCAGCACCTTGGCATGGCGCTCCATGGCCAGCTGGTAGCGGCGCATCTTCAGCAGATTGCGGCAGCGCGCCGAACATTCCCGATAATCCAGCGGACGGCTTAGATAATCGTTGGCTCCGGCATCCAGAGCCTCGTAGCGGATCTGCAGGTCGTCGATCGCCGTGATACAGATGATCGGCGCTTCCTTCAAATGGTCCACCCGCCGCAGCGCCCGGATCATCGCGATTCCGTTCATCTGCGGCATGCGATAATCGGTCAACAGCAGATCGAGTTCATTATCCTGGGCGAATGCAATCGCCGCCAGCGGATCGTTGAAAACCTCGATACGCGCCTCGGGGCAGAAACCCTTGGCGATTTCCGCGAGCAGCCGGCAATTCGTGGCCTGG
>JAKCDM010000135.1 GCA_021841865.1 Pseudomonadota bacterium
GCAGGTCGCCCGCAGCGCCTGCGCCCGAAGGGTTGGTGCAGAATCGGGCGCTGGCCGCACCCCGGATCTTGCGCGGGCGCCCAGCCCGCGCAAGATCCGGCGCGCGCCCATCATCCCGATTCTGCACCAACGCGACCCCCTCCGGTATCTCAACAGCCTGCTAGGCATGCGATTTCCCGGAAGCGGCCCGGGAAGACCAAAACGAGGCTTCGATCCTGCAGGCGTGCAAGGATCCGCCGCGTGAGCATAAAGCCCCCCCTTGGCAAACGCGAATCCTGCCCGTCCGGTTGACCGCCGCGTTGTATCGATCGCACAGTTTTGTGAAACAACGTAACCGGCCGACGCTCAGCGCGCCGGCGTGGCCGGCGCATCCGGCTGGCGCGCCGGCGCCGCCTCGGCGAAGGCCGGCAGTTCGAGACAGGCGGCCTCGATGTCGAGCAGGCGCGGCCAGCGCGCCAGCTCGACCCGGAAGCGTCGCGCCGTGCCCAGTTGCGGCACCAGGTAGACGTCGGCCACGGTCGGAGACGACCCGAAGCAAAAGCGCCCGCGCCCGTCGTCGGCGGCCAGCAGTGAGTCGAGGGCGTCGAAGCCGGCGCTCATCCAGGTGCCGCACCAGGCATTCACCGCGTCGTCGTCGCAGGCGAACTGGCTGCGCAGGTAATTGAGCACCCGTCGGTTGTTCAGCGGGTGCATGTCGCAACCCACCACCGCCGCCAGCGCTCGCACGCGCGCCCTGGCGAGCGCGTCGCGCGGCAGCAGCGGCGGCTCGGGGTAGCGTTCGTCGAGCCATTCGATGATCGCCGGCGACTGGATCAGCACCTCGCCGTCGACCTCGAGCGCGGGCACCAGACCCTGCGGGTTGATCGCGCGGTAGTCGGCCGAGGCATGCTGCTCATGCAGCAGGTCGACCGGCATGTACTCGGGGTCCAGGCCCTTCAGGCGCAGCGCGATGCGCAGGCGGTGCGAGGTGCCGCTGCGAAAGTAGCTGAACAGCTTCATGCGCTGGGCTCCTGCAGTTGCAGCGAGATCGATCCCACGCCTTCGATGCTGCCGTCGATGCGCTGACCGGCGCGCACCGCGCCGACGCCCTCCGGGGTCCCGGTGAACAGCAGGTCGCCCTGGCGCAAGTGGTACAGGCGCGACAGGTCGGCGATGAGCTCGCGCACGCTCCAGATCATGTTCGACAAGTCCGAGTCCTGGCGGGTCTGGCCGTCGACGCGCAACTCGATTCGCCCGCGCTCGAGCACCTTGCCCGGCATCGCCAGCACCGCGGAGACCACGGCCGAGTTCTCGCAATCCTTCGCCGTGTCCCAGGGCTTGCCCTGGTCGCGCGCCGCCAGCTGCAGGTCGCGGCGGGTCATGTCCAGGCCGCAGGCGTAGCCGTGGATGAGTTCGTGCGCGGACTGCGCGGGCACGTCGGCGCCGCCGGCGCCGAGCACCACGACGAGTTCCATTTCGTGCTGATAGTTCGAGGTTCCGCGCGGATAGGGCACGCTCGCGCCCGAGTCGACCAGCGCCGAATGCGACTTGGTGAAATAGAAGGGCCGGTCGCGCGTGGCGTCCACCGGGCGGCCCATCTCGGCCGCGTGGGCCAGGTAATTGCGTCCGACGAAGAACAGGCGCTGCACCGGCAGGCGCGCGTCGCTGCCCTGCAAGGCCACCGAGGCCGGCTCGGGCAGGGACCAGACATAGCGGAAGGAGCTCATTGACTGCACCGGATTGCGGCGTGGCTCGATGGGCCGCGCAACGCGTGCAAGCTTAAACCCTGAGCATGGCGTGGTCGCGATTCCCGGTTTCCACGTGTCGGGAACCTGCGGGCTCGCCGCGTGTCCAACCGCTTGTCCACATTCCAGCCGGACCCGGGTAGGGCAGCCACGCCGTGACCACGCACGAAACGACAGCACCAACCGCTCCGGCCGCCGCCGGAGCGCTCGCCGCCGGGCCGCTCGGTGCCGGAGCGCTTGGCACGGCCGGGCTTGAAGCCGAACCGCCCGGCGCCGAACCGCCCGGCCCCGTACCGCTTTCCGGCACAGCGCCTTCCGGCACGGCGCGTTCCAGCGCGCCGTTCGCCGCCGCACCGCTTGCCGCCGGGCTTCGCCCCGACAGCCCGACGGCGCGCCGCCGCGCCTTTGCCGTGGTGTTCATGATCGAGCTGTGGGAGCGTTTCGGCTTCTACGGCATGGCGGTGCTGATGGTCCTGTTCATGGTGCAGGGCCTGGGGTACAGCGACCGCCGCGCCAACCTGGCGTGGGGCGCGATGAGCGCGCTGGTGTATGCGGTTCCGGCGCTCGGCGGCTGGCTCGGCGATCGCTGGATCGGCACGCGTCGCGCGATGCTGGTCGGCACCGTGGTGCTCGGCTGCGGCTATGCGCTGCTGGCGATTCCCTTCGACTCCCCGCACGCGCTGTTCGGCGCGCTCGCGCTGGTGGCCATCGGCAACGGCTTGTTCAAGCCGAACGCTGCCAATCTTGTGCGACGCATCTACGAGGGCGATCCGGCGCGCATCGACAGCGCCTTCACCATCTATTACATGGCGGTCAACGTCGGCTCGGTGGTGTCGATGCTGGCGACACCCTGGGTCAAGGAGGTGTGGGGCTGGCACGCCGCGTTCGCGGTGTGCGCGGTCGGCCTGGCGTGCGGGCTGTTCAACTATGCGCTGATGCGCCGCGCGCTGGACCGGGTCGGCGGCATGGGCGATCGGCCGCGAACGCCTGCGGGGCGGCTGCTGCTGATCGCAGCGGGGCTGTGCGCGGTGGCCGTCGCGGCAACGCTTCTGCTCAGCCACGAAGAACTCGCAGCGGCCTGCATGGCCGCGGTCGGCGGCATCGTCGTCGTCGCCTGGACGCGCCTGGCGTGGCGCAGCCCGCAGCACGAGCGGCGGGGGATGGCCGCGGCGGCGCTGCTCACACTGCTCGTCGCGCTGTACTTCGTCTTTTTCCAGCAGATGTCCACGTCGCTGACGTTGTTCGCGCTGCGCAACGTCGACGGCCACCTGCAGTTGGCCGGGCTGCCTCTCGGGCGCCTGCTGCCGGCGCAATTCCTGGCGCTGAACTCGGCCTGGGTCATCGTGCTGGGGCCGCCGCTCGCGTGGATCTACGCGCGTCTGGCGCGCGGGCCCGGCGATTTCTCCATCGGATTCAAGTTCGCCCTCGGTTTCGCCAGTGTCGCTTCCGGTTTCGCGCTGCTGGTCTTCGGCTGTCATCGTGGCGAGCACGGCCTGGTGTCGGCCTGGTACATGGTCGGCTGCTACGGGCTTCTGTCGCTCGGCGAGCTGCTGATCAGCGGGCTGGGCCTGGCCGTCATGGCGCGCTATGTGCCGGCTCGCATCTCAGGCTTCGTCATGGGGGGCTTTTTCGCCGCGGTGGGGCTGGCGATGTACAGCGGAAGCTACATGGCCACGATGGCGCAGCAGCCGGTCGGCATCGAAGTCGGCGCGCAGGCCTCTCTGCACGCCTACACCGGGCTGTTCGGCCGGCTGTCGTCGCTGGCGCTGCTGGGCTGCGTGGTCTCGCTGGCGCTGCTGCCGTTGCTGCGCTGGCTGGTGCCGGCAGGTGCGTCGGGCGCGCAGCGTTGACTGTAGCGAACGCGCAGGCCGCCACCAGCTCGATTTTCCAGCAGCAGGCGCCCGCCCAGGTTGCTCGCGATGTGGCTCATGATGGTCAGGCCGAGCCCGGTGCCGGCCTCGTCGCCGTCGCGCTGCAGGCGGTTGAACGGCTCGAACGCGCGCTCCAGCCACGCCGCGTCGATTCCAGGGCCGTCGTCCTCCACCTGGAGGTGGGTCCAGCATGTGCCGTCGGCGTCTCGCGCGCTGTGGCAGCCCAGGTCCACGCGCCCGCCGCGGGGCGTGTAGCGCAGCGCGTTGTCGACGGCGTTGCGCACCAGCGTGTAGAGCTGCGTCGGATCGGCCAGGATCGGCTCGCCTTCGTTGCGCTCGATTCCCAGGTCGATGCCGCGCTGCTCGGCCAGCGCAAGCAGGTCCTCGAGCACGTGACGCAGCACGCTGGACGGCTCGACGCGTTGCGGCGCGGCAAAGCGCCCGGACTGCGCGCGCGCCAGGCTCAGCAACTGCTCCACCGCGGCGCGAGTTCGCGCCAGCCCGGCGAGCATGCCGCGCAGACGCTCGCGCGCCTGCGGCGCAAGCTCGACATGCGACAGGTTCTCGGCCTGCAGGGTCAGCGCCGCGATGGGAGTGCGCAGCTCATGCGCGGCGTCGGCGACGAAGCGGCGCTCGCGCTCGCGCAGCGCGCTGACGCGCTCGAGCAGGCGATTGATGGACTCGACGAAGGGCACGAGTTCGCGCGGCACCTCGCGCATGGGCAAGGGGTCGAGGCGCAGCTCGCTGCGCGCATCCACCTGGGCCGCCAGGCGCAGCACCGGGTCGAGCGCGCGGCGCACCACCCAGGCGGCGAGCAGCGCGAGCAGCGGAATCAGCGCCAGCAACGGGTACAGCGTGCGCAGCGCGCTGTCGGCGGCGGCGTCCGAGCGAAGGTCGGTGCGCTGCGCTGCCGCGATCGCGCCTGCCGGGTCGGCGCGCACGAACACCCGCCACTGCTCGCCCGCGGCGCGCACGACGTGCATGCCCGGCGCAAGCCGCGGCGGCAGCGCGAGCCCGCCGGGCACCCCGAGGCGCTGCACGACGATGCGCGCGTCCTGGTCGCGTTCCGCGGCGCGGGCCAGCAAATTGGCGTCGGGGAGCTGCCCGCCCGCATGCACCAGCGCGGCGACCTGGCGCAGCTGCGTGTCCTGCAGGCGGTTGGCCTCGATGTAGCCCAGCAGGTACGACACGGCCGCGGTGCTGGCGCCGACCAGCCCGACGATCAGCGTGGTCCACAGCCACAGTCGTCGCAGCAGCGAGCGGCGCGACCAGCGGCGCAGGCTCGCGACCGGATTCATGCCGGGCGCTGCGGCGCAACGGGCTCGCCCGCCGACGCGTCGTGTTGCGGCAGCGCCCGGTCGACCACCCAGCCCACGCCGCGCACGTTCTTGATCGCGCCGGTCCCGAGCTTCTTGCGGATGCAGTGGATCAGGTATTCGACGGCGTTGCTCTCGACTTCCTCGTTCCAGCCGTAGATCAGGTCCTCCAGCTCGGTGCGCGACAACACCGCGCCCGGGCGCAGCAGTAACGCGTGCATCAGCGCGTACTCGCGCGCCGACAGGCGCGCCGTGCTGGCGCCGAAGCTGGCCTCGCGGGTCGCCGGGTCCAGTCGCACGGTGCCGGTGTCGAGCACGCCCTGCGCGTGGCCGCCGCGGCGGCGCGCCACCGCGCGCAGGCGGGCCAGCAGTTCGTCGGTGGCGAAGGGTTTGATCAGGTAGTCGTCGGCACCCAGGTCGAGGCCGCGGATGCGTTCGTCGACACCGTCGCGCGCGGTGACGATGATCACCGGCAGGTTGTAGCCCGCGCGCCGCGCCGCCTGCAGCACGCCCAGGCCGTCGCGCCCGGGCAGGCCCAGGTCGAGCAGCATGGCCTCGTAGGGCGTGGCGCGCATGGCCAGCAGCGCGGCGTCGCCGTCGTGCACCCAGTCGACCGCGTGGGCGGCGTCGCGCAGCGCCTGCTGGGTGGCGGCGCCGAGCATGCGGTCGTCCTCAACCAGCAGGATTCTCATGGGCGGTCCCGGGGATCGGCGCGCCGGCGAGTTCCGGCGTGAGCTTGCCGCGCAGCGCCTGGAACAGCACCGGCATGACCAGCAGCACCAGCGGCAGCTGCACCACCAGCCCGGCGATGATGGCCACCGCCAGTGGCTGCTGCATGGCCGATCCCTGGCCGATGGCCAGCGCCAGCGGCAGCAGCGTGAGAATGGCGGCGATGGTGGTCATCGCGATCGGGCGCATGCGATTCACGCCTGCCTGAACCAGCGCGTCGTGCTGCGGCATCTGCGGGTCCTGGCGCAGCAGTTCCTGCACCTCGCTGAAGTAGAAAATGGCGACCTCGGTGACAATGCCCACGATCATGGTCATGCCCATCATGGCCGAGATGTTGAGCTCGATGCCTCCGACCCACAGTCCGACGAACACCGCCGGCAGCGCCAGCAGCGGCATCGCCAGGATGCTCAGCGCGACGCGAAAGCGCTCGTACAGGAACAGCAGCAGGAAGAACACCAGCAGCACCGCGGCCGCCAGCACCTGCAGCAGCCCGGCGAACGCGATGCGCTGCTGCTTGTACAGGCCGCCGAGCCGGATGTAGACCCCGGTGGGGTAGAAGTTCGGCGCATCGATGATGCGCTTGACCGCGGCCACCGTCGAGCCGAGGTCGCGCCCGCTGATGCGAGCGGTCACCGCGGCCATTCGCTTGAGGTTCTCGCGGATCACCTCGGGCTGCCCGGTGAGCACCGAGACCTTCGCCACGTCGGACAGGCGGAACACGCGGCCGTCGGGCGCGCGCAGCGGCAGCGCGGCGATCGCCTGCGGCGTACGGCGCAGCGACGGCGCATCCCACACCCTGACACCGATCATCTTCGGACCCTGTTCGATCTGCGTGGCCACGCTGCCCCCGATCAGCGCCGCCAGCTGGCCGCGCACCTGCTGCGCGTCGACTCCCAGCAGCGCCAGGCGAGTGGGGTCGAGCCGGATGTCGAGCGCGTCGCCGGCGACCCGGATTCCGCTGCGCACCTCGATGATGCCAGGCACCTTCGAGATCGCCGCCGCCGTCTTGTGCGCCAGGCGCGCCAGCTGCTTCGGATTGTCGTCGAAGATCTTGATCTCCACCGGCTGCGGCACCGCGGTGAGGTCACCGATCAGGTCCTGCATGAGCTGCGCGGTGTCGATGTCGATTCCCGGAACCTGCGCGTGGATGCGCGCGCGCACCTGCTCCATGACCTGGTCGATCGGCTCGCGCGGCAGCGGCTTCAGGCGCACGAAAAAGTCGCCCTCGTTGGCGTGCGTGATGCCGCCGCCCAGTTGCAGCCCGGTGCGTCGCGAGAAGGTCTGCACCTGCGGCGTGGTGCGCAGGATCTGCTCGATCTGCGCCAGCAGGCGGTCGGTCTCGGCCAGCGAGGTGCCCGACGGCGTGCGGTAGTCGAGCACGAAGCCGCCTTCGTCCATGTGCGGCAGGAAGCCGCTGCCCACCGCGTGGTATGCGACCCAGCCTGCCAGCAGCAGCGGGGCCACCCCGGCCAGCGCCAGCCAGGGCCGGCGCAGCAGGCGCGGCAGCAGGGCCGCGTAGCCGCGCTGGAAGGCGCCGAGCAGCCTGCCGTGTTCGCGCGCGTGCTCGCGCTCGATGTCGCGCGCGCCGAGCAGCCGGTCGGCCAGCAGCGGCACCGCCAGCCACGACACGAAGAACGAGATCAGCAGCGCCGCGGCCATGGTCAGCGCCAGCGCCTTGAAGAACGCGCCGGTGACCCCGGACAGGAAGGCCAGGGGCACGAAAATGATCACCGTCGACGCGCTCGATCCGGCCAGCGGCTGGAAGAATTCCATCGCGGCGTGCATCACGCGGCTGTGCCGCGCCTTCTGCTGCGCCTCGGTGCGCGCGTCGCGTTCGCGCATGCGCCGCACGATGTGCTCGCTCATCACGATGGCGTCGTCGATCACCAGGCCGACCGCAGCCGCCATGCCGCCCAGGGTCATGATGTTGAAACTCATGCCCAGCGTGTACAGCAGCACCACGGTGGCGGCCAGCACCGCCGGCACCGTGATCATCGCGATCAGCGTGATCTTCAGGCTGCGCAGGA
>JAKCDM010000026.1 GCA_021841865.1 Pseudomonadota bacterium
CCACGCGCGACCGGCGCTGGATGCAGGGCAACGTGCAGCACCTGCGCCTGCTGGGAACCTCCGGTCTGCATTGGGCCAGCCGGCTGCACCTGCTGCTCGGCGCGTCGGCCTACCTGACCTCGCCGGGTTGGCTGCTGCTGCTGCTCACCAGCGCGCTGCAGGTGTGCTTCTCGCGCCAGGCGACGCTGGTGGGCATGTCGACCCCGTGGGTGCTGTGGTTGACCCTGCTGCTGTTGTTCGGGCCGAAGCTGATGGGAATGACCTGGCTGCTGTCGTCGGCGCAGCGCAGGCGTGGCTTCGGCGGCACGCTTCGCATCGTGCTGTCGGTGCTGATCGACATCCCGATGGCCGCGCTGATGGCCCCGGTCACCATGGTGACCCAGACCCGGGCGCTGGTGTCGATGGCACTGGGAATCTCGTCGGGCTGGTCGGCGCAGGTGCGCGAGGCGCGGCGCATCCCGGTGCTGGCGGTGCTGCCCAACCTGCGCGAGCACCTGCTGCTGGGACTGGCATTCGCCGCACTGGCATTCATCGATCCGGTGGTCGCGCTGTGGTTCTCGCCCATCACGCTCGGCCTGCTCAGCGCGCCGTGGCTGATCAGCTGGACCTCGAGCGAACGGCTCGGCAGCGTGCTCGCGGGCTGGGGCCTGTTCCGCGTGCCTCCCCCGCAAATGGGCGAGCCGGAGCGGCCGCAAGGACCCGCCGCGGCAACGGATCAGGCGTAGCGCGCGAGCACCCGCGCGACACGCCGAGCTCGCGTCGAAATCGAGCGCGCTGCCGGCTCACTCGGCGGGCGCAAGCGCCGCAATGGATCAACCCGCTTGAATATGCGGCTATCCTTGCATGCAGGAATGCCATTTGCCTCAACCTGGAGGAACGCGCCATGGCCCGCGCCCAACCTGCGCCAGTCTGCCTGTTCGAGGCCATGGTCAACGCCCATGACGACGCCATGTTCACCGTCGACGGGCAAGGCACGGTGAGCAGCTGGAATCGCGCGGCCGAGCGCCTGTTCGGATACGCGGCGCAGCAGGCGCTCGGCCTGCCGCTGGCCGCGCTGCTTGCCGATGAGCCGGTGGCCCTCGATGCACCCGGCATGGGCGAGCAGGCGGCGAGCGTGCAGCGCGTGCTGCGCGACCGCCATGGCATGCTGCTATCGGTGCTGGTGACCCGTACCCCGATCGACGGCCCGACCCCCGGCACCGCGGCCTCGCTGCTCACCGTGCATGCACTGCAACGCGCGCCGCTGCCGGGCCCGGGCGCGCCGCGCGACCGCGCGCTGAATGTCTACGAGTCGCTGGTGGAAGGCTCGGACGACGCCATCGTGACCAAGACCCTGGCCGGCATCGTCACCAGCTGGAACCCGGGCGCGCAGCGCCTGTTCGGTTTCTCGGCGGCGGAGATGATCGGCGAGTCGATCACCAAGATCATTCCGCTCGACAGGCTGCACGAGGAGGAAATGATCCTGCAGCGCATCGCCGCCGGCGAGCGCGTGGAGCATTTCGAGACCGTGCGCACCCACAAGAGCGGCTCCCTGGTGCACGTCTCGGTGACCATCTCGCCGCTGTGCGACGCCAGCGGGCGCGTGGTCGGTGCGTCCAAGATCGCGCGCGACATCGGCGATCGCATCCTGGCGGCGCAGACCATCTGGCGCCAGGCCAACCAGGACGCGCTGACCAACCTGCCCAACCGCAGCGCATTCCGCCGCCACCTGGAGATGGAGATCGCCCGCGCCGAGTGCGACAGCGGGCATTTCGCGCTGCTGTACGCCGACCTGGATCATTTCAAGATGGTCAACGACTCGCTGGGCCATGACGCTGGCGATGCGCTGCTCGTCGCGGTGGCCGCGCGCCTGCGCACCGCGCTGCGAGGGTCCGACGTGCTGGCCCGCCTGGGCGGCGACGAATTCACCGTGCTGCTGCCCACGCTGGACGACCCGCTGGCCCTGCACACGGTCAGCTCGAAGCTGCACGACGCGCTGGCCGAGCCCTTCGCGCATGCGTCGCACCCGATCCACGTGTCGGCGAGCATCGGCATGGCGATGTACCCGCGCGACGGCAGCAGCGCCGACGAACTGCTGCGGCATGCCGACCTGGCGATGTACGAGGCCAAGAACGCAGGTCGCAATCGCACCATCGTGTACGAGGCATCGATGGACCAGCGCGCGCGCGGGCGCCTGCTGCTGGCCGGGGACCTGCGGCGCGCCGCGCAACAGGGCGAGCTGTACCTTGCCTACCAGCCGGTGGTGAGGGTGAGCGATGGCGAAGCGCTCAAGTTCGAGGCGCTGATGCGCTGGCGGCACCCGGCCTTCGGCACCGTGCATCCGGCACGCTTCATCCCGCTGGCCGAGGAGACGGGGCTGATCCTGGAACTCGGTGACTGGGTGTTCAGGAGCGCGGCGCAGCAGGCGCTGCGCTGGTGCGAACTGCACGGTGCGCCGATGCAGGTGAGTTTCAACGTCTCCCCGCTGCAGCTCACCGCCGACGTCGACCACACCGAGCAATGGGGCGCGCATGTGCGCGACATCGGGCTCGATCCCTCCCGGCTGGTGATCGAGGTCACCGAGACCGTGATGCTCGACAATTCGCCACGCATCGCGCAGCGCCTGCGCGAACTTCGCCGCCAGGGATTCCAGGTCGCGGTGGACGATTTCGGCACCGGGGTGTCGAACCTGGCAGCGCTCAGCCGAATCGATGTCGACTATCTGAAGATCGACCAGTCGCTGGTGCGCAGGCTGCCCGACGACGGGCGCAAGCTCGCGATCTGCGAGGCCATCGTCGCCATGGCCCATCGGCTGGGCATCCAGGTCATCGCCGAAGGCATCGAGACCGACGAGGAACTCGAGCGCATCCGCGACATCCGGTGCGACTTCGCGCAGGGCTATCTGTACGCGCAGCCGCAGGACGAAGCGCACGCCACGCAGTGGCTGCTCGAGCAGCGCGAGCGGCGCGCCTTGTCGCGCGGCGACGCCTGAGCCGCGCTCAGCGCGCCAGCAGGCCCTTCAGGCGCTCGATGTCGGCGGCGCAGGCGCGCGCTGCCGTGTGCTCGACATGGCGGTACAGGCGCACCAGTTCCTGCCCCGCGTCGGTCAGGCGGCTGCCCCCTCCATGCGCGCCGCCCTGCGCCGACTCGACTGCGGGCGTGTTCAGGCAGGCGTTGAGCTCGTCGAGCAGCAGCCAGGCGCGGCGGTAGGACATGTCCAGGCTTTTCGCGGCCGCGGTGATCGAGCCCGTGCGCTGCACGGCCTCGAGCAGCTCGATCTTTCCCGGACCGACCGCGATCTGGCCGTCGCGCGTGATGCGCAGCCGGAACCGCACCGACGGTTCCGGGCTGGCAGCAGGAGCGGCGGGCGGCGAGGACGGGGATGGGGTCATCGTGGCGTCGCGCGGGGCGCGGCAAAAAAGGGCGTCAGGTGCGCAAGCATAGATCCTGCGCGCCACGCGCAGGCGCGGGACAATGAGAGGCTTGCCCCTGCGCGCCCACCGTCCCGCCGCCATCCATGTCCGACACCGCCCAGCCCTCCGTCTGGAAAGTTCCCGGCTTCGCCCGCTTCTGGCTGGTGCGCGTCGCGCTCGCCGGCGCCTACCAGGTACTCGGCGTGGCCATCGGCTGGCAGATGTACGCGATCACCGGCAGCGCGCTGGACCTGGGGCTGGTCGGCCTGCTCCAGTTCCTGCCGCGCGTCGCGCTGGTGCTGCTCGCCGGCAGCGTGGTCGACCGCTTCGAGCGCCGCGACGTGGTGGCCGCGAGCATGGCGCTGCAGGCGCTGGTGGCCGCGCTGCTCATGGCCGCCGCGCAGGGCTGGGGCCTGCATGCGGGACGCGGCCTGATCCTCGGCGCGTCGCTCGCGCTCGGCGCCTGCCGCGCCTTCGACATGCCGGGCATGCAGGCCATGCTGCCGGCGCTGGTGCCCGAAGCGCTGCTGGCGCGCGCCATCGCGGTGGCGGCCTCGGCGACGCAGGCGGCCACGGTGGTCGCGCCGGCCTTCGGCGGCCTGCTGTACGCGCTGGGCGCCGGCTGGAGCTACGGCCTGACCTTCGCGGTCGACGCCGCCGGCGTCGCGCTGCTGCTGAGCCTGCCGCGCGCCGCGGCGGCGCAGACCACGCGCATCACGCTGCATTCGATGCTCGAGGGTGTGCGCCACATCCGTGCCCATGCCGTGATCCTGGGGGCCATTTCGCTGGATCTGTTCGCGGTGCTGCTGGGCGGTGCGACGGCGCTGCTGCCCATCTACGCCCGCGACATCCTGCACATCGGGCCGCTCGGCCTGGGGCTGCTGCGCGCGGCTCCCGCGGTGGGCGCGCTGGCCGTCGCGGCGTGGCTGGCGCACCACCCGATCGAGCGCCACGCCGGGCGCCTGATGTTCGGCTCCGTGGCGCTGTTCGGGCTGGCCACGCTGGTCTTCGGCCTGTCGCGCTCGGTGCCGCTGTCGATGCTCGCGCTGGCCGTGCTGGGCGGCGCCGACGTGGTCAGCGTGGTCATCCGCGGCACGCTGGTGCAGCTGCAGACCCCCGACGCGCTGCGCGGCCGGGTCAACGCCGTCAACTCCCTGTTCATCGGCGCATCCAACCAGCTCGGCGAATTCGAGTCCGGGCTCACCGCGGCCTGGTTCGGCGCCGTGCCGGCCGTGGTGCTCGGCGGACTGGGCACGCTGGCCGTGGTCTGGACCTGGCGCCGGCTGTTCCCGCAGCTGGCACGCTACGACGCACTGCGCTGACGCGCCGAGCCGCGGCGCGACGGCGTCATGCCGCCAGCGCGTGGTCGGCCTGCTCGCGCAGGTCGGCGCGACGCCCGGCGACGTACACCGCCGCGACATTGCGCTCGTCGGCCAGGTGCATCCACGCGAACACGCGCTCGTGCAGGTCGCGCGCGAGTTCGACGCGATGGCGCTGCACGTCGCCGCTGGCCCAGCGCCACACCACCACGTCGCCCCATGCACCCGGCTCGAAATGTCCGAGTTCGCCCTCCAGGTCCAGCGCGGCAGCCGCGCCACGCGTGACGCCATACAGTCCGCGCCAGGCGCTCAGGCGCTGGCCCTGCAGCGCCAGCACCTTGTAGGCGTCGCCCAGGCTGCGTAGCTGGCACAGGCTGGTGCCGGCGCCGACGTCGCTGGCCACGGCCACGCGCATGCCGGCGGCGTCGGCGCGCGCCCAGTCGAACAGGCCACTGCCCAGGAACAGGTTGGACGACGGCGAGAACGCCACCGTGCTGCCGCGCTCGGCGAGCAGCGCGCGATCGGTGTCGTCGAGCCAGATGCCGTGCGCGAACACGCTGCGCCGCCCGAGCAGCCCGAAGCCGGCGTAGACGTCGAGGTAGCTTCGGCTGGCCGGGTAGAGCTCGCGCATCCAGCGCACCTCGTCACGGTTCTCGGCGACATGGGTCTGCAGGTACAGCGGACCGCCGCGTGTCATCGGCTCGCCCAGCAGGCGCCCGCACAGCGCCAGCTGGGCATCGCTGCTGGTGGGCGCGAAGCGCGGTGTCAGCGCATAGCGCAGGCGCCCGTGGCCGTGCCAGTCCTGGATCAGCGCGCGACATTCGCGCTCGGCCTGCTCGACGTCGTCGCGAAGATCGTCCGGCGCGTTGCGGTCCATCAGCACCTTTCCCGAGATCATGCACATGCCCTGCTCGCGCGCGGCCTCGAACAAGGCGTCGACACTGCCGCGGTGCACCGTGGGGAACACCATCGCACTGGTCGTGCCGTGCGCCAGCAGCGCACGCACGAAGCGCCGCGCGCCCGACGCCGCGTGGCGGGCATCGGCCCAGCGCGACTCGGCCGGGAAGGTGTAGCGCTGCAGCCATTGCAGCAGCTCGCTGCCGTAGGACGCCATCACGTCGAGCTGCGGCGCGTGCACGTGGGTGTCGATGAACCCCGGCAGCAGCAGATGCCCGCGCCAGTCCTCGCGCGGCCAATCGGCGCCTGGCGGGTCGTCGGCCGCGCGCAGCGCGGCCACGCGCCCGCCCTCGAGCAGCAGCCAGCCGTCGGGTTCGAAATGCACGCAGGCGCCGGCGTCGGGGTCGACGCCCGGGTCCGCGCGCAGGTACAGCAGGTCGCCACGCAGCGCCACGCGCGATGGCGCTGCCGCGGACTGGGTGCTCGCCGTCGGCATCATGATCCCGCTCAATCCGCCGGGAACAGCACGAAACGCAGCAGGAACAGCCCGGCCACCACCCACATCGCCGGATGCACCTCGCGAGCGCGCCCGGTCAGCAGCTTGAGAGCCGCGTAGACGATGAAGCCGAACGCAAGCCCGTTGGCGATCGAATAGGTGAACGGCATGATCAGCGCGGCGACCGCCGAAGGCACCGCCTCGGTGACGTCGTTCCAGTCGATCTCGAGCAACTCACGCATCATCAGCCCGGCCACGTACAGCAGCGCCGGCGCGGTGGCGTACGGCGGGACCACCGCAGCCACCGGAGCGAAGAACAGCGCAGCCAGGAACAGCACGCCGACGGTCACCGCGGTCAGCCCGGTGCGCCCGCCCGCCTGCACGCCGGACGCGCTCTCGATGTAGGCGGTGGTGCTGCTGGTACCCAGCAGCGAGCCGGAGAAGATCGCCAGGCTGTCGGCGAACAGCGCGCGTCCCAGCCCCTCCTCGCGCCCGTTGGACAGCAGCCCGGCCTTGCGCGCCAGCCCGGTCAGCGTGCCGGTGGCGTCGAAGATCTCGACCAGCACGAATACCAGGATGATGTGGAAGAATCCCCCGCGCAGCGCGCCGGCGATGTCGAGCTTGAAAAAGGTCGGCGCGATGCTCGGAGGCATCGACACCAGGCCCTGGAAGCGCGTCAGGCCGAGCGCGATGCTGGCCGCGGTGACGGCGATGATGCCGATCAGGATCGCGCCGCGCAGCCGGAAGTAGTCCAGCACCGCGATGAGCACGAAACCCAGCGCCGCAAGCAGGACCGGCAGGGTGTGCAGGTCCCCCAGCCCGACCTTGGTCGCCGGGTTGGCGACCACGATGCCGGCCCCCGACAGCGCGATGATCGCGAGGAACATGCCGATGCCGGCTGCGATGGCGCTGCGCAGGGAATGCGGGATGCCGGCCACCAGCCAGCGCCGGATGCCGGTGATGGTCAGCAGCACGAACACGCAGCCCGAGATGAACACCGCGCCCAGCGCCTGCTGCCAGGTGAAGCCCATGCCCTTGACCACGGTGAAGGCGAAGAACGCGTTCAGGCCCATTCCCGGCGCCAGCCCGATGGGCCAGTTGGCCAGGAAGGCCATGATGAAGGTGCCCAGCGCGGCCGCCAGGCAGGTGGCGATGAACACCGCGTTGTGATCCATTCCCGTCGTCGACAGGATCGACGGATTGACGAAGATGATGTACGACATGGTGAGAAAGGTCGTGACACCGGCCATGATCTCGGTTCGCGCGTCGGTGCCGTGCTCGCCGAGCTTGAACAGGGTTTGAAGGTTCATCGCTTGTCTCCTCTTGCGTTGTCATGATGCACGGCGGTCGTGCCTGCCCGCGCGCGTGCAAGTGCGTCACGCGGGACTGGAAAGGCGAAAGGGCCTGCGGCGGTCTTCGTGGTCGAACGCATCGCGGGTGGGCCGTTCAGGCCACCGTCCGGCGCACCTGCTCGCGCAGCCAGCGGTGGGCGGTGTCGTGATGGCTGCGCGCGTGCCACAGCAGGTAGTAGGTCAGCGGCGGGAAGGCCAGCGGACACGGCACGATGACCACCGGCAGCCCGGCCTGCACATAGCGCTCGCAATAGCGACGGCCGGTGGTCAGCACCAGCAGGCTGCGTGCGACCATGCCCGGGATCAGGTTGAAGAACGCACAGTGCACGGCGATGCTGCGTCGCATGCCCTGGCGCTGCAGGTACTGGTCGATCACTCCGTCGCCGGCCGCGCGAAGCGCGGTCGGCGCGATGTGCTCGGCGTGCAGGTACTGCTGGGCGTCGAGTCCGCGCCGGGTCGCCGGATGGTCGCGCGCCACCAGGCACACGATCTCGTCGTCGATCAGCGGCGCGCGATGCAGGTCGGCCGGCGGCTCCAGCCAGTTGCCCAGCACCACGTCGGCCTCGGCGGCGGCCATCGCGCGCCGATAGTCGTAGCCCGGGTGCAGGCCCAGCACCTCGACCCCGCAGGCCGGCGCGTCGCGCTTGAGCCGTCCCACCAGCGCCGGCAGGAAGGCCGGGTCCAGGTAGTCGGCGGCGGCGATGCGGAACACCCGCTTGCTGGTGGCCGGATCGAACTGCGTGTCCCCTCCGCCGAGGTGCTGCGCCTGGCGCAGCAGTTCGGCCATCGGCTCGATCAGCGCCTGGCCGCGCTCGGTCGGCACCATGCCCGAGCCGCTGCGCACGAGCAGTTCGTCACCGCAGGCATCGCGCAGGCGGCGCAGCGCGGCGCTGACCGCCGGCTGGCTCATGCCCAGGCGCAGCGCGGTGCGCGAGACGCTGGATTCCGTGAGTAGGGTGTGCAACACGCGTATCAGGTGCAGGTCGATCGAGTCCAGTGGATTGTTCATGGCCTGGGAGTCAGCGACATGGGGTTGCAGGCATATTTTGTATACAAAACAGCATATGTCATCTGCCGACGTGCGTGGCCTAATCATTTTCGGCAATGGCGCCGGGCCCATCGGCGCGAACAGCTTTGCGGATTGCGATGAACCACCACCAACCCATTCGTTTCGTGCATCGGGGACGCGTGCACGAGGTCGACGGCCTGCCGGTCACCACCACGGCGCTGCAGTGGCTGCGCGAGCACGCGCGCTGCACCGGCACCAAGGAAGGCTGCGCCGAAGGCGATTGCGGCGCGTGCACCGTGGTCGTGGCGGAACTGGCGCGCGTCGACGCCGACGGTGACGACACGGCCGTGAACTGCGGCGCGTTGCGCCTGCGACCGGTCAACGCCTGCATTCGCTACCTGCCCACGCTGCACGGCAAGGCGCTGCTGAGCGTGGAGGACCTGCGTGACTTTGCCGGCGGCGCGCCGCACCCGGTGCAGCAGGCGCTGGTCGACTGCCACGGTTCGCAATGCGGCTTCTGCACGCCCGGGTTCGCGATGAGCCTGTTCGCCAGCTACGAGCGCGCCATGCAACGCGGCGTGCGCCCGTCGCGCACCGAGGTTGCCGACGATCTGGCCGGCAACCTTTGCCGCTGCACCGGCTACCGCCCGATTCTCGACGCGGCCGCGCATATGTTCGAACTGCCGGCAGCGCGGCTGCGCACCGAGGCGCTGGAGGGCATGCTGCGCTCGATCGAGGCCGACGACAGGTCGGCCGGGCCGCGCCTGTACAGCGCCCCGAATCCGCTGCTGGCGCCGCCGCGCGTGGATCATTTCCACGCACCGCGCAGCGTCGAGCAGCTCGCCGAGCTGCGCCTGCGCCATCCGCGCGCGCGCCTGATCGCAGGCACGACCGACGTCGCGCTGTGGACCAACAAGCAGCTGCGCGACCTCGGCGACCTGCTGTGGCTTGGCGACGTCGCCGAGCTGCGGCGCATCGACGAGCGCGACGGCATGCTGCGAATCGGCGCCGGCGCCACGCTCGAACACGCGTGGGCCGAGCTGGCGCGGCGCTGGCCGGAGTTGCGCGAGATGGGCCTGCGCTTCGCCGGGCCCCCGGTGCGCCACGCCGGCACGCTGGCAGGCAACCTGGCCAACGGCTCGCCGATCGGCGATGCCGCGCCGGTGCTGATGGCGCTGGACGCTCGCCTGCTGCTGCAGCGCGGCGACGAGCTGCGCGAGCTCGCGCTGCCTGAGTTCTACGTCGACTACATGCGCAACGACCTGCGCGACGGCGAGTTCGTGCGCGCCATCCACGTGCCGCTTCCCGCTCCGGGACTGCTGCTTGCCGCGGAAAAGCACTCGCGGCGCCGCGACTGCGACATCTCGGCGATCAGCCTGGGCGCCTCGCTGCGAATCGAGCATGGCCGCGTGAGCCACGTGCGCCTGGCCTTCGGCGGCATGGCGGCCGTGGTGCGCCGCGCCGCCGCCGCCGAAGCCGCGCTGCTCGGCCAGGCCTGGGACGAGACCGCGGTGCAAGCCGCGATGGACGCGCTCGACGCCGACTTCCAGCCCCTCGACGACCTGCGCGCCAGCCGCGCGCACCGCATGCGCGTGGCCAGGAACTGGCTGTGGCGCCTGTGGCTGCAATGGCGCGGGAACGACCCCGTGCCAGGCCATGCGCTGCGCCTGTGGGACGCGGAGGTGACGGCATGAACCGGCGACTGAGCGCACACAGCGCAGTGGGCCTGCCCACGCCACACGAATCGGCGCAGCTGCACGTGGCCGGCACGGCCGACTACACCGACGACCTGCCGCAACTCGAGGGCACGCTGCACGCCGCGCTGGGCCTGTCGCCACTGGCCCACGGGCGCCTGCTGGACATCGATCTGCAACGCCTGCGCGAACAGCCCGGGGTGGTGGCCGTGTTCAGCGCCGCCGACATCGCCGGGCACAACGACTGCGGGCCGGTGCTGCACGACGACCCGGTGCTGGCCGATGGCACCTTGCGCTACGTCGGCCAGCCGGTGTTCCTGGTGGTCGCCGAGCAGCGCGAGCAGGCGCGTCGCGCCGCGGCGCTGGCGCGCGAGGTGATACGCGCCGAGCCGCTGCCGGCGGTGCTGGACGCGCGCCACGCGCATGAACTCGGCCAGTACGTGCTCGACCCCATGCACCTGCTGCGCGAGAGCTCCCCCGGCGCGCTGGCGCGCGCGCTGGAGTCGGCGCCGCACCGCCTGCGCGGCAGCTGGTCCGTGGGCGGCCAGGAACAGTTCTACCTGGAAGGGCAGATCGCCTGCGCGCAGCCGCAGGCCGACGGCGCGATGCGCGTGCTGTGCTCCACGCAGCATCCCAGCGAGATGCAGCATGTGGTGGCTGCGCTGCTGGGCCGCCCGCTGCACGACGTGCTGGTGGAGTGCCGGCGCATGGGCGGGGGATTCGGCGGCAAGGAATCCCAGTCGGCGCTGTTCGCGTGCTGCGCGGCGCTCGCCGCCGCGCGCCTGCAGCGCGCCGTGAAGCTGCGCGTCGACCGCGACGACGACATGCTGATCACCGGGCGGCGCCACGGTTTCGACTACGACTGGGACGTGGCGTTCGACGCCGGCGGGCGCATCCTCGGCTGCGAGGTCACGCTGATCGCCAACGCCGGGCACTCGGCCGACCTGTCGGGCGCGGTGATGACCCGCGCGCTGTGCCACCTGGACAACGCCTACCACCTGGCCGAAGTGGCCATGCACGGCTACTGCGCGCGCACCAACACCCAGAGCAACACCGCGTTCCGCGGCTTCGGCGGACCGCAGGGCGCTCTGGTGATGGAGTACATGCTCGACAGCATCGCACGCCACCTCGGGCTGGACGCGCTGCAGGTACGGAAGGCCAATTTCTACGACCCGACGCGGGTGCAGACCACGCCGTACGGCCAGCCGGTGCGTGACAACGTGATCGGCGATCTGGTGAGCCAACTGGTGCACGATGCCGACTACGCGTCGCGCAGGGCCGAGGTCGCGAAATTCAACCGCGGCAACCCGGTGCTCAAGAAGGGCCTCGCGCTCACCCCGGTGAAATTCGGCATTTCCTTCAACGTTCCGCATTTCAACCAGGCGGGCGCTCTGGTGCACGTCTATACCGACGGCAGCGTGCTGGTCAACCACGGCGGCACCGAGATGGGCCAGGGCCTGAACACCAAGGTGGCGCAAGTCGTGGCCCATGAACTCGGGCTGGATATCACCCGCGTGCGCTGCACAGCCACCGACACGTCGAAGGTGGCCAACACCTCGGCCACCGCGGCATCCACCGGTGCGGACCTCAACGGCATGGCGGCGCAGGACGCGGCCTCGCGCATCCGCGCACGCCTGGCGGAGCTGGCGGCCGGCCGCTTCGGCTGCGCTCCCGGGGATGTGCTGTTCGCCGGCGGTTGCGTGCAGGCCGGGGATGCCCGGATGGACTTCGCCGACCTCGTCGGCATCGCCTACCGCGAGCGCGTGCAGCTGTGGAGCGAGGGCTTCTACACCACGCCCGGGCTGCACTGGGACCCGAAGGCGCTGCGCGGCAACCCTTTCTACTACTTTGCCTACGGTGCCGCGCTCAGCGAGGTGCTGCTCGATACCCTGACCGGCGAGTGGCGCCTGCTACGCGCCGACCTGCTGCACGATGCCGGGCAGTCGCTGAACCCGGCCATCGACATCGGCCAGGTCGAGGGAGCGTTCATCCAGGGCATGGGCTGGCTGACCATCGAAAAACTGGTGTGGCACCCGAAGACCGGCGCGCTGCTCACGCACGCGCCGAGCACCTACAAGATCCCCACCGCCAACGACTGCCCGCCGGTGCTGCGCACAGCCCTGTTCGACCGCGCGAACCCGCAGCCGACCATCCACCGCTCGAAGGCGGTCGGCGAGCCGCCGCTGCTGTTGCCCTTCTCTGTGCTGCTGGCGCTGCGCGATGCCGTGTCGGCCGTGGGCGAGCACCGGGTGCAGCCCGAGCTGCTGGCGCCGGCCACGCCCGAGGCACTGCTCGACGCAGTCGACGGCGTGCGGCGCGAGCTGGGACAGGCGTGAGCGACATGGCCCACGCGCCGCCATGCTCCGTGGAGGTGCGCATCGCCGAGGTGCGCGGCTCGGCACCGCGTGAAACCGGCGCCTGCATGCTGGTAGGGCCCGACTTCGAGCGCGGCTCCATCGGCGGCGGACACCTGGAGTGGCACGCCCAGCGACGCGCCCGCGAGCTGCTTGCGCAGTGGTGCGCCGAGCCCGGCCCCGCCGTGCGCGAGACCCACGCGCTGGGCCCGTCTCTGGGCCAGTGCTGCGGCGGGGTCGTGACCCTGGAGTACGCAGCCTCGGCGCTGCGCGAGCTGCCACCGGCGGCGCCGCTGTTCCACCTGCAACTGCACGGCGCCGGCCACGTCGGCCGTGCGCTGGTACGCCTGCTGGCGACGCTGCCCTGCCAGGTCGACTGGGTCGACGAGCGCGACGAGGCCTTCGCCGGCGCCGGGCTCGGCGGCGGACCGGGGCCGGCGCGAATTCGCCAGCTGGCGGTCGACGAGCCGCAGGCCGAGGTCGAGCTGGCACCGGCGGGCGCCTTCGTGCTGGTCATGACCCACAGCCACGAGCTCGACGCACGCATCTGCGAGGCCGCGCTGCGCCGCCACGATCTCGGGCTGGTCGGGCTGATCGGCTCGCGCACCAAGCGCGCCCGCTTCGAGCACCGCTGGCTGGCCCGCGGTCTCGCCCCGCAGTCGCTGCAGCGACTGGTGTGCCCGATCGGCATTCCCGGCATCACCGGCAAGCAGCCCGAGGTGCTGGCGCTGGCGGTGGCCGCGCAGTTGCTGCAGCACGCCGGCTGCTGAGCCGCAACGCCGGGCGTCACAGCGCCCGCCCCCAAAACAAGACAGCGACCGCGGCCCCGCCCGAAGGGACCGTGGGGCCAGGCCGCGCGCGCTCGCCGCATCGTGGTGATAGCACAGGCGTATGACGAAGGCGCGGAAATAGTATTTCCACCTGCTGCGCGGCCGTGCCAAAGTGCGAGCACAAGATCAAGAAATTGCAGGCTGCAGCGCTGGCCCAGGCAACGCCGAAAGCATCCGCATGAACGGATGCGTGCACAGCAACCCACCGGGCCGCAAACGATCGACGTGCGAGGCGTGGCTCGGTACCTGGAGGAGACACCGATGAGACATCCGCATCAAAGCGTCGACGAGATCCTGCCGGCGCGCAAGATGATCACCCTGGGCCTGCAGCACATGCTGGTGGCCTATGTCGGCGCCATCGCCGTCCCGCTGATCGTTGCATCCGCGCTGAAGATGTCGCACCAGGACACCATCACGCTGATCAGCACAGCGCTGTTCTGTTCCGGCATCGCCACCCTGGTGCAGACCATCGGCGTATGGAAGTTCGGGGTCAAGCTGCCCATTCTCAACGGCGTGGCCTTCAGCAGCGTGGGACCGGTGATCGCCATCGGCACCAACCCGCAGATCGGCTTCGTCGGAGTCTGCGGCTCGGTGATCGCTGCCGGGCTGGTCACCATCGTGCTGGCCCCCTACGTGGGCAAGCTGCGACGATTCTTCCCGCCAGTCGTCACAGGCTGCATCGTGCTGATCATCGGCCTGACCCTGTTTCCTGTCGCCTATCAGTGGCTGGGTGGCGGGCGTGGCAACGCGCAGTTCGGCAGCCCGGTCTATCTCGCGGTGGCGTTTTTCGTGACCGCCGTGATCCTGGGCATCAACCGCTACGCCACGGGACTCGTGCGTAACCTCTCGGTATTGATCGGGCTGCTGTGCGGCGCGTTGGCAGGCGGCATGCTCGGCATGGCCGACTACAGCTCGGTCGCCAAGGCTCCATGGGTCGCAGTGCCGATGCCGTTCCACTTCGGCATCCCCGTGTTCCGGGTGATCCCGATCCTGACCATGATCGTGGTCATGCTGGTGCAAATGGTCGAGTCGACGGGCCTGTTCATCGTCATCGGCGACATCGCCAACAAGGAGATTCATGAGCAGGACGTGATCAACGGTCTGCGCGGAAACGGGCTGGCGAGCGCAATCGCCGGAATGTTCGCGGCCTTTCCCTTTATCGCCTTCATGGAGAACGTGGGCACCGTGATCCTTACCGGGGTGCGCAGCCGCTTCGTGGTCGCCGTCAGCGGCGTGCTGCTGTGCCTGGTCGCCCTGATGCCCAAGATCGGGGCGGTGTTCGCGGCCACTGCGCCCGCCGCGCTGGGCGGGACAGGCATGGCCTTGTTCGGGGTCGTGGTCGCCGCCGGCATCAAGACCCTGTCGCGCGTCGACTACACCAACGAAAACAACGTCTACGTCGTCGGGTTCACGCTGGTGCTGGCGGCAATCCCGATTTTCATGCCGTCCGTCTTCGGCCGCATGCCGACGTGGACCGCCCCCTTTCTGCAAAGCGGGGTCATCATCGCCAGCGTCGCCGCCGTGGCCCTGAACCTGTTCTTCAACGGCCTGCGCGAGGCTGTGCCCGAGACGCATGCACTGCGCGCCGAACTCGCCGATGCGTCGTGCGACGCCTGATCCACATGCCGAGACGGGGAGATACCGACATGCGCATGCAACTTCGTGTAAACGGCTCGCTGCACAGCGTGGACGTGGCCGCGGACAAGCCCCTGTTGTGGGTACTGCGGGAGGACCTCGGCCTGACGGGCAGCAAGTACGGCTGCGGTCGCGGCCTGTGCGGGGCCTGCACCGTGCACGTGGGCGCCGACGCGGTGCGCTCATGCCTGGTGCGCGCAGGCGACGTAGGCACGGCCGAGGTGACCACCATCGAGGGGTTGGGGCGCCACGGCCTGACGGCATTGCAGCAGGCCTGGATCGCCGAGGATGTCCCGCAATGCGGCTACTGCCAATCGGGGCAGATCATGAGCGCGGCCGCGCTGCTGCGCAGCCATCCCAGGCCCGACGAGCGCCAGATCGTCGACGCCATGTCGGGCAATCTGTGCCGCTGCGGCACCTACGCCAGGATCCGCCGCGCCATCCGTCGCGCCGCCGGCGGCGGCGAATGAGCCGGCCGCCCGTACGCACGCATCCCTGAATCCCTTCTACAGGAGGCACACCATGCCTGCTACGTCCCTGCGCGCGCCGCGCTCGTCGCGCCGTGATTTTCTTCGCCATGCCGCGGCCTGCGGTCCCTGCCTGATGATCGGCCTGACGCTGGCGCCGCGCGCCGGCGCCGCAGTCCTCGGGGCGCGTCCGGACAGCGCGCCCGCCCACTTGCCCGGCGAAGCAGACATGCCCGCCGCGCCTGACCTTGCCAACGCCTGGCTGCTCATCGATCGCAACGGCCTGACCCAGCTCATCGTCAACAAGTACGACTCCGGAACGGCCATCCAGACATCCTTCGGCGCGCTGCTCGCCGACGAACTCGGGGTCGATCTGGACTCGGTTCGCATCATCGCGCCGCCGAATCCCTTCGACCCTGTGTACATGCAAAAGGACTGGGGCGAATTCTCGACGGGAGGCAGCACCAGCATCATGACTGAGTACCGCAACCTGCGCGAGGCGGCGGCGGCGGCGCGCACCCTGCTGGTCGAGAGCGCCGCGATGCGATGGCGCGTTCCCACGCAATCCTGCGACACCGCGCACGGCCATGTGGTACAGCTCGGCGGCTCGCGCAGGATTGGCTTCGGCGAACTGGTCGGGCAGGCAGCGCGCCTGCCAGCGCCGCGACAGGTACGGCTGCGCGCGCTGGAAGACCTGCCAAACGTCGGCAAGCTGCGCCACAAGCTCGGCGCAGAGTCCAAGTGCACCGGCGAACGGCGCTACACCATCGATCTGCAGGTTCCCGCAATGCTGGTGGCCGGCATCGAGCGTGCGCCGGTGCTCAACGCACGCGTGAAATCCCTGGATGCTGCAGAGGCCTTGCGCGTGGCAGGCGTCCATGCCGTGCTGCGCGTTCCGGGGCGACCCGATCTCCTCGGCGGCAACCAGGAAGGAGTAGCGGTGATCGCGGACTCGTTCTGGTCCGTGCAGCAGGCCCGCCGCAAGTTGCGCGTGCAGTGGGAGGGAGGTGACGCAGGATTTGACAGCAGCCGTCTGCCGACCGAGCAACACGATACCCTGCAGCGCTCACTGCGCGGCGACACCGCAGTCGAAGTGGTTCCCACCATCCGGCGCGGCAACCTCGCGGCATCGCTGGCGAGCTCGGCGCGTCAACTGCATGCCAGCTACGTCATGCCCTACAAGGCCGCCAATCCGATGGAGCCGCAGTGCGTGATCACGCAGGTTCGCGACGACGGCGTGCACTTCTGGGGGCCACTGCAGGTGCCCAGCAATGCGCTGTTCGCAGCGGCCATGATCTGCGGCGAAAGCGATCCCGCGCGCGTGCATCTGCACGATGCCGACCTGATCGGCGGCGGCAGCTTCGGTTCCCGGGAATCCCGCTACTGGCTTCTCGAGGCGGTATGGCTGGCGCGGCAGACCGGGCGCGCGATCAAGCTGATCAACACTCGCGAGGATGAGATGCGCGCCCTGTACTACCACGCGGCCAGCTACCACCACGTTGTCGGCGCGCTGGACGCCCGGGGCCGCCTGCGAGGCCTGCAAGTCCGCGCGGTGGTCCCGGCCTCTCCCGAACGCTGGCAGGCTGGCTACGACAAGCGACACCCGCCAATGGACTACAGCACGACCGAGGCGCTGTGCAGCTGGGACTTCGCCTACACAGTGCCGGCGCTGGACGTAGCCTGGGTTCGACACGAAACCGCGCTGCCCACGGGCTGGTATCGAGCGGTGAGCTTCATTCCCAACGTGTTCGCCGTCGAGACCTTCATCGACGAGGTCGCCCAAGCCGCCGGAGCGGATCCGCATGCCTACCGCCGTGCGCTGATGCAAGGCAGGCCGCGGCATGTCGCGGTGCTTGACCAGGCCGTGCGTCGGGAGCGCGATGCCTTCCCGGGCGCCACGGAGGATGTCCTTGGCATCGCCACCAACCAGGCCTATGGCAGCTACTGCGCGGTGGTCGTTCGCCTGCGCGGCAGCGGCGGGGCCTGGCGCATCCGGCACGTGACCTGCGTGGCCGACTGCGGGCTCGCGGTGCTTCCGGGCAGCGTGCAGGAACAGTTGTACGGGGGCGTCATGTGGGGCCTGGGCCACGCACTGCACGATCGCGTCCAGGTCGTGGATGGAAGGGTTCGCGAGTCGAACTTCGACGACTACCCCGTGATGCGCATGTCGGAGATGCCCGAGGTGGACGTGCACATCGTGGACGGCGACACGCGGCACCCGGGAGGAGTCGGCGAACTGGCCGCGCCTTCCACGGTCGCCGCGCTGGGCAATGCGCTGTCGCGCGCTCTCGGGCGGCGTCTGCGGCAGACGCCCTTCGACGTGCCCGAACTGCTCGGCGCCTGAGCCCGCGCAGCTGCCGCCGTGGCAGCTGCGAACTTCCCCCATCGACAGCAATGTCCGCCGCGACGCGTCGCGCGGGCGAGCTGCCACCTGCGCGGCGGATGCGACGAGTGGCCGTCGCGAGCTCGGCCGGAACGGCCTGTCATGCCAAGCACCACAACCCAGGAGACATGTTCATGCAAACCAGGAATCTTCTCGCCCTGGCGATCGGCGCCGTCAGCCTGAGCGGACCTTCCGCGCAGGCTGCCACCGCCACGCTGTACGGGACCATCGATCTCGCCGTGGAGCACTTCGACAACGGAGCGGGAGCTCGCACCCTTCTCGGCAACGGCGTGCTCAACCCCAGCGTGATCGGTTTTCGGGGCCAGGAGTCCCTGCAGGGAGGAACGCAGGCGTTCTATCAGCTCGAAACCTCGCTGTGCGCCAACGGCAGCGGTGCCGGCGCGACGACCTTGTCACAGGAGTTCTGCGGCCCGGGCTTCATGGGCCGCACGAGCGTGCTCGGCCTGCGGGGCAACTGGGGCTCGCTGACCGCCGGCCGCATGTTCACCCTCAGCAACAACGATTTCTATGCCATCGACCCGCTGCACAGCGATTCGATCAGCCCGTTCGGCAACAACAACGTTGCGGGAATCGGCGAGGAAGTGTGGGCCAGCCAGGCCATCGAGTACCGCTCGCCGAGCTGGCGCGGCTGGAATGTCGCCGGCCTGTACCAGTTCGGCGGCGGGCTCGGCCTGCAGCGCACCACCGGCGGCTACAACCTCCACCTCGGGTACGCGCGGGGACCGTGGTACGCCGGCACCGACTACGAAGTCCAGTACACGCAGACCGGCGCGGCCGCAGTGCGCCACGGGATGGCCGTGCTGCGCTATGACTTCGGTGTGGCGCGCCTCGCGGGCTACGTGGCGCGCAACCGCCCCGACCCCTCCAGCGGCAACCCGCGCCTCGATGCCTACGCGCTGACGGCCAGCATCCCCCGCGGGGCCTGGACCTTGATCGGTGAGATCGCCGTGCAGCACGACCGCAGCTCCTCGCGCGCCGACACCCGGCAGTACGACCTCGGGGCCATCTACGCGCTTTCACCCAGCACCAGGCTGTACGGTGTGCTCGCGCGCAGCAGCCATTACGCGACCTTCTCCAACATCGTCGACGCATTCGGCAACAACAGCGCCCCCACCCTGTCGGGCGAAACCGGGGCGGCGTCCAGCGCCCTGGCGCTGGGTCTCGAAGTGAATTTCTAGTGCCCTGTCCCGCGGTCGCGCGAGCGAAGGGCGAGCGATCGACGGGACGAGACGCGAGGGCTGCAGGCCGGGCACGCGGGGCGTCTTGCCGCGTTCCCACCCCTGCCCTATGCTGGTTTGCGCGCCGTGCCGGGCACAGGGGCCTCGCGGCGTCTTTTCCAGCTCGCCGCCACGCGCGGCCTTTCTCGAGGACCTGGCTTGGACCTGCACCGCCTCAACGTCGACATGCGCCTGCTGCGCTATTTCAGCGTGCTGGCGGAAGAGCTGCATTTCGGCCGCGCCGCCGCGCGCCTGCATATCTCGCAACCTCCGCTGAGCCAGCAGATCAAGCTGCTCGAGCGTGACCTGCAGACCCAACTGTTCGTGCGAACCCACCACCACGTGGAACTCACGTCGGCGGGTCGAATGCTCAAGGAGCAGGTGCGCTACGTGTTCGAGCAGTTCGACCGTGCGCTGACCCTGACCCGCCAGGCCGGGCGCGGCGAGGTCGGGCGCCTCGAAGTGGGCATGATCAGCTCGGTGATGATCGGCTTGATCACGCGCTCCCTCCAGATGTTCCAGGAGCGCTATCCGGGGGTGGACTGGCGCCTGCACGAACTCACCCCGATGGCGCAGATCGAGGCCCTGGAGGCCATGCGTATCGACGTCTGCTTCTTCCGCCTCGGCCATCAGGGAGCCGGCTTGCGCAACGAGTTGCTGATCTCGGAACCGGTGGCAGTGGCGCTTCCCGAACGTCACCGCCTGACGCGCTATGACTGTGTCGAACTCTGCGAGCTCGCGCAAGAACCCTTCGTGTCCTTCGAGTTGCAGCAATCGACCCTGGCCAAGGTGCTGCATCAGATCTGCATGGAGGCCGGCTTCGTGCCCCGCATCGTGCAGCAGGTCACCCAGGTGCAGACCCTGCTGTGCCTGGTACGGGGAGGATTCGGCGTGGCCTTGCTACCGGTGAGCGCCGAGTACACCAAGCCGCCGGGCGTGGTGTTCAGGCCCCTGAAGAACCAGGTACAGGAAGTTCCGCTGTACGCGATCTACCGCGACGAGGACGTCTCCCCCACGCTGGAACTGTTTCTACAGACGGTGCGCGAACTCGCGCGTCGCCACGCCCAGGTGGGGCCGGCGGAATTCGACGGACTCATCGCAGGCTGAAGCCGCCGTGCGCGGCGGCCCCGCAGTCAGTCGGCCAGCAGGGCACGTACCCCGGCCGCAGCCTGCGCACGCAGGCTGCGCAGGTCGAGTCCGGGAATGCGTCCGTCGTCGACCACCACGCGCCCCTGCACCACGCTGTAGCGCACGCGCGTCGGCTCGCCGGCCGTCACGGGGGCCGAGGCCGGGTCGTGGAAACCCCAGAAGCGCGGGTGGTCGAGGTCATACACCACCAGGTCGGCACACATACCCGGCTCGATCAGGCCCACGGCCCCCAGGCCGAGGACCTGCGCTCCGCCGCGCGTACCCCAGTGCACGATATCCTCGACGGTCGTCGCCTGCGCGCCCTGGTTCGCGCGATGCACCAGCCATGCCATGTGCGCCTCGGCGAGCATGCTGCCGGATTCATTCGATGCCACGCCGTCGACGCCCAGGGAGATCGGCACTCCGGCGGCGGCCAGTTGCGGCACCGGAGCGATGCCACTGCCCAGGCGTGCGTTGCTGACGGGACAGTGCGCGATGCCGGTGCCGCTTTGCGCCAGCAGGCGGATTTCCTCCTCCTGCAGGTGCACCAGGTGGGCGAACCAGACGTCCTGGCCCAGCCAGTCGTGGCGCGCGACGAATTCCACGGGAAGACAGTCGTGGTGCTCGCGACACCAGCTCACGTAGCCCATGCTCTCGGACAAGTGGCTGTGCAGCCGCACGCCCAGGCTGCGAGCGTGGGCGGCGAGTTCGCTCAGCAGCGACGCCGGAAGCGAATAGGTCGGAGTGGTCGGCGCCAGCACCACGCGGCGCATGGCATCTTCGCCGGCCTCGTGGTAGCTGCGGCACAGACGCTCGATGTCCATGAGCATCTCGGCCTGCGACTCGGGAGCCAGCGCCGTGCGCGAAAAACCCGGATGGCTGCCCGCCGCTTCGATCGCTCCGCCTCTGCACAGCACGAAACGCATGCCGAATTCCTGGGCCACGTCGAACAGCACGTCGCCACTGTCCTTGGTGCCGCCGCCGTGGTAGAGGTAGTGGTGGTCGGCGCAGGTGGTGGCCCCCGAAAGCAGCAATTCGGCCATGCCCAGGCGTGCCGCCACCCGCACGAGATCGGGGGTGAACCTGGCCAGTCGCGGATACGGCACGCTGGCCAGCCACTGCGCCAGCGGCTGGTTGATTCCCGACGGGACGGCCTTGAGCAGATTCTGGAACAGGTGGTGATGGGTGTTGACCCAGCCGGGAGCAACCACGCAGCCGCGGGCATCGAGTACCCGCTCGGCGGGCAGGGCCCGCAACATCGGGGCGACCTCGAGGATTCGTCCGCCCTGGACCCGGATGTCCAGGCTCCCTGCCCGGGCAGCCGCACCGGGACGGCCGCTGAGCACGGCGTCTGCGCCCCGAATCAGCAGGCTGGGCACGCCTTCCTGCGGCTTGGCGTTCATCGCAGGCACTCCAGCAGGCCCGTGCGCAGCGCGACCGAGTCGAGCCCGCGACCGATGAACACCAGCTTGCTGCGCCGCGCATCGTCACCCCAGGGTCGCGACACCTTCCAGTCGACCATGCGGTGCACGCACTGCAGAACGTGGCGACGCGGATCGCCGTCGACAGCGACGATGCCCTTGATACGATACAGGCAGTCGCCCTGGCGCTCGAGCAGCTCGCCGATCCAGGACAGCAGCGCGTCGGCGTCGAACTCGGCTCGCGCGTCGACGCACACCGCCGCCACCTCGGGGTCGTGATGGTGCTCGTGCTCGTACCCGGCGTGCTCCAGCAGCGGCTCCAGCGGAGCCGTCGCGCTGTAGGCGCCGATGCCCAGGATCTGGTCCAGATCGACCTGGGCATGGCAGGAGTGCACGATCGGCGCGCTGGCGTTGAGGGCACGCAGGCGCTGCTCGAGTAGGCGCAGTTCCTGCTCGTCGGCGAGGTCGATCTTGTTGACCACGATGCGGTCGGCGCAGGTGATCTGCGAGGCGGCCTGGTTGTCGGATCCGTCGAGCACCATCTCGTCGAGATGTGTGCCGATGTGGCGCGCGTCGACCAGCGTGATGATGCCGTCGAGACTGACCCGCTCGGAGATCGGATCCTGGATGAAAAAGGTCTGCGCCACGGGATAAGGGTCGGCCAGCCCGCTGGTCTCGATCAGGATGTGCTCGACCGGATCGGGACGCTGCGTGAGTTCGTGCAACACGCGCACCAGATCCTCGCGCACCGCGGCCACGCAGCACACGCATCCGTTGACCATTTCGTAGATCTCTTCCGTGGATTCGAGCACCAGGTCGCCGTCCACGCCAACCTCGCCGAACTCGTTCTCGATCACGGCAATGCGCCGTCCGTGAAACGTGGTCAGGATGTGGTTGAGCAGCGTGGTCTTGCCGGCACCGAGAAAGCCCGTCAGGATGGTGACGGGAATCTTGCGCGCTGCCTCGGGCATTGCTTGAGTCGATCGGGTCATGGGTTTTCTCCGCCAGGCTGCGCGGTCGCGGCATTGCACTTCGCGCAGCGGATACCGGCCACCTCCCCCCAGCGGAAAGCCAGGTCGGTGGGCAGGTCGAAAAGGTCCAGCACGCGGCCGAGCGTGTGGTCGATCATCGCGTCGAGATCGCGCGGGCGCGCGTAGAAGGCGGGCACTGGAGGCGCGACGATCCCGCCCATCTCGGTCACGCCGAGCATGTTGCGCAGGTGCGTGGCGGTGAGCGGCGTCTCGCGTGCCAGCAGCACGAGTCGGCGGCGCTCCTTCAGCGTCACGTCCGCCGCGCGAGTCAGCAGATTGGACGACATGCCCTGGGCGATTTCGGCCAGGCTGCGCATCGAGCACGGCGCGACGACCATGCCGAGGGTGCGAAAGGATCCGCTGGCGATCGCCGCCGCGAGGTCGTCGGCCCGGTACCAGGTATGCGCCAACTGCTGCACGTCTGCCACCTTCAGCGAGCTTTCATGCAACAGGGTCAATTGCGCGCCGCGACTCATCACCACGTGGGATTGCACGCCGAGTGCTCGCAGGTGTTGCAGCAGGCGCACCCCGTAGATGGCCCCCGAGGCACCACTGATGCCGACGACCAGGCGCGGCGCAAGCTCATTCTCACGTGGCTTCATGGCCGGACTCCCGCGGGACGATGGCGTGCTCACGGCTCGCGCCCGAAGCGCGCCAGCACGGCTTGCGCACGCGCCAGCGCGGCCTCGCCGATGCGTGCGCGCACGCCGTCGAACTGCGAACCGCGCGTGGCGTCGACTCCCATGCGAGAAGTCGTTCCGTCGGCTGACGAGGAAGGGTCGAGCGCGCTGCCCGGCAGGCCATCGACTACGAAAAGGTCCCGATGCGGCTGAAAGTGCGTCGCCATGGCCCACAACACCTGGTCGTCGCGGGTGATGTCGACATCGGCGTCGACGGCCACCGCCGTCTTCACGTAGGGGTCCCACCCAAGAAGCGCCAGCAGCACCTGGCGTGCCTCGCCGTCACGCCTGGCTTCCAGCGACACGTAGCAGTGGAAATGCGTGCCCGACGTCGGGTAATGCAGCGCCTTGACGGCCGGAAAGCGCGCGCGCAGCTTCTCCGTCATCTCGGCCTCGCGAGGCAGGCGGGCCAGGTTGAGATGCTCGGCGCTGGCGCCTCCGGCGATGTCGACCAGCCAGGCGTCGCGACGTTGCAGGATGGCGTCGACGTGCAACACGTTGTTGGTCGAGCGCGACGACGAGTAGCCGGTGAACTCGCCGAATGGCCCTTCGTCCGCGCGCGCGGACGCGTCTATGGTTCCCTCCAGCACGAATTCGGCGTGCGCCGGAACCAGGATTCCGTGGCGCGGCGTGGCCACCACGTCCAGCGCTTGCCCGAGCAATCCGCCGGCGATGGCACGCTCGTCGCAGCCGTAGGGCACACGCGCGGAGGCGGCGAGGTTGACCATGGGGTGCGTGCCTATGACCATGGCCACCGGCAGTGCCTCGCCACGCCCGGCCGCCTGCTGCAGCATTCGCCACAGATCCCCGCGCGAGTGCAGGCTGGTCGCGAGCTCGTTGCGGGAGTGCAGCATCGAGCGGTGGTAGCTCAGGTTGGCCACCCCGGTCGTACGATCCTCGGCGATGATCAACGCGTTGGTCACGTAGGGGCCGCGGTCGGTCTCGAAGTGCCTCAGCATGGGCAGCTCGTGCAAGTCGACCGCATCCCCCTCGACCACCTGCTCGAGCACCGGTCCGTGTTCTACGACACGCGGCGGGATGGGCCGATTGGCACGCTGCTGATAGGCCTGATGCAGGCCGGCTGGCTCCACGCCGAACAGACGTGCCAGGCGCGTGCGCGAGGCGAATACGTTGCTGGCCACCGGAACCCGGCAGCCCCGCACGTTCTCGCACAGCAGCAGGGGATGCTGGTCGCGCGCCGCGAGCTCGTGGATCAGCGCGCTGACGTCCTGGTCGATGGACAGCTCCTGCCGCAGGGTCAGCACGTCGTCGCCGTGGGCCTCGCGATAGGCCTGGGCAAAGGCGTGAAAGCACTGCGTTCGAGAGTAGGCTGGTAGCTGCATGGTGCCTCCGGCGACTTGGCGTTGCGCTCAGCGCACGTAGGTGGCGTTCAAGCGCAGCTTCGCCTCGGCGAGGTCCCTGGGCGCGGGCGTGGGCTCGATGCCCACGAGGCGGGCTATGTTGTTGCCCAGGTAATCCTCGAGTCCCTCTTCGTCCAGGTTCATGCCCTGGGGCTCGGGCCTGCAAAGCACCTCGAGCTCGCGCAGCCACATGCCGGGTTCGTTCGGCGGCGAGTCGGTGCCGAATACGATCTTGTGTCGCGGCAGCTGGCGCGCGAACTCGACGATGCGTGACTGGAAGCACCACCCCGACTCGCAATAGACATTGGGCGTATCCATGGCCATCCAGAATGCCTCGAATGAGTAGTTGCCTCCGGTCTGGATCCCGAAGTGGCCGATGATGAAGTTGACCATCGGGAACTCGCGGATGATCGGATAGAACATTGTCGGGATGGTGTACGGCCCGTCCCCGGTGTGGATCAGCACCACCACGTTGTACTTGGCGCACACCTTCATCGCCGGGCGCAGCCAGTCCAGCGCGCGGTCGGGGCGGTAGCCGTGCATGTTGGCGTGCAGCTTGAGCATCTTGAAGCCGTATTCGCGCACGTGGAACTCGAGTTCCGCGGCACCGTTCTCCGGACCCCAGCGCGGGTTGTAGGTGAAATTGCCGATGAAGCGATCGGGGTACTTCTGCGTCAACTCGGCGACATAGGCCATGTAGTCGCGAATGCCGTCGCGCCCGCGGCGGTTGCCGTCGCGGTAACCGGTGTTGCCCGGAGGCGGCTGGATGAAGCCCATGTCGATGCGGCGTGGCTTGCCGTTGATCATGTAGGGTCCGTCCATGAGCTTGAGCATGCGCTCGCCGGTGAACGGCTCGCCGGTGTGGCGCCAGGCCTCGTCGACCAGGTTGGTCGGATGCAGGTGGGTGTCGATGATCATGCGTGAACTCCAGGAGCCCGGCGCCATGCGCCGCGGGCGGTTTGGGGGCGGGCCGAGACGTTGACTCAGGCCGCGGGTGGCGGCGAGGGCTGCAGGCCCAGCATGCGCGCCAGGTTGTTGCCGAGGTAGTCCTCGAGCACCTGCTCGGACAGGTTCATGCCCTGCGGCGGCTCGTGGCACAGCACCTCGAGAAGGCGCAACCACATCCCCGGCTCGTTCGGCGGCGTGTCCGATCCGAACAGGATCTTGTGGGTCGGCAGGACCTTGGCGAACTCCACGATGCGCGACTGCAGGCACCAGCCGGACTCGCAGTACACGTTCGGCAGTTCCAGGGCCCACTGGAATGGTTCGAAACAGTAGACCCCGCCCGTCTGCACGCCGAAATGCGCCATGATGAAGTTCACTTCAGGAAACTCTTTGATCATCGGCACCCACTCGGTGGGAATGCTGTACGGGCCGTCTCCGGTATGGAGTTTCACCGGCACATTTAATTCAGCGCATTTTCGAAAAGCCGGACGTACCCAATCCAGGGCGCGATCCGGTCGATACGCGTGCATATTTGCCTGCATCTGCACCATCTTGAATCCATGCTCGACGACGTAGCGCTCGATCGCCTCGACGCCGTTGTCCACGCCGCAGCGCGGGTTGTAGACGAAGCAACCGAGCAGGCGATCCGGATGGCGACGCACGGCGTCCAGCGTGTACGCCATATAGGAGTCGATCGATTCACGTCCCGACAGCGAGCCATCGGTCCAGGTGTAGATGGTGTTGCCCTGCGGCGGTTGCACGAACGCCTTGTCGATTCGCCGCGGCTTGCCGTTGATCCAGTAGGGGCCGTCCATCATGGCAATCAGCCTTTCCACCGAGAAGGCGGGGCCGTCGTGTCGCCACGCCAGATCGACCTTGTCGGTCGGATAACAGCTCAGATCGATGATCATGAAAACCTCTCTCCACAAATTTCGATTTGCACCATTCGAGCGCCAAAAACGATGGAAACTGCCTTCGCCGCGCGAATTGAAGAACGTTGGATGGATTATTGAAAGGCCACTCGATTTCGTACAGTACTGTTTGCATGCACTGGTAAGACGTTTTCCATATGGGCGCGTGCGGCACGCCACCGGCGAATGCCGTGGCTCGGCACGCGCGGCGATCTCCCGGGCATCAAGCACAATGCGGGTGTCGTCCCCCAGCCCCCCGCCCATGTACCGTCGCCTGCTCTGGTCCCTGCTCGCCGCTTGCGTTCTGTCGTTGCTGGCATGGTGGGGCGTGCAGCGCTGGCTGGGCCCGAACGTGGCCGCCTACCGCGTGCAGCGGCAGGCGCTGCTGCAGGACGTGGTGGCCACCGGGCGCGTGATCACGCCGTCGCGGGTCAACGTGGCCAGCGAGATCACCGGCACCGTGCTGCGCCGGCTGGTCGAGCGAGGCGACCATGTACGCCCGGGGCAGCTGCTGCTGCGCCTGCGCAACGACCAGGCCGATGCGCAACTCGCGCAGGCGCGCGCGGCGCTGGCCCAGCTGCTGCAGCAGACCCGCCCGCAGGCCCTGGCGGCGCTGCGCGGTGCCGATTCCGCGCTGGCGCTGGCGCGAGCCGTTGCGCGCCGCGCGCGCGGGCAGGCCGCCAGCGGCGCCTTGTCGCAGCAGGCACTGGAACAGGCCGAGCAGGCCGAACAGGCGGCGGCGCAGCAGCAGCACGCGGCGACCGCGGCCTGGCAGGCGGCGCGCCCAGGCGGCGCGCTGCAGCGTCAGCTCGAAGCCGCGGTGCGCTCGGCGCAGGCCGTCGGCGCCCGCTCCGATATCCGCTCCGAGGTCGCCGGCGAGGTGCTCACGCGCAATGTCGAGGTCGGCGACACCGTCACCCCCGGCCAGGTGCTGTTCACGCTGGCGCGCGCCGGCGACACCGAGGTGTCGCTGCCGGTGGACGAGCAGAACCTGCGCAACCTGGCGCTGGGTCAGTCCGCGCAATGCCTCACCGACGCGTTCCCGGGGCGCGGCTTCGCGGCCCGGCTGGTGTTCATCGCACCGGCGGTGGACCCGAGCAGCGGCACCATCGAGCTGCGCCTGCGCGTGCCCTCGCCACCCGTCTGGCTGCGCCAGGACATGACCACGTCCTGCGACGTGGTCACGGCGCGCAAGGCGCACGCGCTGGTCGTTCCGGACGATGCGCTGCGCGCGCGCGACGGCGACACCGCCCAGGTGCTGGTGCTGCAACGCGGCAAGGCGCGCGCCCGCCAGGTGCACCTGGGCCTGCGCGGGCTGGTGGCGACCGAGGTGGTGCAAGGCCTGCGCGCGGGTGACGTGGTGATCGCCGACCGCGCGGTACGCGCCGGCCAGCGCGTGCGCGCGGCGCTGCAGGGCCTGCCGGCGAGCGCCCCGGACGCCGGCGCGGGCGTCGCCGCGCAGTAGCCAGCGCGGCCCGCACATCATGGGACTGTCCTGGCGCATCGCCTTCAACTTCCTGCGGGACGGCAAGGCGCAGACCCTGCTGATCATCGGGGGCGTCGCGGTCGGCGCGGCGGTGATCGTGTTCATCACCGCGCTGGTCGACGGGCTGCAGGGCAACATCGTGCAGCGCACCCTCGGCACGCAGGCGCATATCGTGGTGTCGGCTCCCGACCTGCTGGCGCTGGCGGCTGCGCCGCCGCCGGGCACGGTGGACCTGCGGGCCACCGACGCGCGGCCGCAGCGCCTGCGCTCGATCAACAACTGGCCCGGCATGCTGCGCGTGCTGCAGGGCCTGTCCGGAGTGCGCGCGGTGTCGCCGATGGTCAGCGGCCCGGCCTTCGCGCAACGCGGCACCGCGGTGCGCGCCATCGCCATCCTGGGAATCGAGCCGCGACGCTATGTGCGCGTGATCCCGCTCGACCAGGACATCGTGCAGGGACACCTGGCCGTGGGCGCCAGCCAGGTCCTGGTCGGCACCCGTCTGGCGCAGGACCTGGGGCTGCGCGTGGGCGACAAGCTGCGCGTGCAGGGCGCGGCCGGCGGCTCGCAGGTGTTCGACGTCGCAGGGGTGTTCAGCCTGGGCGTTCGCGACCTCGACGAGCGCTATGTGTACATGGGCCTGAAGCCGGCGCAGTCGCTGCTCGGGCTGCCCGGCGGCGCGACCGAGATCGATCTCACGGTGCAGCATATCTTCGACGCGCAGCGAATCGCGGCGCGCATCGCCGCGCTCACCGGGTTGAAGTCGGAAAGCTGGATGGACACCAATTCCCAGCTGCTCAACGCGCTTCGCTCGCAGTCCCTGTCGAGCGCGTTGATCCGCTTTTTCGTCGGTCTTTCGGTGGCTTTCGGAATCGCCAGCGTGCTGGCGGTCAGCGTGGTGCAGCGCACGCGGGAAATCGGCATCCTGCGCGCGATGGGGGCGACGCGCCAGCGCATCCTGGCGGTGTTCCTGTACGAGGGAGCCGCGGTGGGCTTCGCCGGCTCGACGCTGGGAGCCGCCGCCGGAGGCGCGATGGTGTGGGCCTTCAACACCTATGGCCCCGGGTTGTTCTACGTGCCGGTGCCGCCGGCGCTGGTGTTCGAGGCGGTGGCGCTGGCCACGCTGGCCGGCGTGGCGGCGGCCGCGCTGCCGGCGCTGCGCGCAGCGCGCCTGGACCCGGTGGTGGCCATTCGCTATGTCTGAGTTCGCCGCCTCCCACGTGCTGCGCCTGCAGCAGCTGCGCAAGTCCTACCAGGTCGGCACGGCGCTGGAGACCGAGGTGCTGCACGGAATCGACTTCGAGCTGCGGCGCGGCGAGTTCACCGCGCTGGTCGGCCCCAGCGGCTCGGGCAAGACCACGCTGCTGAACCTGATCGGCCTGCTCGACACCCCCACGTCCGGCGAGTTGTACCTGCTGGAGCGGCCGACGCGCGAGCTGGACGACGCGGCGCGCACCGCGCTGCGAGGCGGCTCGATCGGATTCGTGTTCCAGTTCCACCACCTGATCCAGGCCTTCGGCGTGCTGGACAACGTGCTGATGCCGGCGCTGGTGCAGGGCGCGCGGCGCAGCGCGGAGCTCGAACGACGCGCGCTGGAGCTGCTCGAGGCCGTGGGCCTGGGCGCGCACGCGCACAAGCGCCCCTCCGAGCTGTCCGGTGGCCAGCAGCAGCGGGTGGCCATCGCCCGCGCGCTGCTGACCCGCCCGCCACTGGTGCTGGCCGACGAGCCCACCGGCAACCTGGACACCCACAGCGCCGATGACGTGTTCGCGCTGCTGCGCCGCTTCAACCGCGAGTTCGGCTGCGCTGTGCTGGTGGTCACGCACGACCCGCGGCTGGCCCAGCGCTGCGACCGCATCGTCGACCTGGTCGACGGCCGGCTGGTCGGCGACCGGGCGATCGTCGCCGACGCGCGCTGACACGCGCGGCTCGGCGCCTGCCGGCCGCGCCGGCGATCAGCCGGCCGCGGCGAGGCTTCGCGCCACCTGGCGCGCCAGATGCTGCGCCGCGCGGCGCCACATGGTCTGGTTGTCGGCCTTGACCTCGAGCGTGTAGTCGCCGACCACCGCTGCGCGGCGCGGATCGATCAGCCGGGCCTGCAGGTACAGGATCAGGTCGCTGACCTTGCGCACCGACGCGCTGAGCACATAGTCGGCGCCGGCGCTGCGCCCCAGGCGCAGCAGGCAGGGTCCGCAGCTCGACGGATGGGCGTAGTCCCCGGCCAGTTCGCGTTCGTCGCGGCGCACTCCCGGGGTGTCGAGCATGCGCACGCCCGGCGCGGCCTTGCGCAGCGCCTGTTCGAACTGTGCCGGCATGCTGCGCAGCCAGTCGGCCTGCCACTTCAGCAACCGCGGGCGCTGGTCGATCGACGTGTCGAAGAACTCGAAGGGCAGCACGACCATGCGCTGCTGGCGCGCCGCGGCCGCGGGCGGCGAGTCACCGGCGGCATGGGACGCAGGCGCGGCGAGCAGCGCGCTCAGCGCCAGCAGCGCCGCGCGCACCATGGCGAAGCAGCGGTGACGACGCGGCGCGGAGTTCGGCTGCAAGGTCAGTGGGGGCATGGCGACGGCTCCTGGAAGGGCCCGGCCGCGCACGCCGCGGTCGACGCGCGCCGGGGGACGCGTCGGACCAGTGTATGCCCGCGCCGGGGCAGGCGCCGAAGCGCCGCGCGCGGGCGTCGATACGTGTGGTTGCATCCCGCCGGGCATGGTGCGGGCGTCGGCAGGACTGGACAAACAACGCGAATGTCCTTGTGAAGAGGAATGATGCACATTTTGTTGCAGATATCGTTAGGGCTTCGGTTTTTTTCTTGGTTTTTGCTCTGGACTCGACGAGCCGTGCGCGCAAGAATGAGCCGCAGGCTTCTGGCTCACACAGCGTCGTCCGCACCGGACAGGGCACGACCAAGACCCTAGACGCGGGAACCATCGGGAGCCCCGGGACACACGCACCCCGACAGGGTGCGGCAGGCAGCGCAGGCCAAGGGGGGCCACGCGGAGCATGGCGTGAGCGCGCGCCGCGGCGTTCCGGATGAAGATGGTTCGAATCCGAGGAGACCGGAGATGACAGCATCCACCCGCTGCGCAGAAGCGGTGCGCCGCACGCACATCGCCGCTGCCGCGCAGGCGCACGACGCCTACGTGCAGGCTTCCTGGCAGCGCTGCCTGCAGGACTACCGCCTGCGCCCCGAGGTGGCCCACGAGCCGCCGCGCGCGCCCGAGCACAGGCTCAGCGAAAGCCGGGACGCCCTGCACCGACTGCTGCGAATCGCTCGCTCGGAAATGCAGAACTTCTACACGCAGATCGGGCACTCGAACAACACCCTGGTGCTCACTGACGCCAGCGGGCTCGTGCTCGAACAACTGTGCGACCCGCGCCAGGCGCGCGTGTTCCGCTCCGTGGGGCTGGTTCCGGGATTCCTGTGGGACGAGCCCCACGCCGGCACCAACGGCCCGGGCACCTGCCTGCTCGAGGGACGCGCGCTGACCGTCTATCGCGACGAGCACTTCTTTCGCAACTTCTCCAACCTGAGCTGCTCGGCGGCGCCGATCCGCGACCCGTCCGGAAAGCTGCTGGCGGTGCTCGACGTTTCCTGCTTCGACTGCACCGACAGCCGGCAGAGCCAGATGCAGACCATGTTGCTGGTGAGCAGTTCGGCGCGCGCGATCGAGAAGATGTATTTCGCCAGCAGCATGGCCGACAGCTGGATCGTGCGCTTTCACAACCGCGCCGAATTCGTCGGCATGATGCGTGACGGGCTGCTCGCGGTCGACGGCGACGGCCGGGTATGCGGGGCCGACGCGATGGCCGCGGGAATGCTCGGGCAGGAGCGCGCGGCCGACCTGCTCGGCCGGGACATCGAGCAGCTGTTCGAGCTCAACGCCGAGCGCCTGCATGCGCAGGCCCACGAGATGCCGTGCCGCGTCTGGTCCGCGCGCGGCCTGGCGCCCGGCAGCCACTACTTCCTGTCGGTGCGCCCGCCGCTGCAGGCGCGCGGCAAGGTGGTCCCGCGCGCAGCGCCGCCCACGGCCATCGAGGCACCGCGGCCGACCACCGCGATCGGCGCCAACCTGGAGGCCACCGGCGAACGCGATCCGGCGATGGCCTTCAACATCTGGTGCGCCGAACAGGTCATGGACAAGCGCATCAACATCCTGCTGCAAGGCGAGACGGGTACCGGCAAGGGCACGCTGGCCAAGGCCATCCACCAGCGTTCCAGCCGTGCGCGCAACCCCTTCATCGCGATGTGCTGCGCGGCCATTCCGGAAACCCTGGCCGAAAGCGAGCTGTTCGGCTACGCGGCCGGGGCCTTCACCGGCGCGCGCTCCGGCGGCATGCGGGGCAAGATCCTGGCCTCGCACGGCGGCACGCTGTTCCTCGACGAGATCGGCGACATGCCGCTGTCGCTGCAGGCGCGACTGCTGCACGTGCTGGAGGAGCGCGAGGTCACGCCGCTGGGCAGCACCAAGGCCATCCCGGTGGACCTGCACATCGTCAGCGCCAGCAACCACGACCTGCCGGAGCTGATCCACAAGGGGCTGTTCCGCGAGGACCTGTACTACCGGCTCAACGGCATCACGCTGGGGCTGCCGCCGTTGCGCGAGCGCCAGGACCTGCGCGAGCTGATCGCCACGGTGTGCGTCAGCGAGAACGACGAGCGCCCGGCCGGCATCACGCCGCAGGCCATGGAATGCCTGCTGGCCTACGCCTGGCCGGGCAACATCCGCGAGCTGCGCAACGTGGTGCGCACTGCGCTGGCGCTGTCGTCGGACGCCACCGTGCACCTGGAGCACCTGCCGCCGGCCATGCGCCGCGCCGTGGGCGCCGCGGCCGGCGACATCGCACCCGGCCTGCCGGCTCCGGCGGCCATGGCCGCCGCCGGCGCGTCGGCAGCCGAGCCCGGCTCTGCGCAGATCCTGGCGCTGCTGCAGCAGCATCGCTGGAACATCAGCCACGCGGCGCAGGCGCTGGGGGTCAGCCGCAACACCCTCTACCGGCGCATGCACCGGCTGGGCATTCTCACGCCGCGCTCCAAGTAGCGGCGCGCGGCCTGTGCGCCGCGCCTTTCCACTGTGTTGCAGGCGCTGGAGCAAACTGTTCCGCGCCGCGCCGCGCCGACCCGGCGCGCGCGCATGGCTTGCGACGCGCTCCCTCGGAGAGCGTGCGCGGCAGGTGCTTCGAGCGAACTGGCACGGAGGTTGCTCACTGCGTTCCCGAGACCCTCAAGATCTCTCGGGCAAGCGCGGGTCCGTCCCGCGCCTTCCCGACCCCGCGACGGGGGAGCTCAGAGTCGCAGTCGGGCGACTGCGACTTCGTTCACTCGCTAGAGGAGACAACTGCCGTGTACAAGTTCGTCAAGTCCGCAAGCCGCAAGGCGGCCCTCAAGCCCAGGTGGCTTGCAGGAGCCGCGCTTGTCGCTTTCGCCTCCGCCGGCATGCTGGCGGCGCAGGCGCAATCCATCGGGGAAATGTCCAGCAACCCCGACAACTGGGTCATGCCGGCCGGCAACTACGCCAACTGGCGCTACAGCAAGCTCGACCAGATCACCACCAGCAACGCCAAGGACCTGCAGCCGGTGTGGACCATGTCCACCGGCACGCTGCGCGGCCACGAAGGCCAGCCGCTGGTGATCGGCGACATGATGTACTACGAGACCCCGTATCCCAACCACGTCTACGCGGTCGATCTCAACGATCCGGACCACAAGGTGGCCTGGGAATTCACGCCACCGCCCAACCCCAACGCTCCTCCGGTGGCCTGCTGCGACGTCGTCAACCGCGGCCCCGGCTACTACCCGGGCAACGGCGGCGAGGTGATCGTGGCCGCGCTCGACGGCATGATCTACTCCCTCAACGCCAAGACCGGCGCGGTCGACTGGAAGTTCCAGAACGGCGATCCGAAGCTCGGCCAGACCGTCACGGCCGCGCCGCAGGTGTTCAAGAACATCGTGCTGGTGGGCATCTCGGGTGGTGAATACGGGGTCAACGGCTACATCACCGCGCTGGACGCCAAGACCGGCAAGATGCTGTGGCGCGGCTACAGCAACGGCCCGGACAAGATGACCCTGATGAACCAGGGTGGCGAGCAGACCATCAACGGCGCCACGCAGGAGCCCGTCGGTCCGGACTCCAGCCTGAAGACCTGGAAGGGCGACGAGTGGAAGGTCGGCGGCGGAACCACCTGGGGCTGGTATTCCTACGACCCCAAGACCGACCTGGTCTACTACGGCAGCGGCAACCCGGGGACCTGGAACCCCTCGCAACGCCCCGGCCTGAACCGCTGGTCGATGAGCATCTGGGCTCGCAACCTGCAGACCGGCGCGGTCAAGTGGGTGTACCAGATGACCCCGCACGACGGTTGGGACTATGACGGCGTCAACGAGATGGTGCTGTTCGACGCCCACGTCGACGGCAAGACCGTCCCGGCGC